>CAZZLQ010000027.1:0-31066 GCA_964655245.1 uncultured Bacteriovoracaceae bacterium | reverse complement strand
TCCTTCTCCGTGAGACAGGGAATCTTTACAAAAGTATCAGGCAAGTTCATGCCCTTGGAGTCTTTGACAGGTCCTCCAAAAATCACACGGCAGTGGATGTCTCGGCCTTTGACGCTTTCTACCAGCAAAAAAACCAAGCCATCATCAATAAGAATGCGATGACCCGGCTTAATATCCTTGTGAAGATCTTTGTAAGTACAAGAAACTCGATTTCCATCTCCCAAGACATCGCTCGTTGTGATGCAAAACGAATCACCCTTTTTCAAAACAATGGATTGTTCCTCGAAGCGACCCACACGAATCTTAGGTCCCTGAATATCTTGGAGGATTCCCAGAAACTTTCCTTCATCTCGGGCCGCTTCGCGTAGAAGTCCTAATCGCTTCAAATGATCTCGGTGGTGACCGTGAGAGAAGTTAAGGCGGGCCACATCCATTCCGGCGCGAATCATCGAGCGCAAAGTCGATCGTTTTTCGGAAGCAGGGCCTACGGTGCAGACGACTTTTACTTTTTTAAGGGAAAAACGTTGGGGGTCAATGGGCTTAGCGGCGAGGTCGACGAGGTGAAACCAATCAAAATCTTCTTTCATTGTGTCGCTTACTCTATCGGAAATGATTGGGGTTTTCCTAGCCCAAAGAGTCCCATTTGTGGGACATTGAGGCCTCAGCAATTAATGCGAACCACCTGAAATCATTGAGGTTTTTATGGCTTTTGGTGGCATTTGGCTTGCAAACTTGGTGAGGGTGATGGTGTCAGCAAGAATCAAAGCTTTAGTTGTCCTAGCAATAACCCTCAATGCGTGCGGAACTGAGACCGCTCCAAGGCCTCAGATCATGCCGAATATGGCTCCAACGACGACTCGGTTGTTCCTTCAGAACTTGCCGATCATTCAGTTGGCGTACAATCGATCGGCGGACAATGAATCAGTTGTTGTTCCTGTGACTCGAACGATTCTAATGCATGAGTACGAACAGCTTGTTGAACCCGTTCTGACGATGGACCAAACAGAGGCTGTTTCATTCATCACCGGCATCGGGTTGGAAGCGGGCTACGATACTTTGAATGGTAATGGTCAGCCGATTGTACAAAGTCTTCCCATTCGAATGGCCATTCGCGCGCGAGAGTGGGATCCCCAAGCTCAAGCCTTTAAGCCGCAGACCAAGCTTTTCACACAGCAAGGAATAACTCTCGATGGTTCTCAGGAGTTTGCCATTATGGAACCTTACGATCCCAATTATGTTTTTACGGGCTTAGGATTACGATTGAGAGAAGGTCGCTTCACTAAACTTCAAGTTCAAAGAAAGAGTCTCGATAAAATCTATAACAACGGAGGATTTCTCGACGCCAACAATAGTATCGTTTTGCCAGCGGGTTGGGCCATGGTGGGGCTCATTATTGCGGTTGATCGAGCAGCTCCTAATTTCCCCACGCGAGACCCGTTTGTGGAAGATATCGCTGTGTTCACAGGTCATCTAAAACGGCAGTAAAATCAAAAAGCTTTTTTGATCGCTTCTAACGCCGTCGGCTGATCTGCCGCTGAGCTGTCATATGCTTCGTTCAGAAAAATCTTACGAATGATCCCTCGCAAAATCTTGCCTGATCTCGTTTTTGGAAGGGCATCGACAAACAAAACTTTCTCTGCTGTCAGAGCTTTGCCCATTGTCTTTGCAATTTGGCTAACAAGTTCTGATCGAAGAGTCTCTGATGCTTGGGCTTTGTCCTTAAGAACGACAAAGCAAACGACTCCTTCACCCTTTATCTCATGAGGGACGCCTACTGCAGCGGATTCCGCCACGGCAGCATTTTCCATCAGCGCCGATTCAAACTCATTTGGCCCCACGCGCTTGCCTGCAATCTTGATCGTGTCATCACTTCGTCCTCGCAAAAACCAAAAGCCATCATCATCAATGAAGGCCCAATCGCCATGATACCAAGTGGATGGTCCGAACTTTTCAAAGTAGGTGTCGATGTACTTTTGCCGAGCGTTCAAAAATCCTTTGGTCATGGCGGGAGCAGGGCTTTTGCAAACCAAATGCCCCAATCCTCTTGTGAGTGACTCTCCGTTCTCCGTCCATACTTCCGCTCGTACGCCCAGTGCTGGCCCGCCAAGCGTCGCAGGCTTAAGAGGTTGAAGTAGCGATGGCATCAGGTGACATCCCATAATTTCAGTACCGCCTGAGATGTTTTGAATGGGGCAGCGCGATTTTCCGACCTTCTCAAAATACCACATCCAGGTTTCTTCATCCCAGGGCTCACCGGTGGATCCCAAAACTCTCAAGCTGCTCAGAGAGTGTCGATCAATAAACTGATCCCCCGCTTTTTTGAGTACTCGGACAGCGGTGGGCGAAATCCCAAGGTGGGTCACTTGATGTTGATCAATAATCTTCCAGAGGCGGTCGGGTTCAGGAAAATCGGGAACTCCTTCGTAGAGAACGACTGTGGCACCAAACTGCAAAACGCCCAACAACTCCCAAGGTCCCATCATCCAACCGATGTCGGTGTACCAAAAGAAGCGATCAGTCTCATGAACATCGAATCCGTAGCGAAGTTCTTTGCCTGTCGTTGCGAGCACACCGAAGGGGGTGTGCACGCATGCTTTGGGTTTTCCCGTGGTGCCGGATGTGTAGAGCAACAGACATTCAGCCTCCGATGCATAGGTGTGCGAGGGAACCAGTTTCTGATTTTTGAAAGCGTCTTTTGAGGTCATCTGGCTTCGGTTTAAGGTCATGACATGTTTCACAGAGGGGCAGTCTTTGAGAAGAGACGACAGAGTTTCTTTGACAGCCACTGGTTTTCCTCGACGAGTTGTCTCATCTTGGACGCAGACAAATTTGACTTCAGCATCCTGCAGTCGAGCCGCGATTGCTTCCGATCCGTATCCTGAAAAAATAGGAATCACCGTGAGGCCCGCACGCAAGATTCCAAAAAAGCAAGCCACCATCTCTAGACTCATCGGCATCAAAAGAGCCGCTCGATCGCCTGGCTTTGCTCCTTGGTCCTTCAGCTCCTGTGCGATGAAACTGGAGGCAAGGGCTAGATCGTTGAAAGTCCATGTGACGGATTGGCCGGGAAGGTCTGCCTCAAAAATCAGAGCGGGTTTGTTTGCATTTTGTTTCAAGTGGCGATCGATACAGTTTTCTACAATCGAGATTTCTCCGCCCGTGGCCCATTGGGGCCAAGGCAGTCCTGAGGCGAGAAGTTTTTGGTAGGGTTTAGACCACGTTAGGTCAATGTCAGAGAGGGCCTGAGTCCAAAATCTCTCCGTGTCTTCTTGGGAATATCTGAGAAAGGACTCATACGAATCAAATCCTAACTTTGTCATGAATTGAAAGAGATGCGATTTTTTAATCCAAGGGGCTTCGGGGCGATAGACAATCGATGACATACGAAATTTATAGCCTCTTCGGGCCGAAGAATAATACAATTTATTGGTGTCCGATCTTCAAGCATTCATGACCATGTCATCCTTCATGCTCCTGATTGTGATCCTTGTGGGATTGTCCGTCTTTGCGTTTTCAGATCCCATTGGGTTTACCCAAGCCTTTGTTCCATTCACGAGAGGGCGAGATATGCCCAGGACTCTCCCCTACAGTTTGGGCGTTTTTTTCATGCTCGTTTTGGGTCTTCTGTGTTTTCTAGCAGGAGGTTTGACCACCTGTTTGGCTCTTGATCTTGTTTCGTGTCCGCTTCTTTAAGGAAGCTCAGCCCAAGAAGATCGATTTTCTTTCGCCGAGAGATTGACGGATCATCTCCTGGATCGTGGCTCGAAGCTTCTCCGTTTCTCGATTAATTAAGATGCCGTCATTGAGCTCTTTGGGAGTTGCCCAATCAAAGGCCATCGGCTTTCCAAACCGGATCGTCCAAGCAGTAGGTAGGGGAATCGCTCCAAGAGGCCCGAGAAGTGGAAATGTGGGAGTGATGGGAATGAAGGGTAATCCCAAGGGTTTTGCCAGCGTTGTGCTCTTGTACAGCAAGGGATGAATCTCCTCAGCGCCCACAACGGCAATGGGCACGATCGGGGACTTAGTTTTGAGCGCTAGTTTGATCACTCCTCCGCGTCCAAATCTTTGCAGACGATAGCGATCAGAAAATTTTTTCCCAATTCCCTTCAGCCCCTCGGGAAACACCGAGACGATCTCATCAGATTCCAGAAGGCGAGTGGCGTTCTCGGGGCATGCTCTTACGCCACCGATCCGATTCATCATGACGCCGAGGAAGGGGAAGTGGAACACAAAGTCATCGACGAGGAAGCGAACTTCGCGCTGAGAGGGATGTTCGTTAAAAATGCTTAGTTTAATCATCGCCGCATCGTAGGGAAGAACTCCCGAGTGATTGCTCACCAGGAGACAGCGGCCCTCTGATGGCACATTTTCAATGCCCTTTGTGCGAACGCGAAAATAATCGTAATACAAAAAATCAAAAATGGGCTTAATCGAAAGCTCAAACTTTCTGTCGAGACCAAAGTCGTCAACTTCTTCGCTTCTCAGCAAAATAATTGTCTTTTTTAGGAAAGCGAAGAGCGATGGAAGTGGAGATCTTAAGCTCTCTTTGAACTTATGAAAATGCCCGCCTTCAACGAGAATTTTCTTGAGTTCTGAGAACAGCTCGGCCGCGATTTTTTCAATGCGGCGCACGTCATAGGTTTCAGGTGATGCGTAGTAGAGGTCAAGCTCTTCAGCCAATTGGACAAGCGTCTTGTTGGTCCAGGTTTTTCGATGCTCTGGATTTTTGGATGAGATCGATCGGCTGTTGATTGGCGTTATTGTACCCATTTGTACTCCTGCACTCGAGAGTTCTCGGCAAACTTAACAAAGGCCTCTTTTGAAGTGAGTTTGGATTGGAAGTTCATGACCTCTTTGGCCTTTTCTCCATCCGCGACCCAAAGGTATTTGAAGTAATCGAGAAGTCGGCCTGGAACGGGAAGCAAATCCAGGTTCCAAAGAATTTGAATGGCTGGATAGGCAATGAACGGGGCAACAGGCAGATTAAACCTTCCTGCCTCGCGAAGCGCGTAGCTCAAAGGAATGACTCCCTTGCCAACAATATTGAAAACGCCCGGAAAATCCTCGTGAATGGCTTTGATCAGCGCATCGAGTGCATCTTCTTCCGAAATGAATTGCATGAGAGGGTCGAAGCCCAAGAGGGTGGGGACGATGGGCCGTCTCAGCAGCTCAGTAAAATAATTTTTCGATCGAGGTCCAACGATCAAGCAGAATCGAAGAATGGTCGTGATGACTTGAGGAGCATCGGCAAAGAGATGAGCCAACTCGCGTTCTGCTTCCACCTTGTCTCGGACGAATCGGGATTCGGCATGTTCTGCGAGCGGCTTACTCTCTGAAATATAATTAGGATTTTTGGGGCTCGCTCCGTACACCATGGTCGTCGAGCAGACAACGAGCTTTCGTACCTGAGATGCCTTGATTGCGCTGACGATGTTGACCGTACCGATCACTTCCAGCTCATGCGACTCGGAGGCATTGCCGGAAGGATTGTTTTTCAGAGCGCTATGAATGACTGTTTGGATTTTGAGTTCAGTCAGCTTCTCGGCGAGGGCTGCATCGGCACCTGGTTCAGTCAAATCAACTTGAAGAAAACGCAGTTTCTTTGCCTTGCGGCCCTTCGGACTGTGAAGATCAATGACCCAGTACTCCGTCATCAGCGGATCAGCCTCAAAGGCGTCAATCAGCATCCGACCACACACGGTATTACCGCCGATGATTGCAATTCGCTCTGCCTTCAATTCCTCACCCATTTTTTTGACCTTTTTCGTTAACAAATCTTGCGACCGACTGATGGGATTCGCTAGATAAATCACACTATCATGATTCAAAAACTTCCACCTCATTTGATTCATCAAATTGCTGCCGGAGAGGTCATTGAAAGACCGAGCTCTGCGTTAAAGGAACTTCTGGAGAACAGCATTGATGCGGGTGCCAAAAAGATCATCATTGAGTTTGAGGGAGGTGGCTTGGATCGCCTGACGGTTGAGGACAATGGCACTGGCATTTTGGAAGGCGATTTCCCTTTGGTTTTTGAGGCGCATGCGACCTCGAAGCTTCAGTCCCTGGAAGATTTTGATTGTCTTCGATCGCTGGGCTTTCGGGGCGAGGCCCTCGCTGCGATGGGTCAGATTGCTGAGGTCGAGCTCGAGTCATCCACCTCCGCGTCATTGATCGGTCAGCGGATGATCGTTCGGTTTGGGGCTCATCAGCCGCTTCGTCCTATTGACAAGCGCTTAGGGACTCGCGTCACGCTCCGACGCTTGTTCGCTCAACATCCTGTTCGGCTTAAGTTTCTCAAATCAGCTCGATCAGAGGCGATGGCGCTCCATCAGCTTTTCCGCAAGTATGCATTGGCTTATCCCGAAATTGCTTTTGAGTTCGGCGAGGCCGGCAAGCCAAAACTCAAGTTGAACTCCCAGTCTACGCTCGAGCGGAGTCTCTGGTACTTTGACTCCGAGGAAGAGGGCTCGTGGTTTTCATTTGGTGGGGCTGAAGCGCACTGGAAAGTTTCTGGAGTGGCTCTGCTGCCCGCGCGTTTGGGGTCAGTGAAGTCTCAAATCATTTTGCGTTTGAATCGTCGACCGATCCGAGACTCTCAACTTGAGTTTGCCGTTCGAAGAGCCTTTGAGGGGTATACCGAGAACACTCGAGATGTCGCGGTTTCGCTGGATCTTGAGGGGGATCCCAAAGACTTCGATGTGAATGTTCATCCTACCAAAGCAGAGGTGCGATTTCGAAATGCGGAGGGTCTGTTTAGTCTGATTGTATCGGCGATTCGACGATCTCTCGAGATCTCTCATCGCTCCAAAGATCACGTCGCACCCATGGCTTCTAACCCTTTGCCCGCAACGACTCCCGCGATGGAAGTGGCGGCGGCTGCACCGCTTGTTTTTGCGAACGATCGAACGGCTTCGATGCCTGATGTCTCCCAGCGGCAGCTGGGGTTGTCGCTGCCCATGCAAGCCCTCAGCCCTTACTCTTATATGGGTGTGATTGATCGGACCTATCTGGTCGCTCGTCGAGATGAGGATCTCTATTTGTTTGATCAGCATGCTTTGCACGAGAGAATTCTCTACGAAAGATTGTTGAGGGAGTTTCAGGTGGAGAGTCGTGTTAGATCTCAGCGATTGCTCTTTCCTCAAACACTGAGATTTGAGCAGGCTGAGAAGCTTCTAGAACATGAGGAGCTTCTTCAGCGACTTGGGTTTGAGATTCGACAGTGGAAGGAATCTTCGATTTCAATTTTGGCGACGCCAGCCTTGTTGCGTCGAGAGCCTGAAAAGATTCTACAAAAGTTTGTCGAATCCATTGAGCTGCCATTGGAGACCATGGCGCGAGATGTGCTTGCGACCATGGCGTGTCATTCCGCGGTTCGTGCGCACGACATTCTCGCCAATGCCGAAGTCGAAGAGTTGTTTCGTCAGTTTGATAGTCAGGATGCTCTCGGGCATTGTCCGCATGGTCGCCCCACCTTTGTTCGCTGGACGGGAAGAGATCTCGAAAAACTCTTTCATCGGGTTTTGTGATGAGTTCAATTCTTCGAGTGATATCGGGGCCAACGGGAAGTGGCAAAACGAACTGGGCAACGAGTCTGGCTCAGCGGGAGAGCTGCAGTCTTTTTAATGCGGATGCCTTTCAATTCTATCGAGAGATTCCTGTTTTGAGTAATCAGCCAGCGGATCGTGAGCGATGGAAGTTTATGGCGTTTCGATCGTTGAATGAGCCGCTGAATTCCGGTGAGTTTGGCCGACTCTCTGAGCCATCACTCGATCATAAGGGGATCTGGGTGGGAACGGGACTGTATCTTGGAGCAGCTCTTTATGGTCTTGATGAAGATCGAAAGAAGGGAGTTCCTTTTCAGGGCCCGCCAAAGCGTACCTATCGCGCGGTGGTCTTTGATCCTGATCGCTCGCGGCTCTACCAGCTTCTTGATCAACGCGTGGATGAGATGATGGAAATCGGAGCGCTGGAAGAAGGGCGTCAGATTGCGGAACGGGTGAGATGTGGAGAGATGATTCGTTCCAATCCCGTGCTCAAAGCGATTGGATTGAAGCATCTGCTCGGCCATTTTCTGGATGAGGTGTCTTTAGAGGTGAGTGTTCGTGAATGGAAGCGCGACACTCGTCGTTTGGCGAAACGTCAGTGGACTTGGTTGCGAAAGTTTATGCCAGCGAGTTCTTCTTGTTTGTGGGTTGATCCTGGGCAGAGCTTGGACGCAGCAGAGCGTTTTTTGAGGGGTGAGTAGGGGTTTGAAGTTTGGTTGCTCTTTTTTCACCAATTCGTTTATAAACCCAAGTAATGACAACCGATATCTCTCCGTCCAAGAAGAAGCGCTACTTAGATTTTGAAAGCCCTCTTCAGGAGCTTGATCATCAAATTAGTCAGCTCAAAGGCTTGAAACTTCAAGGTCAGGTGGACGTGTCTCGAGAAATCCACGCTCTTGAAGCCAAAGCTGCCGATTTTCTGAAGACCACTTACGAATCTCTAAAGCCCTACCAAGTCGTTCAGCTTTCGCGACACCCTGATCGGCCCACCGCACTCGATTATATTGAAATGATGTTCGATGATTTTATTCCCCTTCAGGGTGACCGCTCCTTTATGGATGATAAGGCGTTGGTTTGTGGCTTGGCCTCTTTGAAGGGCCGAGCCGTCGCTGTGATTGGGCATCAAAAGGGCCGCAGTACTCAAGAGAACATGCAACGCAATTTCGGGATGCCTAAGCCTGAGGGATATCGAAAGGCATTTCGTATCATGAAGCTGGCGGAGAGATTCAACCTTCCTCTGATTACCCTTGTCGACACCCCGGGCGCTTATCCTGGAATCGAGGCTGAGGAGCGGGGACAAGCCGTCGCCATCGCCGAAAACATCATGCTGATGACTTCGCTACGAGTTCCTATTTTGTCGGTCATTTTGGGCGAAGGTGGAAGTGGGGGAGCGCTTGCGGTTGCGGTTTGTGATCGTCTCTTGATGTTCCAATACACAACCTATTCGGTGATTTCGCCTGAGGGGTGCGCCTCTATTATTTGGAAAGATGCGGCGTTTGCTTCAAAGGCTGCAGAGGCTCTCAAAATTACCGCTCAAGAGATTCAAAAGATTGGTATCGCCGATGAGATTGTTCCTGAGCCGCTGGGGGGTGCTCACCGGGATCCTCTATCAGCAGGTGGAGCTCTTGCTGTCGCGCTGGATAAGCGGCTTGCCGAGCTCTCTCAAGTTCCTATCGATGATTTGCTCAAGCAGCGATACGATCGCTATCGAAAGATTGGAGCTTACGCCAAGTGATCTCGAACCAGCTGAGTCCTCAATCGGACGCGCTCATCATTACTCTGGACGGCCCCTCGGGAAGCGGAAAGTCAACCGTATCACACAAGCTGGCGCGGCATTTTCGAGTTCCCTGTTTGGACACGGGAGCAATGTATCGCTGTTTAGCATTTCGGGCGATTCGTCAGGGAATGTCGCTTGACGATGAGAGTCGGCTCGTCATTTTGGCCAAGGGTCTGATCTTTGACTTTGGATATGATGGAGATCGACCCTGGGTTCGGGTCAAGGAGCCGGGTCAGGCAGAGACTGAAGTGGGTAAGGAGATTCGCACTCCCGAGGTATCTCTGGCAGCCTCCAAAGTCGCCAAGTTGAAGGGGGTTCGAGAGGTTCTCGTTGCTCAGCAACGAGAAATTGGGCTTCGAAAGGGAGCGGTTGTTGAGGGGCGAGATGCGGGGACGGTGATCTTTGCTCAGGCCCCCTATAAGTTCTTTTTAACCGCCTCTACAGCCGAAAGGGCTCGTCGGCGCTATCTTGAGCTTAAGGAGCGCCTCGGGGATTCAGCGCCCCCACTGCAGGAGGTTCAGGATGAGATGGTGATCCGAGATCGCCAAGATTCTGAGAGGGCTGAGAGCCCTTTGAAGCCCGCAGCCGATGCGGAGATGATCGACACCTCCAGCCTCGATATGGAACAGGTCTTGCAGATTTTGATCCAAAAAGTTGAATCTCGACGAAAAGCTTAAGTCTTTATTTTGACTTGGTAGAAGCGCCTAAGGTAGCAATAAAGGCCTATTCGGGCCTGTCACTGCCATAGTGCAGTCGAGGACGGGTTCGGGAAGGAGAAACTAAAACTTTGATTATGGCATTAAAAACAGACACTTTGGGAAACGGGCAGGACGAGGATTTCGAAACACTGCTCAATGAAATGAAAGACCGGGAGCGACGGTTTCGCGTTGGCGAAGTAGTCCCTGGAAAAATCGTAAAAGTCCTCAACAACGCAGCTTTGGTGGACATCGGATTTAAATCCGAGGGTCTCGTGGAGCTGGATGAGTTTGTTCGAGACGAGAATGGTCAGGTTCAAATCCATCCTGGCGATGAACTTCTCGTTTTCATCGAGGATCTGGAAGACGAAAACGGCTACCTTCAATTGTCCAAAGAAAAGGCAGATCGCCTTAAGATTTGGGATGAGATTGCTGACGTTTATGAAAAAGGCGCAGTGATTGAAGGAAGCGTCGTGGATCGGGTCAAGGGTGGCCTTGTTGTCGATATTGGAGTGAAGGCATTTTTGCCCGCTTCTCAAATCGGCTTGGTCCCTGTGAAAGATTTTGACTCTTTTGTCGGTCAAGCCGTGAAGTGTCGAATTGTTAAGTTTAATAAACGCCGAGGAAACATTGTTCTTTCTCGTCGATCGGTTCTGGAACAAGAGCGTGATTCTCGTAAATCCGAAATGCTTTCAACCTTGGATGAAGGCCAAAGCGTTGAGGGAATCATTAAGAACGTCACCGATTACGGTGTGTTCGTTGATCTTGGCGGCATCGATGGATTGCTGCACGTCACCGATATTTCTTGGGGTCGTGCCGAGAATCCTCAAAGAATGTTCCGCGTTGGCGATCCGATCAAAGTTCGCATTTTGAAATATGATCGTGAAAAACAACGTGTCAGCTTGGGCCTCAAACAGTTGAGCGAGGATCCATGGACAAACGTGCCGATGAAGTATCCTTCGGGCAGCGTGGTGACTGGTAAAGTCGTTTCGTTGACGAACTACGGAGCCTTCGTCTCGTTGGAAGACGGCGTTGAAGGTTTGATCCACATCTCCGAAATGAGCTGGAACAAAAAGGTGAAGAGCCCCAGCAAGCTTTTGGCTCCTGGACAAGAAGTCAAAGCGAAGGTTTTGGAAGTGGATGTTGAGAACAAGAAAATCTCTTTGGGGATGAAGCAACTTGAAGCGAATCCTTGGGAATCTCTTGTTTACAAATATCCTATTGGAAGCACCGTCAAAGGCACGATCTCCAACATCACAGACTTCGGAATTTTCGTGACGGTTGAAGACGGGATTGATGGCTTGGTCCACATCTCCGATTTGACTTGGTCAGGTAAGTCCAAAAACCCCGCTGAGATTTATGAGCGAGGACAAGAAGTGGAAGCGAAAGTTCTCCACATCGATGTCGATAACGAAAAATTCTCATTGGGCGTTAAGCAGTTGGGTAACGATCCTTGGGATCGAGCTGATAAGAAGTTCAGCCCCGGCACTGTGATTCACGGAAAGATTACTCGAATCACCGATTTCGGTGCTTTCGTTGAAGTCGCTCCTGAGTTGGAAGGCTTGATCCACATTTCAGAAATCTCGGAAGAGAAGATTGAAAATGTGGCTGCAGCTTTGTCTGTAGGACAAGAAGTTGACGTTGAAGTGACCAATCTGGATGTCAAAGAAAGAAAAATTTCACTTTCGATCAAGGCGCTGAAGCGTCGCGAGCGAGAGAGCGAAATGAAGAAGTATTTGGATCCAGGAGAGTCTCTCTCCTCGTCCTTGGGTGATGCCTTTAATAAAAAGGGCTAAGATCCAAGTTTCAGTATTCTGAGCAAAAAAGCCTCCGCAAGGAGGCTTTTTTGTTATCAGGCGTCTCTACTTTTTGTAGACTCAAGGCCTCATGAAGCCTTTCTTAAAGTTTTTGCTCTCAGCGTTTTTGATTTTGATGTGCATCTCTTTGATCGGGAGTATCTACAGGCTCTTTCAGGGGTCGAACGAGTTTGAGCACTCTGATGCTAATGTGGCAGTCATCGAGATTGATGGCGTGATTATGGATAGCATGCCGACCCTGCAGCAGATTCGCGATCTCCAAGATCAAGCATCTTACAAAGCCGTTGTTGTACGCGTGAATTCTCCTGGGGGCGCGGTGGGTGCTTCTCAAGAAATTTTTATGGAGCTCAAAAAGTTGAAAGCAAAATTGCCGGTTGTTGTTTCGATGGGAGATTTAGCGGCAAGCGGAGGGCTCTACGTCTCGTTGGGATCCAATGTCATTGTCGCATTGCCAGGAACTCTAACAGGGTCGATGGGTGTTTTGCTGGAGATGATGAACTTTCGGCGCTTACTGGAGAAAGTGCATGTGGATCCGCTGACACTCAAGTCGGGAAATCTCAAGGATGCAGGAAATCCCACGGCGGCAATGGACCCCAAGGCGAAAGAGTTTCTTCAAACCCTCATCGCCAAAACATTCCAGACTTTCAAAGAGGATGTAGGTCGTGAGCGAGAACTCAAAGAGGAGGCGCTCGAGTTGCTGAGTGACGGTCGGGTCGTTGACGGTAAAGAGGCTCTTAAGCTGGGTCTCGTGGATGAGCTTGGGACCTTTGAAGATGCTGTTCGAGTCGCGGGTGAGCTGGGCAAAATCGAAGGAAAGATTAAGTTGGCCTTTGTCTCTCGTAAGCCCAAATCCTGGGCTCATCGACTGTTTGAGGAGGCATCCGCTCCGATTCTCAATTGGTTCGAATCGAAACTTGAGTCGTCTGCGATTCAGTATCGCTGGGAACCGTTGAGATGAATTCTTTGTTTGCGCCATGGAGAATGGAGTTTGTTGAGGGGCATCGCGATGATCAAGGCTGCGTCCTTTGCAAGATTGCACAAGGGGGCGTTTCTAAAACCAATCTGGTGTTGCACTCTGGCTCGTCTATGTACCTTGTGATGAATAAGTTTCCTTACTCCAATGGGCATCTGATGGTGGTGCCTCATCGTCATATTGGACAGTGGACGGAACTAAGGGCAGATGAGTTGGCGGAGATGGGAGCTCTTACGCAGAGGGCGATTCAGACTTTAACCAAAGCTTTTTCACCTCAGGGCTTTAATCTGGGGGTGAACTTAGGGCGCGCCTCAGGTGCCGGGATTGCGGATCATGTCCATCAGCACATTGTTCCGCGTTGGGTCGGAGATTTCAATTTCATGCCGCTGTTCTCAGAAACAAAAGTGATTTCAGAACATCTAGAGAAAACGTATCAGCGGCTTGCGGAGGCATGGTCATGAGTAAAGTGGTCTGGGCTCACTTCATCATCATTTTGATTGGACTTGTTGTTTATGTTTCATGGAGTTTTATCCACGAGAATCCAGAAAGTATTCAGCTGCAGATCTTCTATTGGCGCTTGCTCCCGGTTTCTCTGGGAGTCTTAGTTTTGAGCAGCATTGCGATTGGATTTCTCGCATCCTTTTTGATTTTTATTCTTTGGGGAGCGGGGCTCTTTTGGGAGACCAGACGATTGCGTCGTGAAATGTCGAGTCTTCAGCAAATGCTGGATCGCCAACTGGCATCTCATGCGCCGTCGCGAGCTGAGTAAGTAGATTTACTCAAGCTCATCAAACGTAAAAATTGAAGTCATCAACGGGTTTTCAGTACCTATCGCGGTGATGCTTCTTCGAAATGTTGAGACCTCTCCATCGCCGTCCAAATCCCCAAATGCAATACAGTCCACGCTGATTTCAGTTCCGTCGCCTTCTTCGCCCACCGCGCGGCTAAACCCCGAGGTGACTAAGACGGCCTGATAGCTAAAGCGAATCGGGCTCGAGAACGAAAAATTGATCAGCTGCCAATTGGGATCTTCCTCAGCAAAGTCGACAGACTGAGGGTGTTGAGCTGGAAAAGCGGGGGTGGGCCCGGCTTCGATGAAAGAGGAACTCCTAGCATGATAAGAAATCTGGCCTTGGGCCATTTTGCTTACTCCCAAAACAGCCTCAGGAGTTTTTGACCTCAGCACATACGTCTGAAACATGACTCCTGCCGTCGAAGCTAAAAGCCCCAAAATGCAGATGACGAGAAGGAGTTCGATGAGTGTAAATCCGCTGTTTCGACGGATTCGTGTGGACTTTGCTTTCACAACCTAATTCCTTTCTCCAAATTTTCTGAATGTTTTGGAAGAACAGAAAGCGATGAGACGATTGGAATCGTAAATCTGAATGCGAGTGATGCCGTGAATGCGATTGGCCTCTTTAACAAACTGGAAGCATTTAGACCTCAAAATGGGATCGGGCAGGTCCTTTGACCAGCCTTCCTCTGCGACGACCTTTGCCTCATTGTCTTTGACTCGAATCTTGAGGCTCGGAATGATGTTTTGGGTTTGAGCTCCCGAGATGAGTTGTCCTTCCTCTGCGGGTCCCATATTCGATTTTACCCAGAAGAGTCCCGCCACAGATCCAATAAGCAAAATGAGCAAGCTGCCTAATCGGATCATTCTTTTTGACCGATTGAAGAACTGCACTTGCTGTTCTTTGCTTTGAATCTGGACACCCAGTGTAGCGAGTGCGTCGGCAGCATTTTGATTTTCAGGGTTCATTCGCAAAACCCTCAGATAGGTATCGCGTGCTAGATCGGAGCTGCCTTGAAGGCGACAGACCTGAGCCAGTAGAATGAGTCCCGTCTCAGAGGCTTGGGCACCCTTCATGAGTTGTCGGAGGGATTGAAGTGCAGATTCAGCTTCTTTGTGATCATTCGCCGCAAGAGCTATTCGGAAATCACAATAGAGCGAGTAAGAAGGGTACTCAGAAGATTTGCTCCAGATCTCGCCGGCTTTTTGAAAAAATTCCTTCGCAGATTTGAAATCGGATTTATCCAGGCAAGTCATTGCCTGTCGTGCCAGATTCTGTGCTTCAAGAAACCTCTTGGACTCCATGGCTGAGTCGCGACGAGATTCGGTCACATGAGATTGATAGGCCTCTCGCTCATCCGCATGGCTCAGCAGTTGGTAGGCTTGGTCAATTCGAGCGAGCATATCATCAAGTATCCGCTTGCCCTCGCCCCCAAGGTCCGGACCGAATTGGTCGGGATGCAGCTCGAATCGACGTTTGCGATAGGCCTCTTTGATTTCCTGTTCGTTTGCGTCAATGGGCACATCGAGCATTTCGTAGAAATTCTTTCCGATCAAATCCATATATTGAGCCCGAAGCTTTTTTGTCGTTTCAACGGAGGAAGTTTTCTGCCGTTCAAATGCCTCTGAGAAGTCGAGTGAGTCGACCCGCTTGATTTGTGGCGCTTCCTGATGCTTCCACTCCAGCACTCCAATTGATTCCATCGCAAACAAAATACGAAAGAGGTTTTCGGTCTTGCTGGCAGAAATTTTAGACATGGTTTCAGTTAACGTTTGATCGGGCGGTAAGTCCCGAAAGAAGGACATCGAGTCTGGATCGAGATTACACAGAGGAAGCACTTGAAAGAACCGCTGACTACGATGGGGGTACGAGTCCATTTTAGTTTGATAAAGTGCCGTCAGAAAATCGATGGGGTAGAGACTCTTGTGTGCTCTGAGAATCAACAGAAGGGGATTGAACTCAATGTGAATAATGTGCTGAGGTAGGCTTTCAAGAGGTTGAAACTCAAAGTTGCCCTCCTTGAGGGTGAAAGCGTTAAGAATCACTCGCTGAGAGCATCTTCTGAGTCCGTCAAAAATTTGATCCGCAGAGAGAAGTCCCATTTTTGTGAGCATCTGACCGAATTGACACTGCTCCTCCACCATTCGACGAGAAACTTCTTCTCGCTGCTCTTCTGTAATCTTTCCCTGCATCACGAGAGATGCTCCGAAACCCTCGCCCATGATTGTGGAATCAGCGGACACTGGAAATCCGTTGGAAAAATAGACTCTTCGTTGAGCCGAACCCATCGATATCACTAATGCGCCCGTGAACAGACTGTCGTAGGCGTTCATCAAAAGACGTTCAAAGGGAGTGTCCTTGAGCTCTCCATGAAGATGAGATCTCCCCGAGTTCTTCGATTTCTGATTTCCTAACTTGCTGATGAGCTCGTCTGCTCGAAAGGGCTTTGTCCAGTATCCCTGAAGACCATGCAGCTCTGAGATTTCTTTGATCTCCTGTCCTGATTTGTAAACTCCGGACATGGCATGAATCTTAAGCTGAGAAAACTTCTCAGACTCTCGAATCTGAGTCAGAAGCTCAGCACCCATTGTGCGAGGTAACAGCATATCGAGAAGAAGAATGTCAAAAGGCGCCGATTCTTTAGCTTGGTTGAGGTGAGTCCAGGCGGATTCACCATCGAGAACTGAGACCACGTGAAAGCCTTCAAGGCTCAAGCGGTCGTTGAGAAGTTTATTCAGATACTTATCATCATCAACAAGAAGAACCTTCGACATTTCATCTTATTCTAACGCTCTCGGATCAGTGTTTCGAGCCGGATTTTGGAAAATCAAGCGATGATCGTTTGATACCATGCAGCAGAAGGATCAAAACGATAAATCCCAACACGAAGATCCAGTTATGAGGTTGCGCATGACTTCGAAGACTTCCACATGCAGCCTGAAGATTATCGCCGAATTGATAAGATCCGCCCAAATCCGTGGTCTCATCGACGATTGGATCTGAAGATTCATCAATAGGATCCTCGCCGTTATCAGGTGGATTTGAAACATCGGAGAGCAATGTGAAGCTTTCCTCGGACTGTGAAACTCGATCTCCCCCCGCTGCTCCGTTGTTGTTCGACTCCATCCTGTAGAGCCGGAATCGAACTCGGCCATCGTTGGGGGCCTGCCACTCGAGGCTTAGATTATCAACCGCTTGGCGATTGGACGAGGTGATGATTCGAGCATTTCGCTGAGGAATCGTGGGTCCTTCATCTGTGACGAGGCCAATCGTGCCTGAGTTGATGATACTGCCAGCGCGAAGGTTGGTTCCTGAGGATGTGTCCGCGATCATGAGTCGGTAAGCGTTTTTCCAGGGCCCGGCTCCAGCCGGGTTCGTGAATTTGATCTCAAGGCGATAGACTTTTCCAGGAGTGTACGTGGTAACCGCAGCATTGGTGACGGGATCAATAACGGCAAAGGCCTGTGCTGCGGGTCGATTGGGACTTGTGACTCCGTGACAACCATTACAACTTGTTTGCTCTAGAATTCCGTTTTGACTGTTGAACGCGAAGGCCGCTTGAGGAGCTCCAAGAACCATTAACGCGAGCAGATTGGTGTAATAAACGATCCTCATGGTTATGACCTCAACAGAGCAAGGATTGGAGCTTCACTGGTGAATCGTGAAATTTCTGGTCCTGGTATTCCAAGTGATCGGCAGATGGTGGAGTATGCTGATCCCGTAGAGAATCTGGGCGCGTCCACATCGAGCACGCCCGTTACGCGATCAATGCTAACCGTTTGTCCTGAGATGTAATCCCAATTGGAGGCGGAAGTGTTTTTCACGGTGGGGCCTATGATGACGAATCCGTTGGTTCCGCCATCATTGTGATCATTGCAATCTTGTTGGGTCCAGCCACGCGTAAACTCAGAAGTCATGACAGTGACGAGACCGTCCGCTACGGATTTGCCAGCGACCAATGGATTGGGCAGCGTCTTCGCCAGCGAATACGCACGAGCCAAGGCATTGGAGATGTGCCGCACAGTTGTTGCGTGGCTGTTAGCCGCGCGATTAGCACTTGAGTTTGAGAGATCAACGTTGTTCAGACGTCCATGCCAATCACCTGTGTCGATTGTGATAGTAGCCGTTCGAATCAAGCCAAGGGAGAAGGCCGTCGTCAAAAGATACAGGGCCTCCGCTAGGCGAACCCCAAATCGCGCCTCTGACATCTGCCAGTCGGTGTATGTCTGCATTGATGGGATCAGAGCATTTCGGTAATCCGTGGTGAGAAGATTCGTTCCTTGCTTGAAGGCAGCCACGTATTGGTCAGCGTTATTGATCGCTCGATAAGTGATGAAGTTTCGATTGAGCTTTTCAGAAGCATTAGCAATCAAGCTAACTTCGGAAGCTGAGAAGGGAATTTGCGCGGGCGAAAACAGGTTTAGAAAATTAGAGGCCTGGGTTGAGAGGGGTACTCCTTGAACTGAGGTTTGTTCAGTGCCTCCTCCAATCCGAATCAGAGGTGAGTACCCTGAGGGGGCGTTGTTGTATGTTTCCCCATCGCTCATTTTCCATTCGACCCCAGAAAGCATGGTGGCCTTCGGCATGACATGAGCAAAGTGAATCGCAGGGCAGGGTGCGCCCGTTGTGACGAGTTGCAGTCCTGAGTTTCCGACGACATTTCGGGTTGCGAAGTTTGAGCTGTGGCCCCCGTTGTTCATGACGGCTTGGGTGCCTGAAATGCTCAGGGTTCCGTTTTGGACAAGAGGCGCTAAGCTTGAGGCATAGGGGGATAGATAGAGAGGTGCTGGACCTCCGCTTTCAAGTTCGAGGACTTCGGAGGGCAGATGAATGGCTGCTCGTCGTGTGAGTCGACCCTGAGCCGTATCGGCAACGGAGCAAGCGGCAACTCTACCGGGATTGAGGTCTACGGGAGGACAAACCAAGGAACCAATCGGGAAGCCAGCTCGCATGACAAATTCAACACAGAACTGCGCTTGTCCGCCATTGACTTCACTCGCTAAGAGTTCGCCACTGCCGAGGCCTGATTTCTTTGCAAGCTTCTCGATGAGCTCAGCTCTGATACTTGGAGCAACGCCCAGAGCTGCAAACCAAAGGGAAGAGCGTGCGAGAAAGTTTCGTCGATCAAATTTCTGAGGTGATTTTTTCATGATGAGTTCCTTCCCCTAAATCGTTTGAGTGGCCATGGATGTTAGTATAGCCGTACAAACGGCAGTTGCTCGTTTTGATTGCAAAGATTCAAACGCCTGGGTGTCGAAGCTAATAATTGATACTGCGAGTTCCTGCAGAGCAGCAATCTCCGATCCATCTGGATTCATTCCTGTGAGTCTTTGATAGGCTGAGGAAACATCCGAAGAGCTTTGAGGGAAGAGGGCAGTGAGGTTGTTCTCTGCGATCCAGTGGCAAGCATAGATCGCCAACTGAGAGACTGCTTTGACGTAGGTCATGGAGCAGTCGCGTACTTCTGCAATGCCCTCGCCTCCAAGGGCCGTTTTGGATGCTGTCAAATGTTGCTCGATGGTGACGCCGTTAAAAAGAACAGCGTTACTAGGAATCTCCAAAGCTTCGTAGAGAAGTGATCGAAGCGAGGTGTAGCCCAAAACTCGACAATCAACAGCGACCGGATCTCGAGTGCGGGTTTCAGTCGAGGAGTCCCCCGAAGACTGAGATGCTGCCTCTGGGGCTGGTAGACAGGCTGTCATGGAAAGTCCGATGGAAAGTGTCGTGAGTATGAGAAGTGACTTCATAAGTTTCCTCATTGATCCAAAAAATCCGTGCTGCTGAGAATCTCAGTCAGTAGGACTTTTAAGTTGTAGTTGTTGTTCTCGAGTTGATTGATGAGATGCTGTCGAATTCGCTCTGGGAGTCGGTTGTTGATGTTCTGGTTGATTCCAAGCGCAAGGTTGTAAAATCGTTGGGCCGTGCATTCAGCAAATGCTGGACTTTCGGAGAGAATTCGACCGTACTCCGAAAGTTTGGGATAGAGTGGGTTGGTCGCCAGGGCGGGATTGATGTCAAAGGTACTGATCTCTTGTCCGTGATAAGAAGTGAGAACTTCCTCAAATGCAACCGTGGGACTCTTCCCATACAGGTTTTGATAATCAGGCAGGCTCAACGTTACCGCCTCAACGCTGTTGATGGTTCTGGGGGTGACAGGAGAGTCTTGTCCCGTGTCGAGTCGAGCAACGGTCTGGCCCATTTGAATTTCACCCAGCGGTCCGAAGCCTGTAAAAAATCCCCGCACTTTGTTTAAAGTTTGGTGGCAGCTTTGACAGTCTTGGTCGCCCCCGTCGGGAGTAAAGTAGAAGGGGTGTAGCTTTCCATTTCCCTCGGTCCAGCCCTCGTTTTCTTCGGCATCAGGATAGTTTTTGCAGAGGAAATATTCTCGAGCGGCCGCGGGTCTTCGAAAGTTCAGTGCTCCGGCAAACCGGGCCAAAAAAGCTTGCGTGCTGATTGCTCCAGCTCGCAGTGCCATTGGAACAGAAGTCGTTCCGTAGAACGCGGGATTGATCAGATTGTCTGAATTGAGAACTCGTCGACCACGTGAAAGGCAATCAGCTTTCAAAGTCAGACCGTTTTCAAACTTGTTCACGCAGTAATTGGCCGTAAGTACTTCTCTAAAGTCGATCTCGTTTTGATAGAGATAACCGACCAGACTTGCCGGCTCGTCGTCATCAATCACGATGTTGAAGGATGCGTTTTCAAAGTTGGTGACTGTCTTGGAGCCTTCAAGTTGGAGCAGCTGCTGATAAAACTGAATGATTCGTTTGGTTGAGCGAGGATCGTCGAGATACGTTTGCAGGGTCGATCGGTAGTCGCTCGCAGAATCGACTTGGAGCTCATCGGCCGTTAATACAGGATAATCAAGGAGAAGAGTTTTCGCTTTTCTCAGCCCTTGAACATACTCGGCGGCTGTGATGGTGGGCTCGGTTTCAATAGGATCTTCGCTGGTTTTAGATGAAAACGCGGGAATCGAATCGACAATCTGAGCGCAGCTACAAAGTGAGGCTGCCGAGACAAGGGCCAGCACGACTCGACAGGAGAGGCTCCATAGGTTGTTCCTATCACCACACACGCAGGCTCTGTTTAAGCAATCGTGATGCCAAATAGGGGGCCGGGCCTTCTCCCCTAAGATCTCGGAATCCCGGTTAATTTTTGTGTTTCTTCGGCATGACAGAAATGCCCCGGGCAATTCTGCCAAAGCTGCCCCTTTATGGGGACAAAAATGGGAGAATTTCAGACCCTCGGAAGCTTCTCAGGGGGGGCGATTCGTGGCATAAGAGGGGTCCCTAGGGAATCTATGAAATCGCGCCTTTCTTATTGTTTTGTTCTCGCTCTGACCAGTTTTGTGCCCTTTATAGCAAGTTTAGAGGCCTCCGATGGCGTTGAGCGTGAATTAGCGGTCAAGCTGACAAAGGCGGGGCAATGGGCTCTTGCAGTTCATGGGGGGCTTTATGATCGGCAAATCAGGCCGTTATTGTCGGTGACTGTTCAACAGCTTCAAAGCAGTTCGGATGACATCGGGTCGGCGAAGGGTTTTGCTGCCAACAGATCGGGTCTGATTCAGGCAGGCATTGTGTTGGCGTCAGTGATCAAGAATCTGACAGAAAAAACTCCCGTCCTGAAAGAGAGTATTGAGCTCGCTCATTCGGACTCAGCGAATCTTAATGGTTTTGCGGTCGATGAGTTTTTCTGGTCTCTGATGAAGGAGATTTACGAAGATTCTCGATTTCAAATCAAATCAGAGCACGATCTTGAAGCTCTCATTCAGAATCTCACAGCAATGAGTTCTCTTTTGGCCCTCGTTCCGGGAGCTGAGGATGTTTTTGTGAGTCTTTATTTGAAGGGTTTGTCCGCGGCGGAGAAGTTGTCACCTGTGTTCAAGGGGCGCTCCTCATTGTCTGTAGAGCGTCACTTCATTGCCAGAGCGGGTGTTCATACAGCCTTTGCTGAGAAGGTGCGACAGGCGATTATTAAGCATTTCGGGGACAGGATGGATCGAGTCGATTACTCCCCCGAAAGATCTCATGATTCAGATGATTCGCAGCGAGAAGCAGTTGTCCAAGAGATCTTTGATTTGGCGGAGCTTTCATTCGTGCCTCATCAGGCGGAGCAGCTGGTTTCGACCCAGCACCGAAGAGCTGTTCTCAGTCACGTGATTCGCGCCTTGCAAAATTCGGAAACTGAATTGAGTTCGGCCGATATCAACGAGGCGAAGTTGAGAGTTTTCCCAGAGGATAGAATTCCTGACGCTCAGAAGTTCTGGGGGCGGCAGTTGGAGCTCTTGCTGTTGGAATCCAATATGGAGATTGCTGAGCGGCTTACGGATGATTTTAATCAGTTCTCAGTGAAAGTTTATGAACGTCTTAAGCACTCTGCTTCTGAGGGAATCTTAGTGCGCGCCCAGATTCCCACGGTTCGAGGTGGGCTGGATTTGCTCGCTCAGATTGTTCCCGCCCTTCAAGCGATCGATGATGCTCCCGATGCAGAGCCTTTGTCTGCTGAGGAAACTCAGATTTACAGTGAGTATTTGTTGAGGCTGTGGATTGAGCGCTCCCAGGATCTACTGAAAGATCGAGTGCACTACGATTCTGACGAGCTTTTGATGGTGCCTCATGCTCTCAATGATTTGTTACGCAAGTTTCCACAACTGAAAAATCAAAAAGCTCAGATGAAAACAATCCGTGGCATTCTCGAGCGGCTCATGAAGGTATCGGTTTATCTCACCTTTGATCGAGCCGAGAGCGCTGCAGATTTGGTGGCGGGGCTGTGGCGGTTGAATCCCAGTGTGATGGATAATACGAATTTGTTTACCGTGAAGGATTGCAAGAAGATTCAGCGAGATCTGATGAAGGAGTTGATGCCGATTTTTGTAAGTCTCAAGCCGTCGGAGAAAGATTGGAATGATTACGCCATGATTTGGGCTCTCGAAGAAGCTTATTCGGAGGGAGATCTCGAGGAGAGTATTGAGAGTGCTCAGTATGAGCGGATTAAGTCTCTCATCGCTCACGAGCAAGCTCAGAACAAATCGGTGAGTCACCAAATTCAGACGGCTCTGCGAAGGCAGTGGCATCGATTTGGATTGCAAAGCCAACGATTAGCGCACTTGATTAAGCCGGTGAGTACCTATCAGCAGCTTGTGTGGGATTGCCGAGCTCGCATTGTCGGCCTCAAAAAATAGCTGAGATTGTTAAAATTTCCATCGAATACCGAGATTGGTCTTTCGAAGGCTCGTGCTGATTTGACCATCGTCAAAATTTTCTCCAAGTCGTGTGGCACTGCCATCCCCTGACGCTTTGAGGTCCAACCATTCCACCGCGAGCTCCAAAGCAAAGCGTGGAGTCCATTGCCATCCGGCCCTCGCTTGAAAGATCCAAGGAATCGTTGAGAGCTTCGGATTGGGTGTCACTTCAGGTGTCTCAAGAAAGTCAGAAAAAAGAACAGGCTTAGCGGTCAGAGCAAAGCTGTACTCTGAGTGGAACTGAGCTGAGAGCTCTAGAGGGAGCAGCATTCCAGAGGTGCTCTGCTCAACGAAGATCAGTTCATCGCTTCCCGGTATGGGGTCAAGATCAGGTGCAACTTCATGGTAGATAAATCCAGCACCCAGGCTTAGGCCCATCTCAATTCCAGGAGTGATCTGTCGTGTCACTCGAGCTGTTAACTCGATTTGGTAAGTGTTCGTGTCGATGCTGTAGGCCTGACCGGAGACTTCTGGGACATCCGCGAAGGGGTTTCCGAAGGCGACGCGGTGAAGGCCGTAAGCGTAGGAGCCGCGAAGAATGGGACTGAGAGTGAATCCTCGACCCAAGTCTGTACTGAGTGGAATGAATTCCCCCTCCAGTCCAAAGTGTCCTCCGAGAAAGTTGTAGCCAGGCGAGATGTTCTCTCGACCGCCGCTGGCAACAAGGCCGCTAAGGCTATAGATGCTTTGCTGAGGACCTACTGACAATTTCAGGCTCCCTCGCTGGGAGGCTCGTTTGTCCCAAAACATGACGAAGCGTTGAGAGGTCATCGGCTTAGGCTGCTCCCGTCGAGCGGCGATAGGAGCAGGGGTCGGCAGTCGGCGTGCCTCCGCCAGTTCACTTTCAATCCATCCTCGAAAGATCAGACCCTCGACTGTTTTGACCTCAATTTCATACCAGGCGCCTTGGGATCGGAGGTAGGTCACCTGATCGTCGGTGCGAACTTGCCGAAGGCTTGTCGAGTTTTGATTGGGCTCGAGTCGAAGCTCCTTTCCTGCAGGAGAGGCTGTCGGGGGCTGAAGAGGGGCCAGGCCTGAGCCTGGGGAGGGTGCTAGGGGTGCAGGAGCTGGGCTCACGGGTGCGGGCAGCTGAGAGGACAACGCAAGAGAGCAAAAAAGAGCGAGAAAACCGGTCATTTCTACATCATTTCGGCTTTTAAGCGGTCTGCAAACAAAAAATTCGATCTTTCAAAATCTTTGCAAACTCGTTAAATCTTGATGTGAGTGCATCCATCTCATACGGAAAACGAAACCCTCGATGAAATCCATCGCCACTCTCATTTGCTCCCTCAAAAAGTGGGTTGGATCGAAGTGATCGTGGGCAGCATGTTTTCGGGAAAGACCGAAGAGCTGTTGAGAAGAATTCGTCGAGCTATGATTGCTAAGCAGCCGACCGTTCTTGTGAAGCCTCAGATTGATAATCGATATTCCGAAGATCATGTGGTGAGTCACGATCAAATCAGATTGCCGAGTATCGCTCTCAAGAGTCCTGCAGAAATTCTGAGTGTTGCTAAAGACGCCTGGGTCGTTGGAATCGATGAAGCGCAGTTTTTTAGTCGAGACATTGTTGATGTCTGCAATCAGCTTGCTCAGCAAGGCAAGCGAGTGATCGTTGCCGGGCTCGATCAAGATTATCGAGCTCAGCCCTTTCATCCAATGCCTGAACTGATGGCGTCTGCTGAGTATGTGACCAAGCAACTCGCTATTTGCTCCAAGTGTGGAGCTCCTGCCCTTCGCAATCAGCGAATGGTGGGCGGTACCGGTCAGGTATTGTTGGGGAGCAGTGATGCTTACGAGGCGCGTTGTCGTCGATGTTTTGAACTCCCGCTATGATTTTCTGCAATTCCCATAAACAGTTAAGACAAGAAACTACTATTCAAGGAGGACCATTTTATTTCTGACTTTAGACGAGAAAGCCGACGTGATGATTATGTTCGAGTGAATCACCAGATTCGAGCGCCAAAGATACGAGTTGTTTTGGAGAATGGTGAGATGCTGGGGGTGATGTCACCCTCTGAGGCATTGAGAGAAGGAGAGCGTCGAGGCCTTGATTTGGTTGAAATCTCTCCCAAGGCTGTTCCTCCCGTGTGCAAGCTCATGGACTATGGGAAGTTCAAGTATGAGCAAAAGAAAAAGACTCAGGGTCAGCGGAAGCAGTCCGCTGGGAGTATCGTAAAGGAAGTGACAATGGGCCCGTCAACGGATGCCCATGATCTCGATTTCAAAATGCGAAACTCTCAAGGTTGGCTTGAAGACGGGCACCGTGTGAAGGTCACGATTCGATTTAGAGGTCGTGAAATGGCTCATCCCGAGATTGGTCAGATTCAGATGGCTAAAGTGATTGAGGCTTTGAAGGGGCACGGGGCTCCTGAGTCCACGCCTCGAATGGAGGGCCGATCCTTGGCTGCTTTGTTCGCACCTTTGGGTCAGGGCGGGGCGAAGAAGCCCGCGGCAGCCGCGCCGGCTCCCGAGAAGCCCAAGCCTCAGGCACCCTCTGGGCCCATCGTAGAGCGGACCACAGCGCCTTTGAAGGGGTCTAAGCCGACGTCTCGCTAGGGCCGTCTGAACGCCTCTAAAAGGGCAATTTGGACGTTGATTCCTGTTCTCAGGCTAGGTTAGAACTTTTGTCTATTATGGCTTCGTACAAGATGAAAACGAATCGTTCGGCTACCAAACGCTTTCGCGTGACGGGAACTGGCAAAGTGAAGCGAAAACGCAATCACTTGTCTCATATTCTGACCACACATCCGCGTAAGGTGAAGCGACGATATCGTAAGAAAACTTATGTTCGTGACACTGAAATGGGGCACATGAAAGTTCTAATGCCCTACGCCTTTTAATTAAGGACGATGAATTTTAAAGAGTTGAGGTAAGTATGCGCGTTAAAGGCGGACCAAAAGCTAAGAATCGAAGAAAAAGACTGCACAAGCTTTCTGAAGGAATGACAGGAAGAGCTCGAAACACGATGGCTGTTACAGCCGAGCACGTGGATCGTAAGCTCGCTTATTCCTACGAACACAGAAAAGCGAAGAAGCGAGATTTCCGTGCTCTTTGGATTACCCGTATCACCGCTGCTGCACGAGCCCGAGGTTTCTCATACAGCGGTTTGGTGCGCGCTATGAAACTCAAGAACGTCGCCCTGAACCGAAAAGTGCTTGCTGATTTGGCAGCGACAGAGCCCAAGGCTTTTGATCAAGTTGTCAAATTCGTTGGCTTGTCGGCGTAGTTGATCTTCGTTAGCATTCCATCGTGAGTTCGGTGGATCAAATCTTAAAAAATCTAAACGTTGCTCAATCTCAGTTTGAAAAGCAGCTGGAGTCTTCGAAGACTTCAGCTCAGGTTGAGGACTGCCGTGTTTCGTTCCTTGGAAAAAAGGGACAGATTTCTGCCATCATGGCGAGTCTGAAAGATCTCAGCCCCGAAGGGCGAAAAGAGATCGGAGCACGATCAAATGAAATCAAAACTCTTATGGAGGCTCGACTGCTGGAGAAGCAGCAGTTTTTTGAGCGTGAAGAGTTGAATCAGAAACTTCTATCGGACCGGCTCGATTCTTCAGCCCCAGGAGTTTATTTCCCTTCAGGTTCTCGTCACCCTTTGAAACAAGTGTTGAATGAGGCCATCTCTATTTTGGAGCATGCGGGTCTTAAACCCACCTATGGACCTGAAGTAGAGTTCGAGGATTTTTGTTTTGATCGATTGAATTTTAAGCCGGGGCATGCTGCTCGGGATATGCAGGCAACATTTTTCATGAAGGATTCTCCGTCTCAGGGGCCTACGGTTTTGAGAACTCACACCTCTCCTGTGCAGGTGAGAGTTTTGATGGCAGCGGCCAAAGCTGGGGGGCAGCTTCCGATTCGAATTCAAGCGCCGGGAAGGGTCTATCGGGTAGATGACGACGCGACTCATGCTCCGATGTTTCATCAAATCGAGGGTCTGGTTGTGGATCAGCATTCGACGATGGGCGATCTCAAAGCTTGTTTGGATTTTTTCTTCCGTCAGTTCTTTAATCAGAACACGAAGATTCGATTTCGTCCGAGTTATTTTCCATTCACCGAGCCATCAGCAGAAGTGGATATCAGTTGTGTCTTTTGTTCGGGCAAGGGTTGCCGGGTTTGTAAAACAAGCGGCTGGCTTGAGGTGGCTGGAGCGGGGATGGTTCATCCTGAGGTTTTCAAAGCTTGCGGCTGGGATCCTGAAAAGGTTCAGGGCTGGGCTTTTGGAATGGGAATTGAGCGGTTGACGATGCTGAAGTTGGGAGTGCCCGATTTGCGATTGTTTTTTGAAAACCGTCTGTCCTTCTTAAGAGGGAATTTGAAATGAAGTTAAGTTTTAAAGCTTTTCAGCGATGGCTGGATTTTCAAGGAACGGCTGAAGACCTTGCAAAAGTTCTGGCCGGTCTTGGTTTTCCCAATGACGGAATGACACGTGTGGGCGGAGGTCTTTCTCAAGTTCGAGTAGGCAAGATTTTGAGCCGAAACAAACATCCTCAGGCTGATCGATTGTCTTTGCTCTCGGTCGATGTTGGAACTGAAAAATTGCCCGTGGTTTGCGGCGCTCAAAACATGAAAGAGGGCGATTTTGTCGCTTTGGCTCCTGTGGGTTCGACGATTCCTGGCAAAGATGGTCAGGGAATGACCATGAAGGAAGCGAAGATCCGAGGTGAGACTTCGCGTGGCATGTGTTGTTCATTAGCGGAGCTTCAGCTGGCCGATGATGCAGAGGGCATTTGGATTCTTTCGCCCTCTGTTGTGAATGAAAAGTCTCTGGGTAAGCCTGTCAGTGAGTTTTTTGATCTCGAGGATTCTGTTCTGGAAATTGATGTGACTCCCAACCGTCCGGATGCTTTGTCCATTCGTGGGCTCGCTCGAGAGGTGGCTGCAAAGCTGGGATTGAAGTTGAAGGTTCCAGCGCTGACCAAGTTCAAGGCTTCATCGAGTTATGTCAACCTGTCGGTTGAGTCTGGGAAGGACTGCTCAGGATTTCTGGCCGTTCATGTTCAGGGCGTGCAACAGGGTAAAACTCCCGCCGACATTTCGTCCATTTTGGAGCGCATGGGATCTCGCGCCATCTCGCCGCTCGTCGATATCACCAACTTTGTGATGTTTGAATTGGGTCATCCCATGCATTTCTTTGATGCAGACAAGGTGGATCTTAAAAGTCTCTGCGTCAGACGTGCGAAAGCAGGGGAGACACTCGCTCTCCTCAATGATCAAACCATCGATTTGCATCCAGAAGATTTAGTGATTGCGGATTCGACGGGCCCTTTGAGTCTTGCAGGAGTGATGGGTGGCGCGAAGACAGCCGTGTCCGACTCAACCAAGAATGTTTTGATGGAAGTAGCCTGCTTTGATCCTCAGTTGATTCGAGCGACGGCTCGTCGCCATCAGTTGTCGAGTGAGTCTTCGTATCGATTTGAGCGCGGCTTAACTCCTCATCGTTTGGATGAAGTGGCTGAACGAGCTCTTGCTTTGATCAAGGAGTGGGGTGGATTTGAGTCAGCCTCCGGAACCAAAGTCGTTGAGAAGATTGCGCCGCTTTCGATCCTTTGGGATCGAAAAAGAATTGAGGCTAAGATTGGCAAGATCAAGCTGAGTGACGATGAGTTGTTTGAAATGCTTCGACGACTTGAGTACTCCTTTGAAGCGCGCGGCAAAACAACGGTGAGCTTTCCTTGGTATCGAGTCGACGGTCAGTGTCTTGAGGACATCATGGAGGATGTCGCCCGGCTGATTGGATACGATGATCTTGAAGAAAGACCTCTTAGCTTTGCTGAATCGGTTTCATCTATTCGTGATTTGCAGCCTAGATATAGTTTGGGGGAAAAGATTGTTGAGCGATGGACGAGTCTCGGTTTTTCCGAAGTGGTTCATATGAGCTTTTCAGATCCTGCAGTCGAAGGACGATTGGGAATTCCCTTGCCGCAACCGATGGTGATTCAAAATCCCATTCATGCGGAGAAGTCGACTCTTCGTCAGACGTTGATTCATCAGTTGCTTGAAAGAGCTCGTTTGAATGTTTTTCATGGCGAAGAAGATGTTCGCTTGGTCGAGGTGGGCCCTGTGTTTCGATCCGATTTGACCTCAATGTATGAGGGGTCTCCCATCGTTGAGACCTTGGCCGTGGCCTGCCTTTGGTTGCCTCGACCTGACGACAAAAAGCGACTCTGGTCGCGTTCTGTCGATGCATTCTTTGAATTTAAGGGAATGGTCGAAAGGGTATATGGGGATGTGCGCTTTAAGATGAAGCCGGTGTCTTACGAGGGATTGTTCCATCCCAAGCGCCGCATTGGACATCAAGCGGGTGAACTGCATCCTCTTGTTCAGAAAGCATTTGATCTGCCTTCGCGTGCGTTGGTTGGTGAGTGGATTTTGGAAGTAGAAGTTCGAAGTCCTCAGTATCTTGCACCATCAGCGTATCCAGCCATCGATCTGGATGCGTCTTTTATGGTGGATGATAAAATTTCAGTTGCTGAGATGATCAAGACTTTTGAAAAAGCCAAAGTTCCCTTTTTGGAATGGATTCGATGCTACGATTTGTTTGAAGGTGGGCAGCTGCCTGCCAGCAAGAAGTCGCTGACTTTTGCGATGCGTTACAAATCGCCAGAGAAAACGTTAACCTTGGAAGAAGCAAAGCAAAGTCACGATAAGCTCGTTTCCTCGGTGATTGCGGCCTTTGGCTCAAGCTCTGTAGCTCTGCGTTAAAACTTTGAAAGAACTATGATTTTTCGTGTTCGGTGCCTTGCCGCCAACTCATTGCATTCGTTAAACTGATGAGGGTGGGGGAGGTAACGTATGCCCGTTAATGAAGCAAGCAAGATGACATTAACTAAAGCTGACATTGTTGAGCAGGTTTTTGAAAAGGTCGGTCTGACCAAGAAGGAAGCGACTGATGTCGTTGAGTTCGTTTTTGATTCCTTAAAGGGACAGCTCCAAAAAGGTGAGAAAGTAAAAATCTCTGGTTTTGGAAACTTTATCGTCCGACAAAAGAAAGCGCGAGTGGGTCGAAATCCTCAAACGGGAGAGGAAATGACGATCACCGCTCGAAGCGTTTTGACGTTTAAGCCTTCACAAGTTTTGCGAGCGATGTTGAATAAGGATTTGCCCAAGACTTCGCCCGAAAGCACCGCTGGTTCAAAGAGCGTAGGCTAACGAGCACGAGCCGTTAAGGTTGTGACTTCTTCGAGAAGTTGCTGAAGGACCTGAGGATTCAGGTCCTTTTCTTTTTTGGCGGACAAAATCTCTGATCGGGCATTGATCCCTTGCTGGTACGTACGCAGCAAAGCTCGAGCGTAATCTTTCGTATACAAAAGCTTGAGAGCAAGTTCCTGGGGTTGATCAGAGACCGCTGGCGTGAGAGTTGAATCGAGGAGGCCCTTCACCGCCAAGACCTGAACGACTCGATCCTGATTCCGAAGTTGGCTGAGTATTCGGCGGATATTCTCGATCGACATTCGAGACAGAACTTTTGTCGAAAGATCTTCTAATTGTTTCTCGGACAAGCCCTTCGAGGAAGCTTTGATATCAAAAAGTTCCGCAATATTCTCAAGTGTAGTTCTCACTTCAACAGCGGCAATCACTTGTTGGTAAGCAAGGCTTTGCTCAGGAGCCGGCGATTGAAGATCAGCAGCCTGACGAATCCATTGGTTGAGGGGAGAGGGAGTTGCCTCAGGACTGGAGGTCAGCGAGAGAAGGCCTAGAAAAATGCTTGAAATCATGGAGGTTCTTTTACCGGAAGGCTTTTGAACTTGAAAGGGGCCGGTGATAAGGCCCTAGATTCCTTGGGAAATCTTTTGACTTACGGGGCTAGCTAAAGTTTGGTGTTGGGATCTTCGGGGCGTGGCTCAGCCGTTCGGCCGTAAGGCCGACAAAAATGAGTAGAGAGCGAAAGTCTCTACCAGGCTGACTCAAGTTTCCGAAAGAATATCGGGGCGTGGCTCAGCCGTTCGGCCGTAAGGCCGACAAAAATGAGTAGAGAGCGAAAGTCTCTACCAGGCTGACTCAAGTTTCCGAAAGAATATCGGGGCGTGGCTCAGCCTGGTAGAGCGTTCGCTTGGGGTGCGAGAGGTCGCTGGTTCGAATCCAGTCGCCCCGAAATTTTCTCCTCTCTTTTTTCTTTAATTTTGTTGGTCTTTGTCACCGTTCCTTGTTTTGATGTGGGGCGTGTTTCGATGGTTGAAATTATTGGGGTTTTTCTGGATTTTTTTTTCCTTTGGGTCTTCCTCTTGC
>CAZZLQ010000026.1:0-31440 GCA_964655245.1 uncultured Bacteriovoracaceae bacterium | reverse complement strand
GATCGACGGCCGTTTGATCTACGATCCAGAAATGGTTCAAGGAGCCCACTTGAAATACCACGGAGTTGGATTATGAAAGTTTTAGTCACTGGTAGCGCCGGCTTCATTGGATATCATCTTGTTCAACGTCTCATCCGCGAAGGCATCCCTTCGATCAGCTTGGATTCGGTGAATAACTACTATGATGTTCGACTCAAGGAGACGCGACTCCAGAATCTTTCTCAAGCCAGCAAAGATCATCGATTTTATCGAATGGATCTGACAGATCTGCCGGCGATGACAAAGCTTTTTCAAGAGGAAAAGCCTACTCATGTCATTCATCTCGCAGCTCAAGCGGGCGTGCGCTATTCCATTGATCATCCCGAAGTTTATATTCAGTCCAATTTGGTTGGATTTTTTAATATTCTTCAATTGGCAAAAGAGCATCAGATCAAACACTTTGTGTATGCCTCAACAAGTAGTGTTTACGGAGCCAACAAAATCCTTCCCTTCAAGGAAGATCAGCATTGCACTCACCCGTTAACGCTCTATGCAGCAACGAAAATGTCGAATGAAAATATGGCTCATTCCTATAGCTATATTTTTGGAATGCCGACGACGGGACTACGGTTCTTCACAGTCTATGGCCCCTGGGGCCGCCCTGATATGGCGCTCTTTAAGTTTACTGAGCGCATCTTGAGAGGCGAAGAGATTGAGGTTTATAATTTCGGCAAACACACTCGCGACTTCACATTCGTCGAAGACATCGTGGATGGCATCTTCAGAATTTTCCAGAAACCTGCCACCTCTGGTTCAGCAGCTGACGAAGGATCGCTCCTTCCCTGCAACATTGGCGCAGGTCCCTCTCGCGTTTTCAATATCGGGGGTGGAAGACCAGAGCCCCTCAATAAGATGATCAAAATTCTTGAGGAGTCTTTAGGTAAGACGGCAAAGATTAAGCACTTGCCCCTTCAAGTCGGTGATGTCGTTGACACAGCGGCCGACACCGGCTCCTTGAAAGCTGCCTGCGGCTATGAAGCAAAAACGCCCATTGAAGTGGGGATCCCCCGCTTTGTGGATTGGTATCGAAGCTATTTCTCAGGTCATTGAAAGCTCCCCAGAAGGGGAAGAAAATGGTGCCCAGAGCCGGAATCGAACCAGCGACACGAGGATTTTCAGTCCTCTGCTCTACCGACTGAGCTATCTGGGCATCTCGGTTTTCAATCCCATTTATCCCGTCGGTCGAGCAGAGGGTCCTCCTCTATCTCTCTGCGCGCCTCGCAGCGCGACACCGACTGAGCTATCTGGGCATCATGTCAAAATCGAGTTTCAAGGTCCTGAAAACCCCAAAAACGATTACTCTCTGTCGTAAAAAACTGACGCGTAGCTGTCAATGAAGCTTTGCGCCTTTAAATGAATGCCTTTGGTGTCATAATAGGCTGATGGAGTCGCTGCCCAAGCCTAGCCGCTTTGGAGACTATTTCTTGCACGCCAAGATTGCCCAGGGGGGTATGGCTGACGTCTACATGGCGACTTCCAGCAAGACCGAGCTCACCGGCAACTTTGTTGCCATCAAGAAGCTTCTTCCCCATCTAAACTCGAACAAGGCCTTTGTGGACCTCCTGATTCATGAAGCGAAAATCAGTGTCTTACTCAACCACCCCGGCATCGCGCACGTTTACGACCTAGGAAGCCACAAATCTGAGTTCTTTATCTCGATGGAGTATGTACACGGCAAAAGCCTTGATCGGGTACTCGAAAAGATAACCAGCAAGCAAGCACCTAAACTGTCCCTCGAGCTGTCGACCTTTATCACTCTTGAAATCCTCAAGGCCCTATCTTTTGCTCACCAACTGCAAGACGCTAAAGGCCGAGAGCTCAACATCATCCACCGCGACGTCAGCCCCGGCAACATCCTCCTCAGCTACAGCGGGGATGTGAAACTGACAGACTTTGGAATCGCCACTGCAGCGGGACGCCTGAAGGCTGGTTTTGCTCAAACAGCGATGGGAAAGCTGGCCTACATGGCGCCCGAGCAAGCCGTCAATGACCCTGCAATACGGGCAAGTGATTTGTACAGCCTCTGCGTCGTCTACTTTGAGCTACTGACTGGCCAGCTTCCATTCCAGGCAGAAAACGCAAATCAGTTGCTAAAAAAGGTCATCGACGGACGAATCACAGACATCAGCGTGGTCGGACAAAACATACCCAAAGTTTTGAGGGATATTATCAATATTGGACTCAACAAGTCTTCGCGAAAGCGCTTTCAAAGCGGACCGGAGCTCTATCACTCGATCAACGATTTTTTTAAGCAGGAGCGGCAAACCGACTTCTCCGCAAAAGCAACTCGAGATTACTATCGAAAGAAGCTGACCGAGTATCTTCGAGTCGCCTTTGAACATGAGGTCATTCACGAAATTGAGATTGTCCAGAAGACACTCAACTCCTCAAACAAGATCGAGGAGTTTAAGATCACCGCGCCTCAAGGTATCAAGCGCGATGAGTTTCTTGAGATGGAGAAAACAATCGTTCAAGACGATGTTTCCAATGAGGTGACGAGACATTTTCCTTTGACCAAAGCTGAGCGCGAGAGAATCATGAGCGGCATTCGACCAGAGGAGGCAATCTCAACAGGAACTACAGGTCGAGTGATGAGCTCGAGCGATACGAGTTCAGATGATCTTTTTGATTCTCCGACGGTTCTTAACGACGACGTCTCGGCCGACTCATCTGCGCTGAGGCGAATCAGCGTCAAGGAAGCGCTTGAGAAGTCTTCACTCAATAGACACCATAAAGAAACGCTGAACCAGATCCTGCCAGCTCAGGAGATTGTTACCGTCAAGGAACTCGATGAGTTTGAACGATCGACATTTAGTGGAAGCTCACAAGAGGATGTCGAAACAAGAGCGCGCAATCGAGAAGCGCTTTTGCAGGAGATCGAGGCTATTCGTCAAAGCGAAAGCAAGCTAAAGGAAAAAAACTCGACGTCTCAAACGGAACCCACTCGGGCCGCAGAAATCACGCAGAAAAAGTCTATCTCCAAGGTAAGACCCATCAATGAAAGGCTTTCTGGACGAGCCACTCAACAAAAACAGATTTCGAACCTCAAGACTCTTGGACTTTTCTTTGGCGGTCTCATTGTGATTGCTGCCGTCGCTGCGTACTTTGGTAGCGTTTTTGTCGATCTGGGATCCTCAAAACTTTTTTCGAAAGGACTCCAGCCGACTCAAAATATCTATCTTCGACTGGTAGGAGAAGCTCAACCCGATCAGCAGCGTAGGTTTAAAGAACTTGTGGTTCAGAAAACCATCCAACAGGTCAGCGAGTTCTTTAATCTGGAATTCACTCGCTATACAGGTGAAATAAAGCCAGTACTCCAGATGACTGCAAGCGATCCCGGCGTTTTGATCTCCGGCCTGTCACAGCAAGCTAATGCTGCGAGAATTCTCAGCACCCCAGAACTCTTTGATTTCTTGAACCTCTCCGGCTTCAAGAAGCCAGCTGATTCGACGATCATCTACGTCTATCTTTATCCGCAAGATCCCAACAAACCCTCTCTGCAGACTTTTCCAAAAGAATATCTGGGCGAGGACCGTTCGAGCCTTGGGGCCGTGTTTGTTCCTGCTAGTGAGTCCCAAGAGTTTCAAGTGTCTTTGTATCTGGCGAGGCAGATTGCCAGACTTTTTGGAGCGTCCGACAAACGCGATGCAAGCTCAGGTCTTCCGCTCAATCCAGAGGGTCTTGCAGATCCGCTCCTAAATCCCACTTTTCCGCAGAGCAAAGCCGAGCTCATGGCGATAGGCATCGCTCTAAGTCCGCTCGAAAAACAAGAACCCCAGACTCTCAAAGAAGTCGTCATTGGTCCTCAGACTGCCTATGAATTGGGCTGGATTGATGGATCGAAAAAACGAGAACTCATGCCCTAAGCCTCAGGGCTCACTTCAACCCAACGATTGTGTTTTTTGATGAGCTCGACAAGTCGCAAAGGAGCCTCTGCAGAGGCAATGTTTCTCTCCACACAAATCTTGCCAACATAGAGATTCACCCTGCCAGGAGCACCTCCGACATAACCAAAGTCCGCATCGGCCATCTCACCAGGACCATTCACAATACATCCCATCACCGCGATCTTGACGCCGGTCAAATGAGATGTGACCGCTTTGATTCGCGCAGTGGTCTCCTCTAGATCAAACAAAGTTCGCCCACAGGAGGGACAAGAAATATACTCGGTCTTCGTCATTCGCCGCCGAGTGGCTTGCAAAATTCCAAAAGATAAATCAAGGGCTCGAGCGGGATCCGCCAATTGGAGTAGTATTCCATTCAGCGGCAGATCGACGAAGGGAATACCGGCCTCAAGCGCAGCATCAATGATTACGTCCTCATCAGATGATTGTGAAGACCATGTAAGAACACTCCGAGCTGGCTCTAGGGTAGATACAGATCTCAGAGCACTACGTGAGGGAATCAGTCTCAAGACTGGAGTTCCCTCAATCTCTTTCCCGTCAAAATCAGCCGATGCGAGGAGATCGACGCTCATCAAGATCCGTCGTTTGAGTCGCTCATCGCTCATCCACAGCTCATCAACAGGGATCGCCAGAAGCGGGCGCTTTGATCCGCTCAAGGATTCCAGTTGTGATCGAGCCATATGGATCTCGTTGATTGAATCCTCAGTCAAATCCAGCAACACGACGTCCGGCCGAAGCTTTGTCTTGCCGAGCTGAGATTTGAGATGAGCAATCGAATCTGTACGCAACCAAACCTGCGGCACGCCACTTGATACGGAAGTGCTGAGCGTGGAATATCCTCGAGGCTCAGCCGCTCTTAATCGTGGAAATCGTCTCGCTATGGCTCTGGCAACTGGGATCTCCTTCACTGCCGCCTCGGTCAAAGAAACCCGAATAGTATCCCCAATGCCCTCAGACAAAAGTGCTCCGATACCAATCGCAGATTTTAACCGGCCATCTTCGCCATCACCCGCCTCCGTCACACCGAGATGAACAGGATAGTCCCAGCCCAACTCAAGCTGTCGATCGATCAGAAGACGATAGGCCTCAACCATCACCGACACATTGGAGGCCTTCATCGAAAAACAAAAATTATGGAAGTCTTCTTCCCGCGCAATCTGGGCAAACTCCAAAGCCGACTCCACCATTCCAGCGGCCGTGTCTCCAAACCGATTCATGATTCGATCTGAGAGCGAGCCATGGTTAGTTCCAATCCGCAAAGCCTTATCAAGGGTCTTAAGCTTTCTCACCAAGGGCAAAAACTTTTCCCGAATTCGGGCCAACTCCTCTTGATACTCGGCATCTGAATACTCACGCGTCTTAAACATTTTTCGGTCGGCATAATTGCCAGGATTAATACGCACCTTCTCAACATAATCGGCAGCAATCATCGCGGCGGCCGGCACAAAATGAATGTCTGCGACCAGCGGCACATCCATCCCGTCTTTGAGCAAGCGAGCTTTGATTTCTTTTAAAGCCTCAGCATCTTGAACCGTCGGGGCCGTGATTCGAACAATTTGACAGCCCACCTGAACGAGATCTTTCGTTTGCTGAACGGTCGCCTCAATGTCCATTGTGTCTGTCGTTGTCATGGACTGAAGAATAATGGGCTGATTGCCACCCACTCGAACGGAGCCCACTCTCAATTCGCGAGACTTAAAGACTTTGGCTGGCCGAAGGTTCACCACAGAATTGAGCGCTCCATACGCCCTGCTTAACAAAGATTGAGCCCAATCTCTAGATTTGAGATAGTTTTTCCATGGCCTCCGAAAACTGCGCAATCGAACACCACCCCTCGCATCCGGAACATGGCTCTGGAAGCCATCGGGAGGGCTACACGAACCTCAAAAAGGCGATCTTTCTGGCCTTGGGCCTGGTGATCCTTCAGGCAGTTGGAAGCCTCTTATCAGGCAGCCTTGCTCTTTTGGCAGATACCGCCCATGTCCTCTCGGATTCAGTCGCACTCATGATTGCCTTATTGGCAGCAGCCCTTTCTCGTCGTCCAGCCTCAAGCCATCGAACGTATGGATATTATCGAATTGAGGTTCTGGCAGCACTGGTGAATGGCATCGGTGTACTTGCCCTGGCCGTTTTTATTTTTAAGGAAGCCTACAACCGGGTGCTGAATCCCCAGCCCGTTGAGCCGAGGCTTATGTTGATCTTTGCCATGATCGGTCTTGTCGCCAATATCATGATGCTTTTTATCCTCAGGCCCTCTCACCGCTTCAACTTGAACATGAAAGGAGCCTACTTACACATCCTTGGCGATACACTCTCTTCGGTCATTGTTGTGGCGAGCGGGCTCATCATGATGAGCACACAAGCACTATGGCTTGATGCCGTCGCCAGCTGCATCGTCGCCGTGATCATCGCTTGGCTAGCACTTCAGCTTGCCTGGGACTCTATTCAGATTCTTTTAGAAAGCCGGCCAAAGCATTTGCGAGACCGAGACATTGAAAAAGATCTGATTAAAAAATTTCCTCAGATCAAAAATATTCATGACTTTCATGTTTGGGAGATCACAAACGAACTGTCGTCACTGAGCGCACATATTGAAGCGGAAATAAAATCCCTTGATGACAACCAAAAGCTCTTAAGAGAACTGAACTCTTATGTGACTGAAGAGTTTGGCATCGCGCACACAACATTCCAGATTGAAAAGAGCGTTAATCCCTCAAGCTAACAAGTTTTAAAACGCGTACGGCATAGCCGGAATGATCGGGATCTCGTTGCGAGAAAACGGAAACCACTCCCTTTGAATTTCCGACGACAATATCCAACGCTCCATCCCCGTTGATGTCGGCGACATCAATTGAAGTGGCCCCGCCTTGTGCCGTTTTTTGAATAGGATCGTCAAAGGTTCCATCCCCCCTGTTGATATGAATATAAATTCGACTTTCCGAATCCGACCCAGCGATGAAGTCCATATCGCCATCCAAATCAATATCGACGGCCCTGATTGCAGAGCCCTGAGCTGTTGAGTCCCCCGTTGAAATCTCTGAGGGTTTTTGGAAAGTGCCATCGCCATTTCCCAGAAGCAGTCGTGCCGTTCCGCCAATCTGTGAGATCTCATCCAACTTGCCATCTCCATCGAAATCAGCAAGCGCATGATGATAGGCAGCGGCATCATCAGTCGGACCTTCTAAGGCGTCTTTAAAAGTCCCATCCCCCCTGTTCAGAAAGGACAGGGTCGCGTTTCTATCAGAATGCTTCGAAACAAGATCGAGATGACCATCAGCATTGAGATCTCCAACAGAGACTTCCTGCATACAACAACCCACGCCCTTGGGTACTCCCAACTCCACCTGATCATCAAAGCCACCCGATTTCAGCCCCAAAGCAACATTGACCGAGAATTTTCCGACAAAGATAAGATCGTTGAGGGTGTCACCATTCACATCAGCCACCTTCACGGACTGCGCGTAGTTTTCCTTCTTCGCATAAAAGTTATTCTCTTTCACAAACGTCCCATCTCCAACACCTGAAAGCGTTTGAATCCAAGCGGGGTTCGAACTCGCCACAGAGTAGATCAAATCCAAAATTCCATCGCCATCGATATCTGTGACGAAAAGACTGTCCGTCTTTCTCGAGATACTCTCAATCAGCTTAAATGATCCCTCTCCAGTTCCACGGTATATTTCTAAACTCTCGGAACCGACGACAAGATCAACATTCCCGTCGCCATCAAAATCAGCCAATCGAATGTCTTTTAGCTCAGCATGCTCAGCCACAGTGCTGCTATCATTGAAAGCGATCTTTGCTGCCGTGCTCACTCCCCAGGGTCCCCCCGATTCTTTGCGACTCAAGACGACCATGCTTTGCTGCTTCGTTGACCCGCCATTGATCACTGTCAGGCGAATGATCCATTTTTTAACCTCAGTCTCTTTATCGCAAATAGTTACACAGGCCGCAAAGTAAGTTGCATACCCTCCCTCACCGAGATCCAGAGTCTTCTGAAAATAAAAACTGCCGGGTCCATAGTCAGAAACTCCAAAGAACTCTTTCATTCCCTGAGGAGCCCTCTCGATATCAATCACAGATTCCCCGTCAAACCGGACATAGGAATCAATGACACCCGTGCAGTTTCCCCAAGCGGCTAGCAAGATGCCCAAATCATCACCGTTGGTAAATCCGTCACGATTAAGGTCGGTCCTAGCACCGGAGGCGCCCCAACCCGCTTGAAGCATAGCTAGATCCGTAGCCCCGACACTTCCATCTCGATCGATGTCCGGAGTGCAGCCAGCCCAATCATAATCGACAGATCCCTCACGAATCGTTGTTAAAATGCCTTCAAGAACATTTTGAGTGTCTAACTTGATCAGGCGCTCCGCCTTCATATCCCCAACCTGCTGGAGTGACTCTCGCGATCGGCGTAGACCCCCAAGAGCAAATGCCACAAAGACAACAAAGAGAACGATCACGACGCCAATCGTACCAAATCCCGAACGATAAAATCGTCGTCTAAGCATCTCTGATCTCCTCATCATTGCAGCACCATCTTATACGCCATAACATCTCCTTCAGCGGATGTTTCAACATGAATCGGTCGCTTGTTAGGCCCATCTTTCTCGTGGGTAATCTGAACTTTCACAGAAGAGATATCATTCCAACTACAGTCTCTTGTGGAACTACTGTGGGCAAACCAGCGCGCACCATTCTTTTCACTGCAGTCCGCTTGGTTTGATGCGGTTGATGAGGTTCGAAGCTCATACCGAACTTCGAGAGAGGTCGCATTTTCCAAAATCATCTCAAAGTCCCCATCAGGACCATTGATTCCCCGCCACAAACCTTTTGCAAAAGATCCATCGGGCATTCGAAACATTCGGTAGATCACTCTTTGAACACGAAAAATTTTCGGATTAAACTCTGTGCCCACCCATTCCGAAATCGTGCTTGGAATCGGCTTGTTCAACCGCAGCTGTGTACGATTGGTTGATCTATTGTATCGGATATCCTGATCGCCGCTCGACAGACTGAAGAGCTCCACCTCTGCACCCGCAGAAATCACGAAGAGATCATCAAGCATGACCAAGGACAAATTTTCACTGAAATTTCGCTCTTGGCCCGGCCGAAGGTCGCCGCGGACAACAACGATCGGGTTTCGAGCACTAGCCTCGACAGACTCGATCTCAAAGTCCGACTGCAACGAGAGTTCATCATTTGATTTAATGATCTGAATTCCTTCAACCTTATCTTCACTCTCAAAGGGAAAGGGCATCACCCCATAGATTCGATCAGAGAAGACACTGGCAGTATCAGTAGTCTCTCCATTCAATCGGATCGCATCCTCAAGATCTCTTTGAATCATCATTAGGACACGGTCAGCCTCCCGCTTCATTTCCGCCGTTGCTTCGCCCTCTCGCTGAAGACTATTGAGGCGATTAAACGCAAGGACACCACCAGCGAGAACAAGTCCCGAAACTGCAACGGAAATGAGAGTTTCCGTGATGGTAAAACCTCGCCGATTGGAACGCAAAGGGTTCCTCCTCCCCTGATTGAATCCCCTCTATTGTATATCAATCCCGGGCGGCATAGCTGTAGGACGCTCAGCGTCAAAACTCTGACGCCTTGAAAGGCTCGGAAGCTCCGGCGGCAGCTTAAAAACTACTTTTTGGAGCCCCACGGAAGAACAAATTCGATTCCAGCTGACGGTGAGCTAAACTGATTCTCTTTAACGAGCTTTCGATTCTGAAACAGACGAACGATCACATCGCCCTGTTTGCCTTCAGCAGACAGTGAACATTTTTGAAAATGCAAATCGAGATCAATTTCAGCAGGGATTGTTCCAGCGATTTTTTTCTCCTTGGCAGAATCAGCCGACACGCAGATCCCCAGGAACTTCACTCCAGGCGTTCCTTCCACTTTGATTGAGGCTCCCTCATTGGCAATCACGCCAGCAGAAAACACTGCGAAAACCAAAAACAAAACAACCATTCGATTCATCCAACACCTCACTACTTCACTAACTCAATCCCACACCCAGCCAATGACCTAATCCGTAGGTCACCGCTCCCGCCAAAAGTCCAATCATCAACATGCGAAGCCCAGACCAAAGCGCGCCTCGTCCTGTGAACAAGCTCATGACAAGCCCCACTGCGAACAGCGAAACAGCCGTCGCAATGATTGTTCCCTTGAGAGGGGCGGTCGAGAAAATGACCGGTATCAGCGGAATAGTTGCCCCGATTCCAAAACTGACGAACGAATAAAGAGCCGCGCGCCACGGGGAGCCAAGCTCCTGCGGATTCAATCCGAGCTCTTCACGAGCTAAAGTATCCAATGCCTTCTCAGGATCCGCGATAATCTTTTTGGACATTGCCTCAGCCTCCTGAGCGCTAAATCCTTTGGCCTCGTAGATCAACGCAAGTTCCTGGGCTTCCTCCTCGGGATAGGCTTTTAACTCATCTCGCTCAAGCCCGATTTGATATTCATAGAGCTCTCGCTGCGTCCTCACCGATACATACTCTCCAGCGGCCATGGAGAAGGCACCCGCCATCAAGCCCGCAGCACCCGACAACAAAATCACCGGCGAGTCAGCGCCTGCCCCCACCACACCCAAAACCAAACTGGCGTTTGAAACCAACCCATCGTTCATTCCAAAAACAGCAGCACGCAAGTTACCTCCACTGTTGATCGCGCGATGAAGCCTTGTCTCATCGCCATGAACAGAGGACTGATAAACGGAAATTCCACGAACCTTCATCGAGGCTAGCACTGGCATGATAGCTCTCGGCCCGAAGACCGTGATCAGCTTCGCGACCAAGCGAGCGCGGAGTGACGGAACAAAGTCCGCCTCTGAAACCTCAACACCTTCTGTCGCTAGCTTTGACTTCCAAATTCCAGCTTGAGATCGAGCTTCATGAGCGAGCCGATTAAACAGAATACTTCTTGTTCCGCCTTTTTCAGTTTTTGCCATCACATCATAAAGGTAAGCGGACTGAAGCTCTTCAAAAAAATGTTCGCTCTCTGCCATGGCCCCTTGATTACAATGAATTTTTGATCGCTTGAGAAGAAACTTCTTGTCACTTCCCCCGTATTGAAGTGGGACCCTTAAATCATGCTGCCACTTCAAGGTCTCAAAATCTGCGATCTATCTCGTGTCCTTGCGGGACCTTATGCAACACAGATCATGGCCGACCTTGGGGCAACTGTGATAAAAATTGAAGAACCCACCAAAGGTGATGAAACAAGACAATGGGGCCCACCCTATTTTGATGGGACATCAAGCTACTTTTTGACGGCCAACAGAAACAAAGCAGCCATCGCGCTTGATTTAGCGAATCCAGAGGATCTCGAAACGCTTCATGGAGTTCTGGCAGAGTCTGATGTGCTTGTTGAAAACTTCAAGGTCGACAGTCTCAAGCGATTTGGTCTCGACTATTTAAGCCTTAAGACTCGGTATCCTCAGCTCATCTACTGCAGTATCACCGGATTTGGACAAACGGGACCCCTCGCGCATTCACCAGGATACGATGTGCTCATTCAAGCGATGGGCGGTCTCATGAGCATCACCGGCCCCGATGCAAAAACACCCACCAAAGTGGGGGTCGCCATCGCAGATCTGACAACAGGGCTCTATGCTGTGATTGGCATCTTGGCAGCGCTGAGAGAGCGAGAGAAATCGGGGCTTGGACAACAGATTGATCTGGCACTCTATGATACTCAAGTAAGCCTCCTGGCCAATATCGGCATGAACTATCTAACGACACATCAGATTCCCCAAGCGATTGGAAATCATCACCCGAGTATTGTTCCCTATGGAACCTTCACAGCCAAGGATCGGCCTATCTTACTGAGCATTGGAAATGATCATCAGTTTCAATCTTTATCTCGATGTCTGGGAGAGAGATGGTCTGATGATCCTCGGTTTTCGACAAACTCGGAGAGAGTCAAAAATCGCAAGGAGCTCGAACGGCTGATTGATCAAAAGCTCTCAGAAAAAAATCGTGACGAGTGGATGGCTCTCTTTGCGGATCAAGGATTTCCATTTGGGCCGATTCAAAATCTTTCAGAAGTTGAAAACCATCCTCAAACAAAAGCGCGCGGACTTTTTACAACCATGGATGATGGAAGAACTCCATGCATTCGAAGTCCCTTGAGACTCTCAAGAACACCCATCACCGAGTATCGTCGCCCACCAAATCTCAACCAAAATCGAAAATCGACCTAAACAACTTCGGATTTGTGAACGCTTCGTTGGTTCTGAGGCAAAACTTTCTTTCGAATTCGAATCGATTCGGGAGTCACTTCAATCCATTCATCAAATTCAAGCCACTCAAGCGCATCTTCCAAGGACATTTGTTTGACTCCCTGCAAATGCACGAGCGCTTCCAAGTGAGATGCTCGCATATTCGTCAGCTTCTTTTCCCGACAAACATTGGCATTGATATCGATATCTTTGTTGCACTCACCAACCACCATGCCCTCATAGACTTGGGTTCCCGGCTGAATAAAGAAGATACCTCGATCTTCGAGATTCCGAATGGCGTACTCAGTGGATGGTCCTTCCCGATCAGCAACAATCGCCCCGTTGATTCGTGCCATGATTTCTCCGCGAGATGGAGAGTACCCCACAAACTCGGTACTCATCAGACCCTCACCCCGTGTTTGTGTCAGGAACTTCGAACGAATTCCCAAAAGACCCCGCGTAGGGACTTCAAAAACCAGTCGCACACGATCATGCCCAGTGCCCACGGTCATCTTTTCATAGCTCTGCAAAATTCCTCGGCGCTGCTGGAACAAAGAAGTTACATCACCGGCTGCAGATTCGGGCAAATCCAAAACCGCCCGCTCAAAGGGCTCATGCCGCTGGCCGCCTTCGCTCTTAAACAAAACGCTCGGCTTTCCAACCATGAACTCAGCGCCCTCTCGCCGCATTTGCTCAATCAGAATCGCAAACTGAAGCTCTCCTCGCCCCAAGACCCGGAATTGATCGGGCACATCGGTTTCCTCAAAACGCAGGGCCACATTCATTCGCACTTCTCGCAAAAGCCGCTCGCGCAACTTTCTCGACTGAAGAGGCTGTCCTTCTTTTCCTGAAAACGGAGAAGTATTCACCGAAAACAACATTCCAATTGTCGGCGGATCTACTTTGATTCGTGGCAAGGCCGGAGTATCCGCAGATCCAATGAGTGTATCTCCGATCTGAAAATCTTCTGTGCCCGCAATGAGTCCGATGTCGCCAGCTTCCAAAACTTCGGCTTCTTTTTCACTCATTCCCTCGAGAACATAAATTCGAGAGACTGAGAAAGGCTCCTGAGTGGTTTCTCCCCCTCGAATAATTCTCTGATTTCGAGTGACCCTTCCGCCCATCACGCGACCCACAGCCAAACGCCCTACATAATCAGAATAAGAGAGGTTCGAAATGAGCATTTGGAAATCAACACTGTCATTGGTACGAGGCTTTGGAACCACTCGCTCAACCAAATCAAACATTGGGGTCAGATCCGCCTTCTGATCACCAGCAACTAAGGCTTCGATGTCATCAAAATTCGTGGTGCACCAGCCACCTCGAGCGCATGCATAGACAATCGGAAAATCCGCCTGTTCATCAGACGCGCCAAGCTCAACGAAGAGATCAAAGGTTTGGTTCACCACCTCTTTGATTCTTTCGCCACCTCGACACTCAGGACGATCAACCTTGTTGATCACCAAAATCAATTTGAGGTTTTGCTCGAGAGCCTTCTTCAAAACAAATCTTGTCTGAGGAAGAGGGCCTTCAGCGGCATCAACAAGAAGCAAAGCACCATCCACCATTCCAAGGATCCGCTCGACCTCACCACCAAAGTCAGCATGGCCGGGAGTGTCGACAATGTTGATTTTTAAATCTTTATAGAAAATAGAGGCATTCTTCGCTCGAATCGTAATGCCCTTTTCACGCTCCAAATCCATCGAGTCCATGACTCGCTCGGCGACTTCTTGATGAGATTTAAAAGTTCCCGCCTGTTTGAGGAGGTGATCGACCAGAGTCGTTTTGCCGTGATCGACGTGAGCAATAATACAAATATTTCGAATCTTTGACATGAGTTCGCCCTTTTATCGGATGCGATGACGCGTTTCCAGTTTTGTGAGTGAAGTTCTTTGAATCCTTCCCATTTTGGTCCGTTTTTTGGGTTTTTCTACCGAAAATTTGAGGTTTTTCGACCATTTAGACCAGAAGGAGGAACTTACATGAAGTTTGACACATAGCAGAAAGCTCTGACGCGTTTGAGGAATGAGCGCTCAAGTTCGCCCGGGGACAGCCTCTGAGTGAAATTGGCGCAAAAACCCTCAAGGCATCGATCTCGGATGTCGTTTCATCCGGATAACGCTGTTTCGCGCCAAGGTTTGACGCGCAGCAGTATAGGTAAAGGAGAAATGTATGCGTATTTCGACATCGTTAGCACAGGGGTTTCGGCAGGATTTGCAAGTCACCACGACTGCGATCGCCCGATCTCTTGAAAGGCTAAGCACAGGCAAGAGAGTCAATTCCTCAAAAGATGACTCTTATGCCTACCGACTTGGAGTCACCCTTCAATCGCAGATTCGGGGCGTGACCCAAGCCAATCTCAACGCCAACACCGCGATGGGTATGATTGAGACCGCGGATGGCGCGCTGGAAACTCAAGTCGATATCTTGCAGCAACTAAGACAGCTTGCTGTTGAAGCATCGAGCACCACTCTCTCAAGTGTCGAGAGGGAGGGTATTGGCGAGGAGGTCTACGCCTTGATGGAGGAGTTTCGGCGAATCACGGCCGATACAGAGTTTGATGGTCAAAAGCTTCTCGATGGCAGCTTTGGAAGCAAAGCCATGCAGATTGGCTCAAATTTTGGCAACAGAATCACGGTAGATATCGGATCGATTCAAGCCTCTGCCATCTTCCAAAAAAATGTCGGAACAGGAACCTTTGCCAGTCGAACGACCGTTACATCCGCAGCTAACCCCTACGGAGTTGCGTTGGCTGATTTTAACCAAGATGGAAAGCTGGATATTGCAGCCGTTGCCTCAACGAGTGCCGTTGTTCAAATCTATGATGGAAAAGGCGACGGAACCTTTCTCGCACCCCGCACATACACCGTCGGAACGACAGCACAAGAAATCCGAGCAGGCGATGTCACAGGTGACGGCGTTATCGATCTGGTCGTTGGAGACGCAGGAACAACCACCATCTCGATCCTGGCTGGTAACGGAGATGGAACCTTTGATACTCGCATCACACTAGGCCCAGGTTCAGCGCCAACAGATATTGAACTCGCTGATGTCAATGACGATGGAAGCCTCGACATTGTGACAACGATTTCAGGATCCGCTCAAATCGGAGTCTACAAAAGTAATGGCGATGGAACCTTTCAAACCATTCAGACCTATACGGTTGGAACAACGCCTGTGGCAATTACCTCAGGCGACATCAATGGTGATGGCAATGTGGACCTTTTGGTTGCAAACAGCGGCTCAGCCAACGTGTCTGTCTTGTTTGGAAGCTCGACGGGAACGTTTACTACTGGAACCACACTTACCGCAGGGACAGCGCCGTCGGGAATGGCCCTCTTTGATATGGATCTCGATGGGGATCTCGATATCGCCGTTAGCAACGGAACCACCAACAACGTCACGATTGCAACAAACTCAGGAGTTGGAGTTTTTACTGTCACATCAACCCTGACAGCAGGAACAAAGCCCGAGGACATTCGAGCCGCAGATCTCAACAAAGATGGCTATCAAGATCTCTTTGTTCTCAATGAAGACACTCGAAACATTTCTCTCTTTCTAGCCTCCGGAGCGGCGACCTTTGGTTCAGCGACAACGCTCAGCCTCGGAGGAACAAGTACCTTTGGCGCATTTGAGATGGCTCTTGGGGATCTAAACGGTGATGGTGTGGTCGATATTGTAGCTCCGCAAACAGGAAACAGCACGGCCACTGACGGGACGGAGGTCGGGATTCTTCTCGCCAACCGCACCACAGCGAGTGCTGAGAGCGATGTCAAAGTCAATACGGCAGAGAAAGCTCAAGACTTAATCGCTATCATTGATGCGGCTATCGACAACATCAACGAAGAGCGAAACAATCTTGCAGCTGTACACTCGCGCCTTCAAAGCGCCTATGCGGCCAATCTGCTTTTGCTTGAAAGCTACTCAGAAGCCTACAGCGAAGCGGTCGACGCGGACATAGCCATTGAGACGGCGGAGCTCACAAGAAACCAAGTCCAACAACAAGCGCAGATCGCGGTCTTGGCACAAGCCAACGTCCAACTTCAAACAGCATTGAGACTCATTGAGGGATAAGACTATGAGAATCTGGAATAGCACAACATTAGCAGCGCGCGCTGATCTTCAGCGAACGACGGCCGCTATTGCTCGCTCTCTCGAGCGACTCTCCACCGGCAAACGAGTCAACTCGCCCAAAGACGACTCCTATGCCTATGCTCTGAGCACTTCTCTTCAAGCTCAAGCTCGGGGACTCACTCAAGCCAACATCAACACAAACCTCTCCATGGGTCTGCTCGAAACCGCAAGCTCAGCCATCGACTCGCAACTGGATGTCCTCCAGCGCTTGCGCGAAATCGCTGTCGAAGCCTCAAGCACAACTCTGACTTCTGAGGATCGCCAAAACCTTCAAACAGAAGTCCAAAGCCTTCTCAGTGAATTCAAAAGAATCACCTCTGACACTGAATTCAACGGCGAAAAACTCCTCGATGGTAGCTTTGGAAGCAAACGAATCCAAATCGGATCTGGTAGCACAGACTCCATCTCCCTCGAACTCGGATCTCTCAAAGCCTCGGATATCTTCACCAAAAATGCGGGAACCGGTCAGTTCGCATCGAGAACAACAATTTCCATGAGCGCTCAATCGCCCTATGCCTCTGCTCTTGGTGATTTCAATCAAGATGGCAAACTCGATTTGGCCGTCACTCAATCAGGAGCAGGGATTGATGGAAATCTTGTCTATGTCTACGAGGGCAAGGGCGACGGAAACTTTCTTCAAGGGAAAGCCTACAATATCGGATGGAGCCCTGTAGAAATTCGAACAGGGGATGTGACGGGCGACGGAGTCCTTGACCTTGTAACAGCGGATTCTGGTAGCAGTCAGGTTTCTGTTTTGGCCGGCAACGGCGACGGAACTTTTGATACGGCAGTTTACATCGGAACAGGAAGCACCCCCGTTGATGTTGAGCTTGTCGATCTGGATTCGGATGGTGTTCTGGATATTGTCTCACTCGATCAAGTCGCAGGCCAAATCTCAATTTTTAAAAGCAATGGGGATGGAACCTTTGGAGCTGCCACGACCTATTTGGCGGCCACCGACCGAACAACACTCGCTTCAGGAGATTTTAATGGAGATGGAAATCCGGACGTAATCGTCGGAGGTGGTGGATCCTCAAACGCATCTCTTTTCTTGGGAAGTAGCAGCGGAGCGCTGACCGCCGGGACAGCCATTTCAAGTCTCAACAGGTCACTGACAGGAATTGCAGTGGCTGATCTCGATAACGACGGCGACCTTGATCTTGCCTCAACCTCCACAAACTCGGGAAACCTTTTGGTTCGAATCTCCCTTAACTCAGGACTTGGCACTTTCACCACATCAACCGCCAACACGGTTGGACTCAACGCCCAGGACATCAAGGCTGCTGATCTCAACAAAGACGGCTATCAGGATCTCTTTGTTCTCAATGAAGACGCTCGAAGCATCTCCGTGCTGCTCGCAACGGGTGCTGCAACCTATTCGAACGTCAGCACGCTTTCGACGGGCGGCTCTTCCACCAATGGAGCTTTTGATCTGGCAGTTGGGGATATCAACAATGACGGAGCCGTTGATTTGATCGCTGGTGAATTCACCAACAATACCGGTCAAGAAGTCTCGATTTTCCTGGCTCGCTCTCAATCAGTGAGTGCCGAGCGAGATGTAGGTGTAAATACTGCCACACAAGCCCAAGACCTTTTAAGCATTGTGGACTCCGCCATTAATGCGATTACCAAGGAGCAGGCCTCAGTCTCTGCGATCCACTCGAGACTGCGAACAACGTATGCGGCGAACCTACTTCTCATTGAAAACTACGCGGAGGCTGAGAGTCGAGCGACGGACGCAGACCTTGCACTTGAAACTGCTGAACTCGCTCGCAATCAAATTCTCCAACAAGCTCAAACCGCGGTGCTCGCTCAAGCCAATCTCAATATGCAAGCGGTCATTTCACTCTTAGGAGGACTTGAAAGCGCATGAGGATCGCGAGCACCATAGGCCTAGCAGCGCGCGCTGATCTTCAGCGAACGACGGCCGCTATTGCTCGCTCTCTCGAGCGACTCTCCACCGGCAAACGAGTCAACTCGCCCAAAGACGACTCCTATGCCTATGCTCTGAGCACTTCTCTTCAAGCTCAAGCTCGGGGACTCACTCAAGCCAACATCAACACAAACCTCTCCATGGGTCTGCTCGAAACCGCAAGCTCAGCCATCGACTCGCAACTGGATGTCCTCCAGCGCTTGCGCGAAATCGCTGTCGAAGCCTCAAGCACAACTCTGACTTCTGAGGATCGCCAAAACCTTCAAACAGAAGTCCAAAGCCTTCTCAGTGAATTCAAAAGAATCACCTCTGACACTGAATTCAACGGCGAAAAACTCCTCGATGGTAGCTTTGGAAGTAAACGCATCCAAATCGGATCTGGTAGCACAGACTCCATCTCCCTCAAACTTGGATCTCTCAAAGCCTCCGACATCTTCACCAAAAACGTAGGAACAGGACAGTTCGCATCCAGAACCACCATCTCCCACCCTCTTGGAGGCAACGCCTCCCTTCTTGCTGACTTTGACCAAGACGGAAATCTTGATTTGGCCGTGACTGAGACAGGGCCCGTTCTCGATGAGCAAGTCACTCAGACACTCCGAGTCTATCGCGGCAAGGGCAACGGAAGCTTTTTTGCACCGACGACCGTGTACGAGGTGGGCCTCACCCCGATTGAGATCCGCACAGGAGATGTTAACGGGGATGGAGCCCTGGATCTGATCACTGCCGATCAAGGTGTTGGCACCGTCTCTGTCTTGATTGGAAATGGAGACGGCTCGTTCAATACGAGAACAAGCATCGCTACGGGCTCATCTCCTTTTGATCTCGAAGTGGTCGATCTCAATCAAGACGGCTTTGACGATATCGTCTCTCTCGATGTCGCGAGCTCTCAAGTCTCAGTTCTCTTGAGTAATGGCGATGGAAGCTTTCAAACGGCGGTCACTTACTCAGTTGCGAGCACTCGAACCACACTTGCGTCGGGGGACTTCAACGGCGATGGAAACATCGACATCGTTGTAGCGGGAGGTGCTGCCGCAACGACCGCCTCGCTCTTCTTGGGGAGCAGCACGGGAGCATTGAGTGTCGGCACCCCAATCACGGGACTCTCTGTGAACGCCTCTGGAATTGCTGTTGGTGATTGGGACAACGATGGGGATTCGGATCTTGCTCTCACCTCTTCTTCATCAACCTCACTGATGATTCTTCGAAACTCAGGACTTGGAACATTTACAGCCACCGCAACCGCTCCCACTGTGGGATCTGGCGCTCAAGACATCGAGGCCGCCGACCTCAACAAAGACGGCTATCTCGACCTCTTTGTTTTGAATGAAACGGGAAGATCTATTTCCACGCTCTTGGCAACTGGCGCGGCCACCTACTCCAGTGCGAGCACCTCTCTCACCAATCAAGCTCTGCCCTCAGGCGCTCGAGACCTCACGGTGGGGGATATCAACAACGACGGAGCCATTGATCTCATCGCGGCCGAATATGGCTCACAAACAGCTTCCGATATTGCGCTCTTCATGGGTCGATCTCAATCTGTGAGTGCTGAGCGAGATGTGAGTGTGAACACAGCCTCTCAAGCGCAAGACCTCTTAAGCATTGTGGACTCCGCCATTGATGCCATTACCAAGGAGCGCGCATCTGTCGCCGCCATCCACTCACGACTACAGACCACCTATGCCGCCAATCTTCTTCTCATCGATAACTACACAGAAGCCAATAGCCGAGCGATCGATGTTGATCTTGCTCTTGAGACAGTAGAGCTCACCAAGAATCAGATTCTTGAACAGGCTCAAACCGCCGTGCTCGCTCAAGCCAATCTAAGCCTCCAGTCGGTCCTTCAACTCTTGGACTTTTGATCAAGCTGCGATTGTCTCGATCCAGAGCTTTTGAATTGTGTCACCCCCATCCGTCGGGTACTTTGACATGATGAAAATTTTATGGGCCATTGATTGTTTTGGGGGTTCACTTGCTACGATCAAAGCAGGGGCTCGGTTTTTGAGTCAGCTCTCGGCGAGTACCAGATCCCCCCTTCAGATTTATCCCATTTCCATCATGGGCCCACTTGAGTTTCAGTGGTTTATTGATGCGGGCATCAAGGAATCGCCCCAGCACTATCTCGAACGAATGGTGAGAAAGCTTGAAGTCCCAGGCTTACAGTACCCCAAAGTCATTTCTGACTCAGGCTTCTCTTTGTCAGCTTCAGCCAAAGCTCTGGATGCATTTGGAAAAAAGCATCACTGCGACGCCATTCTCTGCATGACTCACTCAAAATCCGGACTTAAAAACGCGATTCTGGGAAGCTTTGCCGAGGCTCTTGTCTCTCGATCAAAAACGTCCTTGTTCTTGGTTCATCCCAAGACACCCCCGAGATTTAAGTTTCAAAAATCTCTATTCACAACAGACCTCAGCCCTCAATCAAGATCGGCGTTCAAAAAGTTTCTATCCTTCGCTGCTGAATTCAAAAGCTCAATCAACGTTCTTCACTGCGCCTTTCAGCAGTCGGATTGGGCGACTGCTCTTGCAATGGTTGAGTCTTTTCAATATTTGAGTGGGCTGCCTATGAATATGAAAGAGTCCTCCCTCAAAAAAGATCAAACTTGGTTTGAAGAAACGGCTCGACGCCAGGGCGTCAAAGCGAAGTTCTTGATCTCGCGCCACTATCATCAAGTTGCGGATGAGATCCTGAAAAGCGCAAAAAAGCAGGGAGCAGACTACCTCTCGATGGCATCGCATTCGGGTCCCGTTTCTGCGATGCTTCTCGGAAGCACTGCCAAGAAAGTTTTAAGACTCTCAACTCGACCCATCCTCGTGATAAAATAAGCATCTGTGCTGCGCCCAATCTTCAGACTGCTGTTTTTATCCCTTCTGCCAACGTTGGCGTACTCCTATCAATGGCCTAACAAGGACTGGCCAACAGCCCAACTCCAAACGATGGGCGTTGAAAGTCGAGAGTTCGAACAGTTTTTAAATTATGCCTTTCCGGAGAATCTTGACTGGAACTCGCGCGAGGGGGTCAGAACTCAGTCATTGGTCGTGATCAAAGACGGCGTTTTGATTTACGAAAAGTATCGCCGTGGCTTTGCCCCCGAAAAACGTCATCACACCTGGTCGGTCTCAAAACTATTGGCCAATGCTTTTATGGGGATTGCTGAGAAACAAAAGATACTCTCGCGGCAAAGCCATATCGCGGAATTCGTGGGCTCATCGGATGAGCCGATTTTTCAGAAGATGACGATCAAAGACTTGCTCTACTGGAGTAGCGGCATTGCATGGAATGAGTCTTACGAGGGAAACCCCCTTCGCTCCTCGGTCCTTGAGATGCTCTATGGCCAGCAGATCAAAGACGTAGGGGCCTTTGTTGCTCAGACCCCACTCTCACATCTTCCCGGAGAAAAGGAATCTTACTCCAGTGGAGATACAAATCTTTTATCGCTCACTCTGCGAAAAGCTCTTAAGAACGATCAAAGATACTGGGACTTTCCTTGGAAGGAGCTCTTTGATCCGCTCGGAATTCAGTCAGCCGTCATTGAGCGTGATGAATCCGGGACATTTCTACTTTCCTCTTATGCCCATATGACCCCACGAGATCTCGCCAAGATCGGCCTTCTGTATTTGAATGACGGCGTTTGGAACAAGAAAAAGATCTTGCCGGCCGGATGGGTCTACGACTCCACTCAACTGTCTCCCGCTTTTCGCGGTCGAGTCAAAGGAAGCCATTCAGATAAGCCCGTTCGAGGAATGCATCTTTGGACGAACAAGGAAAATCTTCGATTGAATCTGCGCCGTCCTTATCCGGACGTACCGGCCGATATGTTTGCCGCGCTTGGACACTGGGGGCAAAGCATGGTGATGATCCCATCGGAGCGACTCATCGTTGTCAGAATGGCAGATGATCGAGATGAGAGCTTCGATATGAATCGCTTTCTCAAACTTCTACTTCAAGCCTTTTCATCTGGAAACTTAGGGGCTAGCCGCAAATGAAAGCGTGGATTCGCCGAATCGTATTCATTTCTTTTGTGATCTTGTGTGCGGTTATTGTCGCTCTGATTGCCTATGGCGGAGATATGCTTCGAATGCCCAAGATCGGCGCGGGCTTTTATGCCAAGGAATTCTGCTCCTGTTACTTTGTCAATAATCAGCCGGAAGACTTCTGCCGCAATCTCGTTCAGCAATATATTCCGTTAACAGAGTTAACGATCGACCACGCTCACAAGTCTGTGGAAGCGACTTCCCTTGGTGCGAAACGAAAGGCTCACTGGGTCAGTGAGCGCTTTGGTTGCGTATTGAATCGACTTTGAAGTTTCGTTATCCTCGGCTTCATGAGCAATCACTCCTCACTCAAAGAGCTTGAAACACTTCTGGAGTCTTGGATCTCGACAACCTCAGGACGGCGAACTTTTCTTGCGAGCGTGCCTCTTTTGCTGACTGCATGTGTTGCCAAAGAAAAGACTCGATATCGAGAAGGAGATAATCAAGGCCAAGCCACTCAAATGACTTTTGATGATGAGCGGCAATTGACAACGGAGGCTTTACCGGAATTGAGAAAGGCCTATCCCCCGCTTCGAAACACTGAGGTTCAAGACTACATCTCAAGACTGGGTCGAGACATTGCACGAGCAAACAACCTCGAAGGAAATCCTTACGAATATTCATTCACCGCGGTTTCCACCCCCATGGTCAATGCGTTTGCTCTGCCCGCGGGAACAATTTTTGTCACTGTGCCTTTGATTGCGATGGCAGACACCGAAGCTGAACTTGCCGGGGTAATTGGACATGAAATCGGCCACGTCAAAGCTCGGCATGCTGCTGAACGAATGGAACAACAGAGACGTGATCGAAAGAAAAATCTTTGGATGAATGTTGGGGGAGCGCTTCTAGGAAGCGCCGCAGGCTTTGGACTAGGCAAAGCCCTCTGTGCGCCCAAGGATAAAGAGTGTTTGGCTCGAGCCGCAGCGATCGGAGCAGCGGCTGGAGCTGGCGGAACACTGCTCATTCAACAGTTCAGCTATATGGCCAATTCTCGTGAAGACGAAATGGAAGCCGACCGGATCGGCTTTCGCACGTCTGTTTCCGCAGGATACAGCAAGGATCATGTGGGTGATTTCTTTGAAAAGCTTCAACGAATGGAAGAGTCTCGGCAAAAGTCAGGAGCTCCGTTTTTGAAATCCGTCACCGATGCCATGAGCACTCACCCACCGTCCAAAGAAAGAGTGCAGCAGATGAGAAAAATGTCCGCTGAAACGTCCCAAAGAGGCGGAGAGGTGAGTTCCAAAGACTTTGAAAAGATTCAAAAGTGGTCCAAAGTCTGGACCCGGGAAAATTCCAAGGGATAGCCATCAGTCATACTGCGAGCTTTCTGTCGCAAATGACCGGGCACCAAGAGCGAATTCTGATGTTGTTTCAGCTACTTGAGCGTAGCCATGGATGGCATTAGCCTTGCACTTTCAGTCTCCGACGCAGGAGGTTGATTATGTTGCGCGCACTGTCTCTCGTTGTTCTCACCACCACCTTGATTTCGCTCTTTCCGCTCGTAGAAGTGGCCGCTCAAGAGCCGAGCACGCTATCGCTTTTTCAGCACACCCGCTACATCGGCACAGCAACGGTGAGCGAGGATGCCAACACAAGCAACAAACCAAAAAAGGTTCTCATTGAGATGATCCCTATTCGAGAGAAGGGGAAACTCAGACTTCACTTTACTCGCATGGAAGAGGAGCTCACCGGCGAAAGATTTTATCCCACCACCTATCTTCTCCAACAACCTATGGAGGCCAAACTTACCAACGACATTGGCACCTTCTCTGCCGAACACGCCTCAACACCTGAGGCTCTCATTCCTCAAGTCAACATCGACGGAAACCTTGAGGAAAACAGGGGCAGCGTTTCGAATTTAAGAATCGAGCTGACCGATCACAAAGGCGCACTGGTCATGAAAGCTGATGAGCTCCATGCCATGGAGCCAACAGGCTACGAGGGCCTGGGCCTTCTTCAAACAGATTACAAAAAAAGTAGCGGTGAGATCTCGCGATCTGCAGCCCGACTCATCCCCCTGCTTGTTGAGCCGACGATTCGAGGAGATCAAATCAATTTCGTCATCAAAACAGACCCGTCGATCAGCAATTCCAGCTTCAGTATTTACAATGTGAAAATCTCGGCAAAGCTTAATCAAGAATCGTTTGAGGGCCAGTCCGAAGATTCCAACATCTCAATCACTGGAAAAATCAGCGAGGATCGATCCAAAATCGAAGGACTGAGACTCCAAATCAAATCAGGACATGAGACGTATCGGGTTCTAGGATCGATCTTAAGACGGCTTGAAGATAGTCCCCTCATCCGCGCCAAGCAAATCCTCGAAACCGTGCGATTAGAACCTGAAGGTTGCAGCTCGGTTCAAGCGATTCCACAGCGGGCGCCATGACTCGCAAAGATTATTGTCAGTTTCGCGAAAGTAAATGAACCGAGATGCTGACTTTGAGTGGCGCCTTAACTCTGAGTAAAGCTCACGAGCGGCGATGCCGGCGTCTGATGAAAGACTCAATTCCACGCCGTCTGAAAGCTTAAAGCTGAGTTCAGCGAAAATTTTTGACTCAATGGACTTTTGGTCTGTCTTCTTCTGCCAAATCACCAACGGAATAGCCGGCTGATAGTGAGCCATCAGTTGGCCCGGAGCAGCCTTAGAACCCGAATACTCGATCTCAACCTCTTTCTCTTGGCGAGACAGCGCGACCAAAATCTCCGATTCTTGAATCATTCCTGGTCGCAAAATTTTGACATGAACTTTCTGATCTGTTTCCTCGAGCTCTAAGACCGTAGATTCAATACCGACATCACAGCTGCCGCCATCAAGCACAAAGACCTCGAAACCAAACTCTTCTCGGACATGCTGCGCTTGAGTCGGAGATGTCTTACCGAACTTATTCGCTGATGGAGCAGCCAAGGGAGATCCCAACTGATCAATCACTGCGAGCGCATCAGGGTGTCGAGGAATTCTGATCCCCACTTGAGGCAAGCCCGAAGTAATGAGATCGCTCACCGCCGGCTTTTTGGGCACAACCATCGTCAAAGGTCCTGGCCAAAACGAATCCGCCAAAACCTGATGGGAAGTCGTCCAAACCGTAACAAGGCCCCTCACTTGCTCAACGCTTGAGCAATGTACAATCAGCGGATCAAAAAAAGGCCGTTCCTTGATCGCAAAAATTCGTTTCAACGCCTCAATACTTCGGATGTCTGCTGCAAGACCATAAACAGTTTCTGTTGGAAGTCCGACAACGCCCCCCTGCTTGAGAAGTTCAACGGCCCTCTGAATGTCTTGCTGCAAAGCCATAAGCCGCCCCTACTTACAAAAACAAACTCGAAAAACCAAGAGCCGAGAGGCCTAAGTTTTGATGAGAAAATGCTCGCGTCGATGAAAGTCTGGCTTTGCGCCAGAGTGCGCCAGCGACCAATAAGACTTCTGTCCCGAACGCATCTCTAGAACAGCCGATAACCCAACATCTAGGCCCACATCCTCAAGGAGTGGGATTGTTGTCACCAAATGGGCTTCATGAGCACTCACCGGCATCCACGACAGCTCATAAAGCTCATCGTCCTGCGGCGAAGCAGCGGCCGTTCGATAATCACTGAAATCATAGTGAGCCCAATCCCCCGACGGTGAGAAGTTCCACTCGCTGTAGGATGGCGAGCCGTTCAGTCCGAGAAAAACCTCAAAACAAGTATGTTCCCAAAGAAAATCTTTTCTCTGCGGAGGATTCGAAACCGGCGGGATCTTCAAATCCGCCCACTTGCCCTTGATGATGTAAGTCAGGCTCATCTCTCCAGCTCGCCTTTCGAGGGCAACTTCAATGGAAAATCGGTCGATGCTCGGATGGCGCTTAAACGGCTTCAGCGAAAACATCTCTATACCTCTTCAATCGTGAGAGACTTTTTAAAGACCTCTTCAAAAAGCGATTTTCTTTGATCTGCCCTAAGAATCTGAAGAGGGGCCCGAGATCGCTTGGAAATGGAAATGACGATTCGCCGCTTTTCTGTTTTGACTCGTTCAATCGAAATCTTTGACGAACGCTGATAACTGAGTGCCGCCACCAGTCGCAGCAGCGGCAGAAGTCTGATGAAGGCCAATTGAAAATCTTTGCGCTTCTTGAAGGGCAAATCCCTCTTTGCAATCTTTCCATCTCTTGCATAGAGCGCGAGCTCCGAAATCAACTCTGACTCAAGCGGATCAAAAGCGGGAACGTCAGCATAGCGAGCCACGTAGGCAGCATGAGAATCTGAGTCAATCGCGCTGATGGAACGTCCGGAGTCATAAATAAGACTTGCTGCCTCTAGATAAAGTCGCCATCTACTCTCCAGGCGATGAACGCCTTTCAATCGATCAAAGAAATCACCCGCGAGTTGAAGCGCAACTTTGAGATTCTGTTTTTCTCCACCCAGATCGACCGCCGTTTCTAAAAAATCTTCAATGGGGTCATAGGCGAGGGTCCGCGCATTTGCTGAAAGAATCTCAACTTGCTCATCTAAAATGCCGTCTCGCAAAGAAAAATCAGTAGTCTCAACCGTTTCGGCGTTGAGAGCGAGCATGCACTCCTCAAGCAAAACAGCTCCTGCCAGAATCATGTCTACCCGACGCGATTCCATCCCAGGAATTCGCAGCAATTCAGATCGAGGCATGCTGCCCATTTCCTGAATGAGTTCATGCAAGCTGTCGCGATCGATAAAATTCTTTGTTGTTCGTCGCTTAATAATCTTAAGCAGAGCCTTGGTCGTTCCACTCGCGCCCAAGAGCCTTGAGCATTTGGGCCAGTTCTCAGAAACCAGGCGAAACAAAAGAGTTCCCCGAATGTGTCTACGGAGGGACTCTATCGGATGGAGCGCTCCCGAAGCGGGACGAACGGGGGGAATGGTCTTCAAAAAAATCTGCTGAAGCCTTGCTGTTCCCAACTCAAAACTCGTTCGCTTTTGAACTTCTCGTCCCGAGCAAACAATGACCTCGGTGCTCCCTCCGCCAATGTCGACCAAGGCGGTGTTCCCCCGAATTCCCTTTTCGTTGGCAAGAATTCCTCGAGCAATCAGCCGGGCCTCTTCATCGCCCGAAATAATTCGAACGCGAATACCGCTTTTCTTTTCAATCTCACGGATGAGTCGATCGGAATCTTTCGCCTCCCGAAGCGCACTCGTTGCAAACGCAATCACTCTGTGCACCTTGAAATCCTTGATCGTTTTTTTAAAACTTAAAAAAGCCTCAATACAAATGTTCCGCGAGCGCTGATTGAGGCGACGATGGAGAAACACGCCCTCACCCAACCGAATCATCAACTTCTCACGATGTAGACCAAAAACCTGCCCATCAGGTCCGATTTCGTGAACATCAAACCGAACTGAGTTTGTCCCTAAATCAATGATTCCTAGCCTCATAACCCCGTCAGACGCCAAGGTAACATGGTCTTGCTTGCTTTGCCAGTTTTGAACAGACTAAGAGTCTCTTATGAGCCCCGAGCTCTTACTCCCAACACTTCCCTCACTTTTGTCGTCTCGTCGCGCGCCCTTTATTCATCGCGATTTGAGCTGGTTGCAGTTTAACGAACGCGTCCTCGCCGAGGCACGAAGTACGACCAACCCCACACTTGAGCGGTTGAAATTCCTCGGAATCACCTCCTCGAATCTGGATGAGTTTTTCATGATTCGATTTGCCGCGATGGCCCGATCGATTCAAAGGCTCAAGGCCTCTGAGGCTCTTGAGCGAAGACGCTTTCTCAGACTTCGAACAAATCTGTTGGAATCCGTCGTTCGCTTCATTGCCAAACAAACAGAAACATACGAAGGAATTTCAACCGAGCTCCAGAAATCTGGCGTAACAATTGTCCAAAAGCCTAAAGAGGGCGATCCAAGCTTTGAGATCGGCAAGAAGATTTTCCATGAACAGATTCTTCCGCGACTTGCTCCACCTGAGCCGTTTTCATTCACCAACGTTACGACTTTTGAAAATTTGCAGCTTGCCGTTCTTTTTGGACAGAATTTGGTTTTTCGAATTCCCAAGACCCTTTCCGCAGCTTACGTCCATTCAAACACCGAAACCAATGAGACCTGGATATTCCTCCTAGATGATCTGTTGAGCAGTCATCTAGGGGACGCGTTTCGCCTGAGCGGGCTTCCGGGAATTATTCGACTGACTCGAGACGGCGATATCGGAATGGATTTGATGGAAGAGGATCCCGAATCCATCCCTGAGTATGTACGCTCTCGACTCAAAAGCCGGGAACGGGGCCGCCCACTTCGACTGCAATGGTCCGGGGATGTTTCCGATAAAGCCCTTCATAAGCTTTCAAGGATTCTTAAGCTCTCTCCTCTTGAGATTTTTCCAGTACAGTCTTCGCTTTGTCTTCAAGGACTTGTCAGCGTGATTTCACAGGCCTCCGTCAATAAGCCCATGCTGAGATATCCGGAATTCCACAGTATTCTGCCGGGAGCGCTTCAGCTTTCAAAAGGCAGCAGCTCAGACGTTATTTTTAAAGAACTGTCTGAGAGAGATATTCTCCTCCATCATCCCTATGACTCATTTGATGGCTATGTGAACTTTATTCGCGCGGCCTGCGCGGATCCTCAAGTACAAATGATCGAGCAAACAGTTTACAGAGTCGACACGCTGTCGCCTGTTATTGAGGCACTCAAAAAGGCGGCCGCCTCAAAGCGAGTGCGAGTCGTTATTGAACTACGAGCTCGATTTGATGAGCTCAACAATCTTCAGCTTACTGAAGATCTTCGAAACGCTGGCGTTGAAGTGGCATTTGGATTTGGAAACCTCAAACTTCACGCCAAAGTCGCACTCGTCTCGCGAATTGAACCCAAGGGCATGAAGCTCTATACCCATCTTTCGACGGGCAACTACAATGCTTCCACAGCTCGGCTCTACACTGATCTTGCGATTTTGACCTCGAATTCGGAGATTGGAGTTGATGCCCGCAACTTCTTTGACTCTGTTTGGGCACAAAAAGTTCCTTCGCATTTTAAGCAGCTTGTTTCTGCTCCCCTCAGACTACATCGACGTCTTCTTAATTTGATTGAAAACGAGACCCAGGCAGCCCTGCGCGGGGAGAAATCTCGTATTTTTGCCAAGGTCAATGCACTTGTCGATGAGGCCGTAATCAATGCTTTGTATAAGGCAAGTCAGGCTGGTGTTCAGGTTGACTTGGTCGTGCGCGGTGCCTGTTCGCTTGTCCCAGGGGTGAAGGGCCTCAGCGAAAACATTCGAGTCATCAGCATCGTCGATCGATACCTTGAGCATTCTCGAATTTATTATTTTGAAAAGTCGAAGGCCATGTATCTCTCAAGCGCTGATTGGATGCCGAGAAACTTCTTCTCACGCCTTGAGCTGGCATTTCCCATCCTAGATCCAAGAATTTTTAGCTATCTCGAGTCGGTTTTGATCCCAGCCTATCTTCGAGATACTGCTAAAGCTCACGAGCTTATGCCTGAAGGAACATGGAAGAAACGAACGGCGGATTTGATTAAGCCCAGCGAGAAGCCTCACTCTGTTTTTGAGAATATGAAAGACGTTAAAACGGCGCAGGAGTTTTTCCAGCTCATCGCCAAAAGTCGATACAAGGGGACACCCCTCAATGCCTGATTTCAAAAAGACGCTGTTCATCGTGCGCCATGCACACCGAGTCGTCACTGATCGATCTCTCGACAATGGTCTTAGCGAACGAGGGTTGAAACAGGCTGAAGCGGCGGCGCTTTTTATTCACAAGATCATTGGCCCGAAGCCAGCAATTCTGCGCTCATCGCCCAGGCTTCGATGCCAGCAGACTCTCTTGCCTTTGGCTAAGATGTGGGGACTCGAGGTCGATGTGGACCCTTTGCTCTGCGAGCAGGAGAGAAGCGAAAGCGATAAAGTCTTTTTAGATCGAATTGAATCCGCTCGAATCCGCTGGATCAACCAAGATCCTGAGCGATTGATTATTTGTTCCCACGGTGATTGGATTCCGGAATTTTGTCGGCGAACGTTTTCGCAAGACATCGCTCTTGAAAAAGGTGGCGTTATTGAAGCCAAACTTGTGGGGGAGCGCCCGGTCTTGTTCGAGGTCAGACAGAAGCTTGAGATGCCATGACTTTCCCGCAAGAAGAATCGCCAAAGCCAACAAAGTTCGCTAGTCCTTGAGAATGCCATTAGCACTCATTTTAGGAGCATCCGGAGGTATTGGATCCGCTCTCAGCAAGCGTCTCAAAAATCAGGGTTGGTCCCTTCACCTCGTTTCCAAAAATGAGGAGAAACTGAAGGCCCTCGCAAGCGAGCTTAACGCAAGCTACTCGATTTGCGATGTCACTCAATCTAATGAGGTGGAGAAGCTTTATGATGGACTCGAGCAAGCTCCAGATGCAGTGGCCCTCTGTGTGGGATCGATTCTGTTAAAGCCTGCTCATTTGACCAAAGATGATGAGTGGACTCAAACGATCAATCAAAATTTGAACTCCGCTTTTTTGGTCACTCGAGCCTCCGCCAAACGAATGAAGGAAAAGGGAGGCAGTGTCGTTTTGTTTTCTTCTGTTGCCTCGCGAATTGGCTTGGTGAATCACGAAGCCATTGCCGCAGCCAAGGCAGGAGTGGAAGGTCTTGCGTTGAGTGCCGCCGCAAGTTACGCCCCCTTTAAACTAAGATTTAATGTGATTGCTCCCGGCCTCGTTAGAACCCCCCTATCAGCGCGAATTACGCAAAACGAAGCGAGTCTCAAAGCATCCGAAGCCCTTCATCCCTTGGGCCGTATTGGTGAGCCCGAGGATATTGCGAGCTTAGCCGCGTGGCTCATGTCACCCGAACACTCTTGGATCACCGGTCAAGTTATTGCGGTCGATGGAGGCTTAAGTCGCCTGAAACTGAATCGAGGTTAAAATGCCCTTGTTTGAAAAGGTTTCCGTCCTACCCTTTAGCCGAGATGAAGTCTTTGCCTGGCACAAACGACCAGGGGCACTGGCACGCTTCAGTCCACCCTGGCAAAAGGTAAAACTCATTCGAAAAGTGGGCGGGCTCGAAAGTGGATCTGAAGTTGAGTTTGAGATGAAACTCGGGCCTATCTGGAAAACTTGGCTCGCTCGACATACTGATTATCAAGAGGGTCGACTGTTTCGCGATATACAGATCAAGGGCCCCTTTGGAAGCTGGGATCATCAGCATATTTTTGAAGATGCATCCACTGGCTGCCGATACATCG
>CAZZLQ010000025.1:1697-32657 GCA_964655245.1 uncultured Bacteriovoracaceae bacterium | reverse complement strand
ATGATCATCAAGAGCGGCGAGGGCTCCAAAGTGAAAATACGCACCCGTCACGCCTCCACCCAAAAGATGAAGAGCCTACTTCGACTGATGAGACTGACTCATGGTTGAGAAAATTGAATGCCGTCGAGATTAATCTGACCGGAAAGCTTTAGTTTCATGGAGACTCGACGAGAACTTCTCACTTCTTGGTCCAAGCCAATCAACAGATCAGAGGCAGACTTCAAATTCAATCGCGCTAACTCAGCCTCCACAAACTCTCCAAATTGATCCTGCGCTGATTGGGGGCAGCCCGCTCCCACCAAATGAGCCGTCCAATCCCAAGTGAGCTCTAGCTCCAAGTGAGTCGCTCGCCCTTGCAGAACAGCTCCCCCTTGAACTTGGCAGCCATCAGAGAAGTTCTGAGAAAAATCTCGCACCTCTTTGAATTTTCCTTCGGGGTTCATGGCCACCTTGAGTCGCTGATCATTGGCCACCAAAAGAAAGCGTCCCTCATCAAATATTCTCTGAATGATGTCTTTCGATTGATTGTCTCGAAACTGACTTTTCTTTTGAAGACTCTCTGTACTGCCAGAGTCAAAGCCGACTTCGACATTCCAGTCCGCCGACTTAAGAGCATAATTGATCAGGCGAACATCCTGAATCAACTCCGCTCGCTCAACGGCTGACCGAACATCGTGATCGCCACAGCCCGCAATTCCCAGAGAAACAACACTGACCAGAAAACTCCATCGCCAAAGCTTCATCAAAGCCCCCCTGTCATGAGTTTACGGTTTGCGAGGAATTGCGGCAAGAAAACGCATGAGTTGCGACTCTTCGTCGCCTCTTTTCGCATTGCGTTGAATAAGTAATTTGAATCAGCTTGGTAGGATTGCCCGCGGTCCGGGTCGAACGGACACGAGATTGCTCTCACTAGATTTTGAGTCTAGCGCGTCTGCCAGTTCCGCCACGCGGGCTCGAAAAATCCTATTAAGAAATGATATTTTTGTTCACGGCGCTAATGAAAGCCATGTGTCGCGCACGCTTTACGGCCAAAGTTAAATCGCGCTGTTGCTTGGCACTCAAACCAGAAACACGAGCAGCGACCAACTTGCCTTCTTCCGTAATGAAAGGAAGGTATGAATTCAAATCTCTGTAGTTAAAAGTCAAATCCGCAGGAGGACGCTTCTTTCGAAACGACATCTTTTTCTTGGAGCGTTTTTTCTTTCGAAATCCAGAGTCAGAACGATTTGTATTAAATTCTCTTTCCATTAAGCAGCCCTACGTATGATTTTTTGAAGCTTGGGAGAAATTGTCTTTTCATATCGACGACATGCCTGAAGCAAGCCACCAAGCTTATCAACAATTTTTAAGCCCCTTTGAGAAATTCGAACCGTTACAAAACTTTTCAGCTCAGGAATAAACATTCTCTTCTGAACCAAATTAGGATGGAACTTTGTTCGACGACGATTGTTAGCGTTTGAGACGGTGTTCCCAAACAAAACTGTTTTTCCGGTTAATTCGCATCTGCGAGCCATCCCGACTTTTTTCCCAAAAAACCTTGTGCTGTCAACCTTTCAAGGCCTTTTCTATTTGGTCGATCCCGGCCGAAATCTCTGCCTCAGAAAGGGCATAGGACAGCCTTAGGTAGTCAGGGGCCCCAAAAGCCTCCCCAGGGATGGCACAAACGCCCCACTTTTCGAGCAATTCCTGGGCAAAGGAAGTCGCAGTTTGAGCCCTCAAAAGGGGGGCAAGACGCAGAAACAAGTAAAAAGCTCCATCCGGCGCTGGCATCGAAAGACCCTCAAGGGACTTCAATCGGCCCAAAGCATGATCTCTGCGCTTTTGAAACCGAGCCTTAAAGTCAGTTGTGATGGCAAGGTGGTTTTTGGTTTGAACAGCCACCTCGGCCGCCGCCTGAGAAACTGAACAGGGATTACTCGTGATCTGACTTTGGAGCTTCACCATCGCTGACACGATTCGATCCGGGACACTCGCCCAACCCAATCGCCATCCCGTCATCGCATATGACTTTGATGTTGATCCAATCACGCAGGTGCGTTCTCGAAAATCAGGTGCGATTTTTAATGCCGACACAAACGGATCACCCGAATAAATCAGCGAGTAATAAGTGTCATCACTCATCAGCCAAATGGGACGAGAGCGAATCACCGAGAGAAATGAGGCGACCTCCTCGGGGCTATAGACTTCACCGGTAGGATTGGAGGGAGAGTTGAGAATCAGAAGTTTTGTTTTCGCAGTTATCTGTCGCTCTATATCTTTGGCCACCAGCCTCTCGCCGGATGGCTGCGCAATCTTCGGAACCCCGCCCACCATCTTCACCATCTCAGGAAATGACACCCAGTACGGCGCGGGAATAATCACCTCATCCCCCGGCTCTAAAATGGCCTGAAGAAAATGAAAAATCGCCTGCTTACCTCCCGCTGAAACGACAATGGATTCATGTGAGAAAGGCACCCCATAGTCCTCAGACAGCCGCGCTGCAATGGCTTTGCGAAGTGAGAGAGTTCCACCAACAGGCGTATACTTGGTCTGACCTTTCTTCATCGCCGTCGCTGCGGCTTCCAGCACAATGTCTGGGGTGTTGAAGTCAGGCTCTCCCAAGCCAAAGTTCACGATCGTGCGTCCCTCAGCCGCAAGTTGCTTCGCACGAGCAGCTAAAGCCAAAGTCTTTGACTCCTCAAAACGACTTACCAGAGATGCCGTCTCGAAACTCAACGCGCGCCTCCCGCGGGGGGGACTTTTAGTTTCTTCTTGAGAGCGTCTTCAATGAAGGAAGGAAGCAGGCCCTTGGTTGAACCACCAAGCCCCACAATCTCGCGCACCATTGATGAGGAGAGGAAAGAAAACTGCGGATCGGTCATCATGAAGATGGTTTCAAACGTTGGGCTTAAGTGTCGATTTGCTTGAGTGATCGAAAGCTCATACTCGAAATCCTGATTTGTCCGAATCCCTCGCATCACAACAGCATTTGATTTGGTCGAGACGTAGTCGACCAAAAGTCCCTCAAAGGACTCAACTCGTACGCGCGGATTCTTTTCAAAAACCTTTTGAATCATCTCGACTCGTTCCGAGAGACTGAAAACGGTGGGCTTTTTGACATTGATGGCCACTGCAATCGTCACTGTCTCAAAGATATGCAAAGCTCGCTCGACCAGATTGATATGACCATTAGACAAAGGATCAAATGAGCCGGGATAGATGCAATGCGTTTTCACTCAAAACGAGATTAGGGATTCAGGTTTTTAAACTCAAGTTAGAAGTTGCAGGCCCGTACCTCAGGCGTCTAAATTCAGGCCATGTCTCAACGTATTGTATCCATCAAAGCTCGTGAAGTTCTCGACAGTCGAGGCTACCCCACCGTGGAAGCCGATGTCGTATTGGAATCCGGAATTCTTGGTCGTGCTGCTGTTCCTTCGGGAGCCTCCACAGGACAATTTGAAGCGATGGAACTGAGAGACGCAGACCCCAAACGCTTCAAAGGAAAGGGAACTCTCTCAGCCGTGCGAAATATTGTGGAAACAATCTCGCCGGCACTGATTGGGCTCAACCCTGTTGATCAAGAAACTGTGGATCAAAAAATTCTCAGCTTGGATCCATCCCCGCAAAAAACAAGGCTCGGGGCCAATGCGACTCTCGCCGTTTCAATGGCCACCACTCGAGCGAGCGCTCTTGTTCAAGATCTTACCTTAGCGGAGACCATCGCGAGGCTGCATCAAAACAAATCCATGACTTTGCCTATCCCGTTCATGAACATCATTAACGGCGGAATGCATGCGGACAATAATTTGGACTTCCAAGAATTTATGATCGCACCCGTTGGAGCAAAATCATTTTCCGAGGCCATTCGAATGGGCTCCGAGATCTTCCTGACACTCAAAGACATTTTGAAGAAACAAGGACTATCGACATCCGTGGGCGATGAAGGCGGATTTGCACCAAAACTCAAGAGCCACGATGAAGCACTCAAGCTGATTCAAGAAGCGGTCGGGCAGTGTGGATACTCAGCCGATGTCAAACTGGGTCTCGATGTTGCAGCCTCTTCCTTTTTTGAAGATGGAAAGTATGTTTTGAAAAAATCATCGAAGGGCTCTCGCTCAACCGAGCAGATGATCGAAATGTACGATCATTTACTCAAAGACTTCCCTATCATCTCTATTGAAGATGCGCTCAACGAAGAGGATTGGAAAGGCTGGAAGGATTTGACTGCGAAGTTCAATAACACTCAACTCGTGGGAGATGATTTGTTCGTTACTCAATCAGCCCGATTGGAACGCGGAATCAAAGAGCGATGTGCCAATGCGATTTTGATTAAGCTCAATCAAATCGGAACGGTGACTGAGACTCTCCAGACCATGAAGCTCGCCTCAAAAAATGGATACCATTGCATGGTTTCTCATCGAAGTGGTGAAACTGAGGATTCCTTCATCGCAGATTTGGCGGTGGGCACAAGTGCTGGGCAGATTAAAACCGGAAGTCTTAGCCGGTCGGATCGGACCGCCAAATACAATCAGCTCCTCCGCTTAGAGGAAAAGCTGAAGCTGCCCTATGCTCAATTGAAGTGATCAGCGCTAAAACAATCTAGAGAATTCGCTTACCAAACGCGGACAGAATCATCCCCGTGGCGAGATCGGCCGTCATATTACGACTATCAAGCACAGGGTTCACTTCAGTGACCTCCATCGAAATCATTTTTCCAGAGTCAGATGCCATCTCGACAGCCAAATGTCCCTCTCGAAAAGTGGCTCCACCCGCTACGGGTGTTCCGACACCTGGGGCCACCGAAGGATCCATAAAATCCATATCAAACGAAAGATGAAAACCATCAGTCCCCTGCGTCGCAATCGCAATCGCTCGCTTCATGACTTCGCGCATTCCCAATTCATCAATATCTCGCATCGTAAAAGCGTGAACGCCGCGAGATTTGATGGTTTGCTTCTCACCCTCATCCAAATCTCGCAAGCCGACCAACGCCACTTTTCGCGGATCAACGATGGGCCGCATCGAGGATACTGACAGCAACACTTCATCCCCAAAGCCCATCAAGTGAGCCACAGGCATTCCATGAACATTTCCCGAAACCGTGGTATCGGGAGTATTGATATCAGCGTGAGCATCCAACCACACAACTCCAATCTGCTTGCCTTGCGACTGGTAATGCTCTGAGATTCCCGCAACAGATCCTAGTGCAATGGAGTGATCCCCACCCAAAACCAGAGGAATCTCGCCATTCTTGACAGCCGTCTTTGTCATTTCTTTTAAGCGCTTCAAAATCTCAGTGATCTCATTCCTAAACTTGGCCTTGGAATTGGGCTCTGACATCGACTCGCGAACTTGAACCTCAACGTTTCCGCGATCCACCACTTCATATCCCATGGAACGAAGCTTCTGCCCTACTTGCGCAATACGAATTGCCGAGGGCCCCATATCCACACCTCTTCGAGATGCTCCAAAATCCATGGGAACACCAATGATGCAAATTTTTTTCATAGAAGACTAGCTGATCACAGCTTAGTGATGAGGTCGATTTCTTTTTGGCATGCCTCGACGGCCCAAAGCATTCTTGAATGAAAGCATGATAATGAGAGAACCGACGATAAACAAAATCGTACCGAGATAAGATCGCATTCCTTGATTATAATCAAAAGCGCCATCCAATCTCAAGGAACACCCGCCACCGCCACACGAAGATCCCTTAAGGGAGGCAGTGCGAGCACACCGGCCACTCGGAGCGTCGCCATGAAACTCCAGCTGACAAATCGATTCATTCGCAGCCAAGACAAAAGTCGACGAAGCAGAGACTCCCCCTTCAAAACTCGCAAAACTGAAACCCGATCCCGTCGAACAGTAGGGACTTCGATACACATCGATTGGAAAGGTGCCCGGCGATTGAGCGGATCCCAAATAGCCGTTCACATTGGCTAAGCTAAAATCCAAAAAGCTCTTCCCGTTCTGTACCACAATTTTGTACTGACCCGGCTCGAGGTAATCGATGGAGAATTTCCCGCCAAGCTCAGAGAAGGCAGACACATTTTTGAGTCCGCGCACTATCAAATCGGCATTGTCATTGGAGAATGGGTAGGTCAAATCGTCTTCGTCTACCTTCATAGCAATCACATGAGCCCCAATGTAAGGGTACCCGTCGTACAAAACTCTTCCCTCAATCCGAGCATAGTTTGCCTTGGCTCCACGAGCTGGATGCATTTTTGAAATCCACGACAGATCGTCTTGAGCAATCGTGCGCTTGGGAAAACGAAACAAGCCAAGCTCGGGCGTGGACGACTGCGGCTTGCCCGGATACATCATCGAATCGATTAAAAAGCTATGCCCTAGTCCAAGCACATGACCAATCTCATGAGTCAAAATCTCCTGAACATCCAAATCCGTCGCTGCAGTGATACTGTCGGTCTTCCAAAATGAACTCAGTGCTGGATTCATGAGCACATCACCTTCCGAAAGTCGCACATTGGAGGATGAAATTCTGCTGCCGGACAATGCTCCGTTCAGGAATGCAATGGCGATCAGATTCGAGTCGAGACCCAGGGATGGAAAATCAACATTGAAGAAAAAATCCGTGTATCCATTCTTAGAAGGACCCGTTGCCATGGTCGTGCCATGAAACTCATGCTCAAAGTTCACGCTGGAATGAGTCGCCCACGTATTAAACGCGGTCGTGATGATTGCCTCGATATTGGCCGGCGCATTGGTAGGATTGTAACGCCATTTAATCACAGCTGGAGTAGACCAGTTGCGCTTCACAACTTGATTGCTGTCATTGATCTCCGTCAAATGCGCTCCAGCAAGAGCTGACTGCGATAAACTGAGAGTCAGAAGAGTGGAGAAAAGAACGGCGCGCACGATTTATTATAGCGGCCAACACGCCAAGAACAAATCTGTCTTATTGATCGCTTTGTCGAGGTGCCGTTTCTTTGAGCTTGCGAAGCTTTGGAAGAATCTGACGCTCAGCAAAATGAACTTCGCGATCACCAGGCTCTTCATCTTTATAAAGAAATACGTAGTACCCCACTGAGGCCCCTGCTGAGAGCAATGCCCATTCCGTTGTTCCCGGATACCGGCGATAGATTTTTGAAAAGCTCGTCTTGGCCAAATCAAAGATCCAGGACCGGCAGCAACGCTTGCCGTCTTTGCCTTCTTCTTTGCGGATCTTCACATTGATTTTCCTCAAGAGACGACGAAACCAAAAGGCTCCTGTTGCTTTGATAATCCCTCCAGTCAACATCCCGTAAAACAGCGCCGGCTTCCATGCCGTCTTTGTATAAACGGGAGCGTCCTCTGTAGCGTCGACAACATCCTCAATGGCCTCCTCCAAAGTGATCAGAGTCTCAAAGCTCAACTGCGGGCCGTTGCCTTCAAGCCATTGATCGAAGCGATTCCACAGATCCGCCACGAGCTCTTTTTGCTCAACGCGAGAGGGAGAAATCAGCCTCATCATGGCTCCTTCGGCACCTCTTTCCACGATGCCCTGGCTCTTGCTTTTGTTGCCAATCAAAACCAACTCGAGGTTCTTCTCAAGGGTACGGTCCGCCGAGGCGAGTACCGCCTGAGCCGAAACCACACAAAAGGCTAATAAAATGGATAAAATGCACCGCATGGACGGGAGTCCTTTTACCCGAACTTCTCCTCCCCTCCAATACCCATCAAGAAAGTGGAGTAAATCCATGATTTCACTAGAATAAAGGCATGAACCGTCTACCGATCAGCTGCTGCTACATCATGAAGAATGAGTCTCAGTTTTTGGAGGCATCTCTGGCTTCTGTCGCTCCCTTTGTTGAACAACTCATCATTTGCGATTCCGGTTCCACGGATGATTCCCCTCAAATCGCAAAGCGCTTTGAGAGTCGTGTTCCCCACTTCAAATACTTTGAGCGCGCCTGGACTGATCATTTTGGTGACGCTCGTAATGACACGGCCGCTCATGCCACCCAACCATGGATTTTGTTTGTGGACGGAGACGAAACGGTTGAGCCCACTCATTGGACCCTCATTGAAGAGCTCATTCGAAATCCGAAGTTTGTCTGCTACTCACTGATCCAAAGAAACTACGTGACGGCGGGTAATATCGAAACGGCTCGCCCACTCCTTGGGGAGAAACCTGCAGCCATTCAAAATTTTTCAGAGCCACTCTTCTTTTTTGAAAATCATATGGAACGCCTCTACCGTCGAGACTCCGGCGTCCACTATGTCGGTCGAGTCCATGAAAGCCTCATTCCCAGGGCCACGGAACTTGGATTCACTTGCGAGAAAACGGACATTGTTCTGCATCACTTCGGACGACTCAAAAAGCCGGGCCATAAATATTTGTACTACCTCGAACTCTCTCGAAAAAAACTGGCCGAAGAACCCAAGAATCCAGCCTCGTGGATTGAAGTTTGTGTCAATCTTATGGAGCTACAGCAAATGGCAGAAGCCTATGAGATTGCAAAGCTGGCGGTGAGAGACTTTCCTCAAGAGTCCGAAGTCTACCGAATCGCATACCAAGCAGCTCTTCGATGCGATTTGTTTGAGGATGCCGAGAGACTGATTCGCCAGTATCTCAGCTTCCACCCCAATGATTTATTTTCTAAATCTCAGCTCACAACAGCAATGCTCTACCAAGGAAAGTTCAACGAAGTTTTGAGTCTCACCAAAGAGATTTTTCAGCGCGATCCTCGTAACTTCATCGCACATGTGAATTGTGCAGTGATCTTTTTTGAAAAGCAGGATTGGAAGAACGCAGCGCATCATATTTTTCAAGGCCTTCAAGAGCGCCCCGCAGACCAATTCCTCAATGACGCAATGAATAAAATTCCGAGCGAGTTTCAAATCCGTTGACCCCCCTCTAACGCACCGGATAATCTTGCTTTAGGGGATTGAGAATTTTGAATTTTTTGCGCAGCAGCGTTTGCACGGAAGATTCGAAATCGCTCAGCAAATAAACTTACATCCGACTTTTCACTTTCACTCATGGGGATGAGTGACGCGCGGGTGTAGGGATTTCAAGGGGGGGGATCATGCGACCAGTTCTGTCGGTTGTAGCGTCTATTTTATTAGCGTCATGCGCGAATCCATGGACTCAAGAGTTGGGAGTCCAATCTTTGATCAGAAGGGATCTAGCGATGGAACTACCTCGCTACTCAGCCGTTGAGGCCTTTGCGCCAACGAGCGACTACGAGGGAAGAATCACTCTCGTGAACGAGGCTCAAGGAAGCCCGCGGCGAATTGAGCGGTCTGTCGAGGCCTCTCCCACAAAAACGCCTGCCACTGTTTCTGTGCTTGAAGATAGCGCCACCAATATGGTCGAGCGGATCTTTGGTGAATACGAACTGAAGCTCCTTCACATTCGCAAAGGGCCCGTCTCAAACTATGCCACCTTTCAACAGCTCTACAAAGGCCGTGAAGTTGTTGGAGCAAAACTCATTGTTCGACTCGATCAGGCCGCGGAATGGCTTACAAGTTCCACCACACTGGTCCATCCTAGTCTGCTGGCCAACCTGGATTTGAACCGGGATTTAACTCGAGACTCGTCGGCATTCTACCCAGCCGCTCACCGCGTGCGAAAAAGTCGTGAGGTGATTTACACTCGAACGAACCAAGACCAGAAACTCGAAGCCTTTGCGGCGACGGAATTCAACATCTACGATCCGGCGAGCTACCAAGAGATTCTGATGTGGGTGGATGAAGACTCCGAAGAACTTGTGGGCTTTCATAATCTCACTGGCAATGCAGCGACAGTGCAAATGAAGGGAAGTATCGTCCCCAATCAGCCGGGCGATGTCGTCACTTTTGCAGCATTTCCCCAACTCGTTGCCAAAATGCCAAGCGGCGCAACACTGTTATCTGACGATCAGGGCCTGTTCCCCATGGAATCTCTCCAATCAACCGATGGATCTGAAGTGGCTCACGTCTATCTCGAAAATGAACACATTGTTGTGACCAATAATGAACGAGCCAAGCGGGCAGCGATCTTCGATCCTCTCCGGCTGACTGAAGACACTTTTATGATCGACGAAGGCCCTTCACTCGAAGAGCGAAACGTCTTCTACTGGGTCATGCAAGCTAAGAAGATGCTGAAAGAGAAATTCAACTTTACTCGAAGCGTTGGACAGCTCACAGCAATCACTCAGTTTGGAGAAAACTTTGATAACGCCTTCTTCATGCCGGGCGCAAACATGCTCGCGTTTGGTGGCGGCTATCAATTGTTGAAGAACACCGCGCTTTCTCGAGACATCGTGATCCATGAATTCGGACATTCCATGATTCAGGAGATTTATGGAACAACTCCTGGCTACGAGTTCAGTGCTATGAACGAAGCGATGTCTGATTATCTGGCCGCCATCGTCACCGGCAATCCGCAAATCGCAGAAGGCGCCATGCACGAGCGCACAGGCATGCCCTATCTTCGAACGGTGGAGAACAAGTACGTCTATCCTAAGAACATGTCGGGCAAAGGTTTCCACGTGGATGGTCAAATTTTCAGTGGCGCGCTTTGGACTCTACGGGGAATACTTGGTGCTGATGTCGCCGATAAACTCGTGCACGAAGCCCAGCTAGCTCAAGCCAAGACCATTCACGAATTCTATCGTGAGCTTCTGGCCATTGATGAAGATCAATCGGATCGCAATCCATGGACTCCATCAAAAAACGAAGCACAGATTCGAAAAGCTTTTGCAATGCATGGAATTGGATCTGCTGATGTGGTCTTTGAACAGGCACCTCTTAAGGACTACACGATTCCATGGCAAAAAGGTTGCTGGGCTCTCTAATCAGAGCCTCGCTAGCGATAGAAAATCGGTAGCAATCCCCGCTCGCTCATCAAAGCAGACAAATGCGGAAAGAGAGCGGGGATAAAGATCAGGCTCAAGTTCGAAATCGAATGAAACAAAATCGCCGGCCAAACGCTTCTGAACAGCAGCAACAATCCAGCACTGACCAGTCCCAAGAGAAAAGCTCCAGGGTAGAGATTCAAGTGAGCCACCATGAAAAAAGCGGACGAAAACAATACGGCTAAATCCAAACGTCCCAATCTTTGATACAAGCTCTTCAACAAAGCATCTCTGAAGAACAATTCCTCTAATATCGGAGCAACAATCACAGCGAGAATCCAGTTCGGATGTCCTCGCCAACTCTGAGCCTGACCCACATATCCCGCGCTATAACAGGCTAAATCAACAAGCTTTAAAATCAGAAAGTAACCTACAAAGACGGTCGCACAACTCATCACCACTCTGTTGAATGATCCAAAACTGGGGACCCAGCCTCCCCACCCGAGCGTCACCAAAGCCAAGAGCAAAAACATCTGAAAACTAAACTGACGCAAGAAGTCAGGAAGATGCTCGGAGACCAAAGTGATCAAAATGGCAAAAACAAAAAAACCCAGCAGCCACTGAAGACTTCGTGTTTCAATTTTTGGACTGATCTCCAAAAACTTCAACTTCAAACTCCTCTCGTTTGGCCGTAGCATAGAAGTATGTACATGGATTTACTTTTTCTTACGGTGATCATCTTTTTTGGTATTGTCGGCTACATCCGAGGTTTCCTCAACCAGCTTCTTTCGGTGCTGCTGATTTTGACGATTATCCTGTTCGCTCAACCACTCGCCGATTGGCTTAAGTTTGATTCTGGATATCGATGGATACAGAAAGCACCGTTGATGATGCTGTGGGTTCTTTCTGCATTTTCATTCTTCCTCGCCTTCCTCGGACTGGGCGCTCTCATTCGCGCTATTCGAAAAACCGAAGGCCTTATGCCCTTTGATCACTGGGTCGGACTTGGGTTTGGGTTGGTGAAAGGCTTTATTCTCGCACTCATCATGGGGGTCTTGTTTTTGACCCTGCCTGAATCCTCTCGAGCACAGTTTGCTGACCTGAATCGAGACTCACAAGATTCAATAATGATCTCTGCATCTGCTCAAGTGATGAGCTGGGAAAGTCTTTCAAGCTTCAAGTCATTGAAAGGTATTCAATCGAAGCTCCAACCCGAAGAGGTGGAGCTCGAAGAAGTGGGCCGTAAACTTTTTGAAACTCCGCAAGATCAACCCGATCGAACCTCGGAGGTTGAATCGCCATCCAAGCCTGCGCACCGAGCGTCGCCTTGGAAAAACTCCAGTCGCAAAAACTAGTTCAGGATTTGATCTTGATCCAAGCTGTATGCCGTCCAGTCGCCAGAGAACCCAAGCGACGATAGGAAAAGAACTCGGGCTGCTCAAATGTGCACAAGCTTGATCCTGAGATCTCGGCGTGGGGCAAAAGCCTTTTGATCTGAGTTTCCTGAAATGATTTCAAGTTGAGGTAGTATTTCCCGGGGCGGTTTCCATCACGCGCAAAAACTCTTGCGTCACTTCCCAAGGCATCAATAACTTCCGCGCCCACCTCAAATCGGCACTGACTGATACTTGGAGATAGCCAGAGGCGAAGATCCGTCCAGCTCTTCATGACCTCACTCACCCGATAAAGAATCCCAGCAGCCGTTCCTCGCCAACCGGCGTGAGCGGCCAAAACAAACGGATGCCCATCCTTGCACCCCTCGGCCAAAACAGCAGTGCAATCAGCGACTCGTATACCCAAGGCAATCCGATTGTCCGAAGTCATCAACCAGTCGCCCTCCGTCGATCGATCAACGAAAGAATGATCCACGAACCCACCCTCTGCGCCGTGAACTTGCTTAAGGGAGCGTGAGTCAAAGGGAACTGCGGCCTGGCCCACCGTGAAGCCAGCCTCGACCCGAGATGAAAGACGGACCAGCATGGATTGTTCTGGGGAGAGACTCGCCTGCATCTCCAAGATTCTACGAAGACTCTCGAAAGCTGACCATGATTTTAGGAATGAATAAAGGGAAGCATCCAAGCCGGCGGTGGGATCTCAAAGTGCACGGATCGTCCAGTTCGAGGATGCACAAATCCCAACTCAAAGGCCACCAGAGCTTGTCCTGAAAGAGCTGTAAGCGCGGGCTTCCAGTCAGCCGCCAAGGGCTTTTGCCCCTTTCGCACGTACAGAGGATCACCCAGCAAAGAGAATCCCTTTGAGCTCAGATGAACTCTGATCTGATGAGTACGACCAGTCTTGAGCTGACACTCAATCCAAGAAAAACCAGCCGAGAAATGCTTCAGCGTTTTGATCTCCGTCCTCGCCGGCTTTCCACCCGTTTTGACGATGGCCATTTTCTTTCGATCAATGGGAGAGCGCCCGATGTTGCCTTCAACGGCGAATTGCTGAGGAGGATGCCCATACACCAAGGCCCAGTATCGTCTCGTGATCGATCTCTTAGAAAACTGCTCCGACAGCGCGTCGTGAATCTCATTAGACTTCGCAACCACCACAAGTCCTTCCGTGTCTTTGTCCAGCCGATGCACAATGCCAGGGCGAAACTCGCCACTCCGACTTGAGAGTGTCTTTGAGTGGTGAAGCAATCCATGAACAAGAGTGGTCTGCCCTCTTCCAGCACCAGGATGCATGCTCAAGCCTTTGGGTTTATGCAACACAATGAGGTCTTCATCTTCGAATAAAATTTTGAGATCCAAAGGAATCGGCTCCAAATCCTGGACCTCTTCCGGCCGAATCAAAACCTCAATTCGGTCACCTGGCTTCACTTTTGATGCGGGCTGTAAGGGCCTTCCGCCCAGGGTGACAAGCCCCTCTGAAAACCAGATTTTGAGCTGAGAACGTGAGGGAAGAGCGCTAATCCTCGTCAATACGCGGTCTGCCCGTTCACCCTTGGCATCAGCGTCCGAAGGCGATACAATAATAACTAGAGGTGAGGTTTTCGAAACTAGTTTCGACATATATGAAAGTGTGGTTTCGCCCGGATCCCGGGTCCTTATTCTAAACCGCTGTTACCTACCGATCCACATTACCAATATCAAGCGGGCTGTATCTCTTCTTTATCTCGACATTGCCCACGGCGTCGACACTGACTTTCAGACTTATTCCTGGTCCCAATTGCTCTCAGCATCCTTTCCGCTGGAGAAGCTTGATCAATTTCATTTGGTACGCACCATTGACAGGCCCGTTCCTATTCCAAAGGTAATGCTTCTGAATGACTTCGATCGTCGCCCGCCTCAGCATGTTCGCTTTTCTCGAAGCCAGGTGTTCATTCGGGATCAATACACTTGTCAGTACTGCGCCCGAAAATTGCCCAAGCAAAAACTGAACATTGATCATGTGGTCCCACGAATTCAAGGTGGCAAAACCATCTGGGAAAATGTGGTCACCAGCTGTCATCCCTGCAATCGAAAAAAGGGGGGCAGGACCCCGAGCCAGGCCCAGATGCCTTTGAGGTCACAGCCCAAAAAGCCCGCCGTAGCGCCCCTGCTGACGGCCCTCAAAATGACTCAGTCTGCTTGGACCCCGTTTTTAAATTTTCAAACGTCCGATTCTTAAAGATAGAGACCTGGGTAGAGATTGAAGAAGGCAGCCATGGCCCACAGCAAGGCTCCCGCGACCAATGGCATCGCGAGATTATCATCCGTCTTGAGTGGCAAGAGCTCGCCAACCACGGCGGAAAAGCCGCCAATGAGTGCAAACAACAAACGATCCCAAAGAACCAGATCCACGGTCCTCACCAAAACAAAAGACATCCCAAAGGTGAGAAGGAAACAGAATACAAAACAAGCAGCACTACCCTCCAAGCTTTTGTAAGGAACATAAATCTGAGGCGGCAGGCGCATTCGACCGAACCGAACCCCCACCAGCGACGCGATGGGATCTCCAAAGGCCAAGAACAGAATCGAAAGAACGGCAACATCACGCGGAAACAAAAGAGCGGCCAAGGTACAGCCCACCAAGTAAAAGAAAACGCCGCTTAATCGCGTCTGCTCCCCCTCGCGCAGAACACTGCGAAAGCACTTCAAAGTCCATTCGTTCATTCGAGGGATGAAAAGGCGGGAAACCTCTACGGTCAGATCCAGCAGACTCAGGCAGAACAGGAACCAAACAAACTCATTTTTGGTGGGCAAAAAGAAGCTCGTACCGACAATTCCGCATCCGCTCGCCATATGGAACAAACGTCGAGGAAGATGTAAGTCGTCTCTCTGAGGGGCCGGCGATTCTTTCATTGATCCCGCTTTATCAATACGATGAAATAAATCCATGTTTTCCTGGCCAGAGTTTCTGGATCCCAATGCCTATACCTCCACCGTTGAAGTTTCAGCCGTTGTCGTTCAGTCCTCCATTCTAACCATTATCCTCTCGACGATCATCGCTTTTATTTGCTTTCGCGCCGCCTTTCAGCGACGTCCCCAGGCGTTCATTTGGTTGGGCATCTTCTCTGCAGCTTACGCTGCATGGAATCTCTTGTTTCTTTCGGCTTACGCCCAACGAGATCTTGAGTTCGCCTCTCAGACTATTACCTACCAGCTAGCACAACGCGCCCATTTGATCGTGAGTGTATTGTTGCCTGCAATCGCCTATCAGTTCTTGCGCGTTTACTTCTTTGAGCAACGGCGAATATCGCGGCTGACACTTTCATCCTTGATCATCGCTTTAGGAATCTACGCTATTGATCTTGAGCGCTATGAGCGGTGGACGCTTTGGATCTGCGGTGCGTTTATTTTTGGTGCTTTTCTTCTTCTAACGATGCGACTTTTTCGCATCTATCGAACTTCAGATAATCTCAAAGTCAAAACGCGAGCCTACTTTGTGGCTGTCGGACTTGCTGTCTGCACCTTTTTTTCTTTGATTGGCCAGATTCGAGTGGAAATCAATCCTCCGGGCATTCCCCTTCCTTACATTGGCAATATCCTCACCGCGATCTTACTCTATTTCATGTACCAAGTCGTGCTGACCCCCAGATTGAGGGAAGTGCGAGAGCTCATGCTGCGTGGGATCCGGATTGTCCTTTTGACTGTTCTGCTGTCCGTGATCTTCATTTCCCTACTCGCCTGGGTGGGAGAAAATAATGCTGAGCTTTTTGTCTTCAACACATTCATCGCCTCCTTCATCATTTTGAGCGTTCTTGAACCTCTTCGACGACAGCTGGACGTATTTTTCTTGAAACAGTTCATCGTGGATCGCTATGAATTCGAAGAGTTGCTCAAGCGGCTGTCCAAAAAGATACGCGACTCAAAATCGTTTCCTGAGCTCAGCGAACTGCTTGTTGGTGGGGTTCAAGAGTCGGGGCGAATCTATCAAAGTGCTTTGTTTCTCTGGGATTCAGGGGCTCACACATTTCGTCTCTCTGAGCCCAGCAATTTGAACTTTGTCTCGACGCTCTCCGTGGACAACCCATTGGCTGTGGCTCTTAAGAAGAATGTTCCCATTCTTCTTGAGCAAGATCATGAGCCAACCGATCTTGTGATGGAGCAACTTAAGGAAATGCATGCTCATCTCACCCTTCCTTTGATTTGGAATGATACGCTGATGGGCTTTTGGAGTTTACGCTCATCGCTTCGGTCCACCAATCCCTACACAAGCTTTTCTGATGAAGAGATTGAACTTCTCACCAATGTTTCTCAGGAGGTCATTAGCTCGCTGGAGAGAATTCATCATTTTCAATCTCAGGACAGACAACAACGCTTGGCGTCTCTTGGAGAACTTTCTGCAGCTCTTGCTCATGAGATTCGAAATCCACTTGGAGCCCTGCACGGATCTCTCCAGCTTCTTGAGACCTCGCCCACCCTGAAGGATTCTGAGGACAAAGAGTGCGTCTCGATTCTACGAAAAGAAGTCGACCGAATGCAGAAGACTGTGAATCAGTACCTTTCATTTGCCCGATCCACTGAGGAACCCATTAAAGTCAGCCTTGACACCCTCGCTCGAAAAACCATCCAGGAGCTCAAGGCAAAGGCAGAACGAACGGGAACTCGTCTCCATGTGGAAGTTGCCGAGTCACTGCCTGAAGTCTCCACAGACCCACACAAACTGGAGCAAGTTTTGGCTAATCTCCTGCAAAACGCCTGTGAGGCTTTTGCCAAAAACGTCACGCTCAGCGCTAAGATTGCTCTCGATGTTACTGATGAAGTCGTTGTCAGCGTGAAGGATGATGGGCCCGGAATTCCCAAAGACATTTTGGCCAATATTTTTACTCCTCTCTTTACAACCAAGAGAGCAGGATCGGGTTTAGGACTTCCCATCTGTAAAAAAATCATAGATTCTTTGGGAGGTCGGATTAGTGTTGAGAGTCAGCCAAACCGAGGGACTGAGTTTAGCATCCGATTGCCAATCATGGGCATGAAGAGCGAGCGCCTCGTTGAGTGACCCACGGGAGGAATGAGTGTCATGGCAAAAATCCTGATTGTAGATGATGAAGAAAGCGTTCGACGAGTTCTGAGCATTCAGATTCGGCGCATGGGCCATGAAGCTGAAGAGGCCGAGAATGGGCTGGTTGCCTGGGAAAAGCTTTCACGGGATGACTATGAAACGGTCATCACAGACCTCAAGATGCCCGAAATGGACGGCCTTGAGCTTCTCCAAAAGATTCGCAATCATAAGCCCCAGATTCCTGTGATCATGATCACAGCTCACGGAACAATCGATACGGCCGTTGAAGCCATGAAGCGCGGTGCTTTCGACTATGTGACTAAGCCTTTCAATCAAGAAGAATTCCTGAAAACAGTTGAGCGAGCTATTCTTTCGGCCGAGGCCATCTCCAAGGAGTTTCAGCGATCACGATCCTTCTTGCGCCAAGAAGAAAAAATCATCGGCTCCACCCCGGAGATCGAGAAGGTCTACGAAACCATCGAAAAAGTGGCTCAATCTGATTCCAACGTATTGATCACCGGTGAAGAGGGTGTCGGCAAAGATGTTGTCGCCCGCCTCCTGCATGATAAGAGCGAGCGCCGCAAGTCACCGCTCGTTCGAGCCTATCTCTCGGCCTGTCCAGCATCTGAGCAGATCGAAAAGCTGTTTGGCGGTTCAGAAAAGGAAGGGTGGCTCCAGCTCGCTGAGAGAGGCACGCTGTATCTTGATGAAATTGGAGCCCTCAGTGTTGATGCTCAAGCGAAGCTAGTCGAAGTTTTGGGTCAGTCTGTGCCATGCCGCATTGTTTCTTCCACTGACTTCAACCTGCTTGAAAAGGTGGAGAAGGGTTTATTCCGCAAGGACCTTTTCTACACATTGAATGTGATTCCCATTCACGTTCCGCCTCTGCGTGAACGCACTCAAGACATAGAGCCGCTTGTCGATCATTTCATCCGGGCGTTTTCAAAGAAGTTTCAGAAAAATGTAAAAGGAATCGCGGATGAGGCACTTCTCGTTTTGATCCAGGCCCCCTGGCCTGGCAACATTCGTGAGCTGGAAAACGTGATTGAGTTTGCAGTGAATGTTTCTGACAGCCCGATCATTACCAAAAACCACCTGCCACCGCAGTTGTTCGGCTCTCCTTATTCACCTAAATCTCAGTGGAATGAGTCTCAAGTTGACGTTCTTAAGCAGAAAGTCGACAGTTTGGAGAAGGAAGCGATCGTCAACGCCCTCAAAAGTTCTCAGGGGGATGTTCTGCGTGCCAGCCAAAAGCTCGGCGTTCCGCCCTCTTTACTCGAAGACAAAGTAAGAACACTTAAAATTTCCACTGTCCGTTGACGGGGCTCTTCGGAGTTCTTACATTTTAGATGCTATGATTAAAGCTCAAGGTCTTTCAAAGACTTATGGTCCCTTTCAAGCGCTTCATGATGTTTCTTTTGAAATCAATAAGGGAGAAATCGTTGGATTTCTTGGCGTCAATGGAGCGGGCAAAACAACAACGATGAGAATTCTCACGGGTTTCTATCAGCCGACCGCTGGAGAAGCCTGGATCGCGGGTCACTCGGTTCTGTCGCAACCTGGAAAGGTGAAAGAGTCGATCGGCTATCTCCCCGAAACACCTCCTCTCTATATGGATATGGATGTTGATTCTTATTTGCGATTCGTTTGCGAGCTGAAGAAACTGCCCAAAGCCACGCGAAAGGAATCTTTGGAATGGGCGTTGGAAACCTGCGGACTCAAGGAGCGCCGCAAGAGCATTATCGGAAATCTCTCCAAGGGCTTTCGTCAGCGGATTGGGCTTGCTCAGGCCGTGATTCACCGCCCGCCTGTGATCATTCTCGATGAGCCCACAGTCGGGCTTGATCCCGTGCAGATTATTGAGATTCGAAATCTGATTCGTAGCCTCGCCGGACATCACACACTATTGCTTTCGACTCACATCCTTTCCGAAGTTACGGCGACCTGTGATCGAGCGATCATGATTCATCAAGGTAAGGTCACGCACGACCAAAAGATCAAAGACTTGTCCGAGAAGAAATCACTCGAAGAGATTTTCATTGAAATTGTCACACGAGACTCAGCGGCGATGAACGCTGTATCAGCTGCTTCATCAGTGGCTTAAAAGGAGACAGAAATGTCAGGAATTTGGTGTATTGCAAAACGAGAATTCAAAGGCTACTTCCAGTCGCCGTTTGCCTACGTGCTTTTGGGGCTGTTTGGACTTTTCTCCGGCATCTTTTTTGTGATCCTACTCGATCACTTTGATCAAACTCTTCAGAGGGCTCAGTTCCAGCTAGCTCAAAATCCAGACATTTTGGCCCGAGTGAATTTGAATGAAATGGTGATGGGCCAGATGGTCTTCATGATCTTCTGGATTCTGATGATTTTTATTCCTCTGACGACCATGCGAACCATTGCTGAGGAAAAGGCTCAGGGAACCTTTGAGCTTTTGTTCACCTCCCCCATCTCGACTTGGGATATTGTGCTTGGCAAGGCCGCAGCCGCTGTGGGATTCCTCTTCACTCTACTCAGTACCCACGTCATCATTTTGTATGTGATCTTTGGATTTGGAAATCCCGAGGTTTGGCCGATCGTGTCCATTTACCTGGGACTTGTTTTGTTTGGAATCGTCCTGATTTCCATTGGCATCTTTGCAAGCTCTCTGACTCGATATCAGTTTTTGGCCGCGATCATTGCAGCAACAATCAGCTTAAGTATTGTGCTGGTTGGAGTGCTCTCGCGAATGGCCCCCGGAAACTTGCGAGAGTTTTTTGAAAAGATGGCCTTCCAATCCAACTTCGATGGATTTAGCCAAGGCCTCATTAGTGTCTCAGCCGTCACCTACTTTGTGACCTTGAGTCTTTTGTTTTTGTCCGCAACACGAATTTCACTCGAATCATTAACAAGGAGATAAGATGAAGAATTTTGCACGATTTTCAGGTGGTCTCGGTCTCATTTGTTTGTTGTTCGGCCTTATTTCGATGTTGTTTGCGGGAGTCTTCCAAACGGTGGCCCTTCTTCAGTTTGCAATTGCTCTCGCCGGACTTTCATTTTTTGCCTTTTACTTTACCGGCGATGTCCTCTCAGTCATTGCCCGGCGCCGCGAGGCAATCTTTGGAGCCGTTGGAGGAATCATTCTCCTGGGTGTTTTGATTGGTCTTAACGTCATTGCTCATTCGAAGTTTGGAAGCAAAACATTTGATACAACGAAGAATCGAATTCATACACTAGCCGCGGAATCCCAAGAGATTGCTCAAAGTTTGGACTCAGCCGTTGAGGTCCTGGCGTTTTTTCCAGAGGGTTCAGAGCAAGAGCCCGTGCTTCGCAATCTTGTCAGCAAGTACACTCCTTATACGGACAAACTCAGTTTGAAGATTATCGACCCCGATAAGAATCCTGCTCTTGTTGCAGAGTTAGGCGCCGATCGAGGCAACGTTATGATTCGCAATACTGCGGATAAAACAACGATCAAATTGGCAATTGCCTCAGAAGAAGCCATGACCAATGCTCTTAAGCGAGTTCTTCGATCCGAAATCAAAACCATTTATTTCATCACGGGACATGACGAAGCCTCTCTGGACAATCCCGGCTCAGGCGCAGGGGTTGGACTCTTCAAGCTGCTGCTTGAAATGGATGGCTTTAAGGTGCTGCCGTTAAAACTAGCTGAAACGAAAGCGATTCCTCGCGATGCGAGTGCGGTTTTGCTCTGGGGAGCTCGTAGAACTCTACCCGCTTTGGATGTTGAGATTCTTCGCGGCTACCTCGCCAAGGGCGGCTCCTTGATTATTGGTCAAAATCCCATCGTTTCAAAAACGGGCTTTGGTGCGACAGGTTATGAGAAGCTACTGGAGCAGTATGGTCTCGCTCTCACGCCATCCATTATCTCCGAGAACTACAATCTCCAGGGACTCCAAGGAAGCATCACACTTCAAAAGCTAGCCACCGCTACGTTTGGCAATCATCCGATTGTCACAAAACTCGCCGGACAGGCGTCCGTTGAATTCAATCTTGCTCAACCCGTTCGAGCGCTTCCGAACTACAAAGGTCCGGCAAAGGTTTCGAGCCTGGTGGAAACCTCCAAAAACGCCTGGGCTGAAACGGATCTGACCGCCCTTGTGAATCAGAAGCCAGTACGCCGTGACGGACAGGAAGCGCAAGGCCCTTTGAGTGTTGGAATGATTTCCGAGTGGCCCATCGAAAAACCTGCTTCGGATGATTGGTCGAAGAATGGCCGATTGATTGTTTTTGGGGATGCGCGATTTGTGTTTGACGACCAGATCAATGCGGCAAACAACCGAGATCTCGCCATGAACGCGGTGGGTTATATTATTGGAGATCGTGCAGCTGCGCTCTCAATCAAAGCGCGCACCTGGACGACCTCAACGCTCAATATGACTTCTCAGCAAAAGATTGCGGCGGTTTATGCGTCGATCTTTGTCCTCCCCCAAGCTCTTCTGATTCTCTCACTCTTTATTTGGCTGAGGAGACGCTCGCGCGTATGAAGCTCAAAAGTCTTTTGATTTTGGTGGCTGTGTTAGTGGGACTGGGGGCTTACCTCTACTACGGCGTTCAAAAGCCTGCTGAGGAGAAAGACTCACCCTCTTATGGTCGCCTGGCTCAGGGAAAACTCGATGAGATCTCTTTTTTTGAGATTCAAACCAAAGAGGGCACTTTTGCCGTTCAAAGAGACAATAACCGTTGGGTCATGACCTCCCCGGTCAAAGACCTCGCAGCCGAGTCAAAAATCTACGATCTCATCGCTGCTTTGAAGAGATTCAAAGAAAGCCGAATTCTCTTTAGCAAAGACGATCTCGAAAAAGAAAATCCAGACCTTGCTCAGTTTGGCTTGAAGGACCCCCGCGTCAAAATCCTTTACAAGGAACCTTCCCTGAACGCGCCTTTTGAAATCAAAGTCGGGGCTCAAAATCCAGGAAACACAAACCTCTACGTCCAATTGAGTAGCTCTCCCGCCATCTATCTTGCGAGCTTAGACCTGGATTATCTTGCCGCTCAACGAGCTGAAGACTTTCGTGAAATGAAGCTCACCACCGTGAAGTATGAAAATTTTTCGAATCTCACGCTGAGGAGCAAAGGCAAAGAAGCTAAGTTTCAACTCAAAGACGAGCGATGGTCGATGACATCCCCTTATGAGCTCCCCGTCGATCATGAAATGGTTCGTCAACTTGCTGAAAAGATCAGCCTCATTCGAGCCAACAAGTTTCTCGATAAGGCGCCGGCCACTGGTCCAAGCGATACTCGAGTGCTTGTCGGCTTTAAGGAAGGCGTTTCCGATGCACGAGTGGTGGCAGGCGACCAACGCCCTTTTGGTCTTGAGATCGAATTTCATAAGACGGGCAAAGTGCCCTCCTATTATGCCAAGGGGGATAAGACTCCTTGGGCGCAGGTCTCACAGTTTCACTATGACAATTTGCAAAAATCCCCCGAGGATTTTCTCAAGAAGACATTCGACGATTTCGAGATTCAAGATGTCAAACAGGTGAAAATCAAGATCCCAGGATCATCCGAAGTGAGCATCGACAAGACCGAGGCCGGCGAATGGACTGCACAAAGGGCAAATGATTCGCTCGCAGGAAACCGAAAAAACATCGAAGAAAATCTGACAGCCCTCAGAGGAATGCGAGCGTTGAGATTCCTGAGCTTGTCAAAACCTCCAAAAGTTCAATCACTCGCGCTGACTTTGGTCTTAGCCAACGGCTCTTCACGGTCGTTTGTTTTTGAACTCAAAAAAGACATTGGAACTCTGTACACAGATCTCGGGGGAAAGTCCGTCGAGTATGTGACTTCACCGGACATCGTGAATGTGGATCGGTGGAAATGGGCCTCTGTCACGGCAACGAATTTAGAAGGCAAAACCGCAAAATAGGAGTAAAAAAGGCTCATGTCGTCTGAAGCTCAAAGTCCCATGATTAACTTTGAAACTTTTGTTCTGTCTTTGGGCACAGCCACCCTGGTTGCCCTTGGAGAGGTCGAAAATCCTGTCAGCGGCAAGAGAGAAAAAGATCCGCAGGTCGCAAAGCATCACATCGATATTTTGGAGATGTTGCTGCAAAAAACTCAAGGGAATCTGTCGTCTCACGAATCAAGTTTATTGAACGAAATTCTTTACACAACGAGGATGAAATATGTCAGCATTCAAAAGTCTTAAACTAGCTTTGGTATTTTCAATCGCAGGATCAAGTCTTCACGCGGAGGCTGGAAAGCTCTGGACAGAGCTCTCCAACGGAGCGGCGCCTCTCGTAGGACTGCCAAACCTCGGCCCCATCATCGATCAGGTGGATCACACGATTGTCAATATCGCAACAACCTCTGAGCCTAAGGCTGACCCTCGACGACGGCAACCTCAGCAGCCCCAAGGGGACCCTTTCTCTAACCCTGAAGATTTTTTCGAGCGCTTTTTTAATATGCCTTTTGGTGAGCGCCAACGACAGCCTCGACGCAGTCTTGGCTCTGGATTCATCATTTCCAAGGATGGTTTTATCGTAACCAATAATCATGTGATTGATGGCGCCGACAAAATCGAAGTGACTTTGTTTTCCAATGAAAATTCCAGCCGACGACGAAAAGAAGGGGAAAAGTTTACCGCTAAACTCATCGGTCGGGATCCTGCGACGGATTTGGCCCTGCTCAAAATCGATGTCAAAAAAGAGCTGCCTTTTGTTCCCTTGGGTGATTCTTCCAAGTTGAAAAAAGGGGATTGGGTCTTGGCATTCGGGAATCCCTTTGGCTTGGACCACTCAGTTTCTCTCGGAATTGTCTCAGCAACAGGTCGTGAGATTTCTCCCAATGAAAATCGTCGCTTCGATGATTTCATTCAAACAGATGCAGCGATTAATTTTGGAAACTCAGGGGGTCCACTCATTAACCTTCGAGGCGAGGTGATTGGAGTCAACACGGCCATTTCAGCGCAAGGAAGTGGCATTGGCTTTGCCGTTCCGGTTAACATTCTCAAGGAAGTCATCTCCCAATTGAGATCTTCAGGCAGCGTTGCTCGAGGCTATCTGGGAGTAATGATTCAGGACGTTTCGGAGGACATCAAAGAAGCCATGGGACTGAAGGAAGCCAGCGGAGTTTTGGTGAACGACATCCCTCCGACCGGACCCGCCGCCAAGAGCAGCCTTCAACGTGGGGATGTGATTGTGAAGATCAACTCTCAGCCCATCGAAGACAGTCGCAGTCTGCAAAAGACAGTTGCAGCGGTTAAGCCTGGAACAAAAATCACGATTGAAGTCATTCGAGATAAGAAGATCGTTCAGGTTCCTGTGATCATCGGCAGCCTGAGCGAAGATCAAGCGGCACAAGATAAGGCTGCGCCTGAGGCAGGCAAAGCAGATCTACTGGGACTGATGGTGCAAATGGCTCCTGATGGATCTGGAGTGATTGTGGCTGATATTGCCGATGGATCATCCGCCGCCGATTCAGGGGTTATGCCAGGCGATCTCATCCGCTCTGTGAATAAAAAACCTGTGAAGGCAGTGAAGGATTACCAAGACGCCGTCAAAGGCTTGAAAGCTGGAGACAGAGTGCTTCTTGATCTTGATCGACGTGGAATGAAGCTCTTCCTTGCCTTTCAGCTCAAGCAGATGTGAGGGATCAAAACGGATAAATCACGGTGAGCGCTCTGGCCGTCTGCTCAAAGGGATTGAAGAAAACGTGCGGGAGCGTTGACCGAAGATACATGGAGTCGCCTGCGTTCAATCGAAAGGACTCTCCAGCGACTTCGCCCTCCAGAGTCCCCTCAAGAACATAAATGAACTCCTCGCCAGCATGAGTCACATCATGACGTGGTGGCTTTGACTGATGAGGAGGCACCTCAATCAGGTAGGCCTCCATATGTTTGTCCTCGGCTGGCTCCGATAAGAACTCGTACTGATAGTCAAAAATCTTCGTCTTTCGAGGCTCAAGGAGTGGCTTCACCTGGGGACGACTACCCTTTCGCAAAATCTCAAAACTCTTAGACGGCGGCCGCTCTCGGAAAATGTCCGCAACGTTGACTCCCAAGACCTTCGAAAGCTGAATCAGATCGGCGATGAGCGGCTGAGTTTTGTTGGATTCAATCGCTTGAAGCCTGGCTTCATCAACGCCTGAGGCCTTTGCCAAGTCGGCCAGGGCCATTCCTTTTTGCTCTCTCAGCCTTCGAATTCGCTCGCCTAAACCCAGAAATTTCATGCTTTCTCCTATCACAGCTTCGGGCCCCCAAACAAAAATCAATAATTTCAATATGTTAAGTGATGTTGTAGGATTGGCTGGCTTGGTTTAGGGTGCGCCGTTGAAAATGGGTCGTTTCATCAGTATTTCTCGCGTTCTATCGATGGGGGTCTTTGCCTTCATTGTGTTGGGTCAGAGCGCTTGGGGCCAGAGTTTATCTGCCCCCGTCGGTGGCATTTCCGCAACCCCGACAACTCCGGGGCTACAAAGTTCGTTTTGGAACCCTGCCGTGATCGGACTGCTCGATAACAAGGTCAACATCGAAGGCCAATTGGGCGTCCTCGGCGGTTGGCTCATTTTTGATCGAGCAGGAATGGATCCCAATACAGAGACAAACTACGCCTCAAGCAAAACAAGTGCGATGGGCCCTCAGATTTTCTTTGCCGTCAGCTCCCCTCTCAAAACAAAGCGATTTCGATTCTCTTATGCCACCTATTTTCCAGGCGGACTGATGGCAGAGTTTGATGAGCGCGGCTCTCAGCGCTACGACCTGATTCAAGGAATGATGGTCCCCTGGCATCATCAACTCACGGCTGCGATGAAAATCAACCCAGAGCTCAGTGTTGCCATGGGTGGCATTTTTTCGGCTGCGATTTTTGAAACTGAAATCGACGTTGATCTCGGCAAACTCATGCAAAGCATGCTGAAGCAAGAAGATGCTCTCATGGAACATCCCGCACTCTCAGCGCGCGCCTACGTACCCAAGACAATGACGACAGCCTTCGGAGCCATCGCTGGCTTGCATTATAAGCCCTCACCTCAATGGTCGATGGGAGTGTCAGCAACCTCGCCCATCCGGTACAACTTCACAGGATCATTCGAGCTTAAACCTCCCTCTTTTGCCTCCGTGTTGGGCCCCGCTCTACCAGCTCTTGGACTTGAGGATCCGATGGAAGCATCGCTGAAAGCGACTAGCTATTTACCGGCGTGCATGCAAATGGGAGTTCGCTACCAGCCCAAGGGCTATTGGTCTCAAGATTATTTCAGCCGTTATATTTTTTCTTCGTTCGTGAAATCCCTGTCACTTTCGATTGAAGACTCGGCTGTTGAAGCTCTCAAAGGAGTGAATGTTCCCGGCCAAAATCTCAAGGATGCGATTTTGGTGGGAACAAACCAAACGTTTTCAGTTTCAAGAAATCTTAAGCTAGGGGTCATGACTTCTTTTTACAAAAATGCTGTGAGTGACGATAAAATGGCCGTGAGTCGTTCAGACTTTGATACGATCAACCTCGGTGGTCACGTGAGGTACAACTTTGCCAGACGTTGGGCTTTAGGATTGGAGTATGCGCACTCGTTCCTGATTTCTCGAGATATTGATACGAAAGCGAGAACCCAATCTTCTTCAGCCCTGTTTGAACCCCCCGATGGATCGGGTAGATATCGAGCCGCTCTTGATCGAGCCTCACTGGTGGTGTCTTTTGTTCCATAGAGTGTTCATTGTCATTTTTGTTGTGTTCGCTGCGCAGCCACTCATTGCGGATGATCGCGAACCATCAACTCTGGGCGTTGTGATTCGACCGCTGTTTTTCCAAAATGCAGCGAAGTTTCTCAACACCAAGCCAGTCGTCTTCCCCCTTGATCGCCCGTTTGGATCATTTACTGTTCGCGGCAACTTAAGCTTCAAACTCGGAGAGCCTCTCTGGGACGCTCACCCATCGAATATTTTGTATCTTCAAACAAGCATCCAAAATTTGCTCGCTCGAGGATTTTTGATCCACTCATCAGGATCTCAATATCTTTTGAACGTCTCTCTGGATTCCGTGATTGTTCGGCTTGCGATTGATCCTAAGGGGATCTCCACTCGAGGACCCAACACAAATCTCGTTGATGTTTTCTTTGTGGATGGAACTCAGTCACCCATCAAATTGAGCCTTTCCAAGGAGGGAGACCCGACCCCCTTTAATGAAATTCTTTCACTGGCTGAAATGCACTCACTCCAGGTTTTGGTGATGGATGAACTTCGCAAGGCTATCGACAGTCAGTTTTCCGACTGGATTTTTGATCGCTTGCGGGGCTCGGTGATGGTCGAAGCCCTATCTAGAGTCATGAAGGATAGTCCTCTTTGGAAAGAAGGTCCCGTCTTTACCAAAGGAGGGATGACGATTGAAATGGACGGACCTCCCGTCTCTGAGCGCGAAACGATCTTCGCATCGTATCCCTTTTTGAGAGACAATGTGTTTGTTACTAATTCCAGCGTTGAGATCTACTCGAGAGCAACATTCGTACAGCCGAGCTTTGTCACAAGCCTGCTTGGCACTCGCGCCACTTCACTATCAGTTGATCAACTCGTCACTGAAGTGGCCGACAAACTCAAGGATCCACAAACATGGGATAATGCGCCCTTTACTCCCCCCAAGATTCCTCCCGCTCAATCGGAATTGTCACTCGTTGTCTCTTCAGCGCTTGTGAATGAAGCGCTCAACACCTTCTATAAAAAAGGGCTTTTGAGATTTAAAACTCGCAGTAGCTTGGTAGATTCCCCGCAGGGACTTTTAGCTTCAGGTGCACCGCCGATTTATTCAATTGTTGGGATCTCCCCTCTTTCGGCACCTGAGATCTCGTTTGAGCCAGACCGAGCGCATCTTCGCATTAAGGACTATTCGCTCGATCTTTCAACGGAGATTGAGGATCGCCTCATCCCCTCATCGCGGGTCGTTACCAATGCTGATGTTTTTGCTGATCTTGTCGTAGACCCCTCAACACAAACGGTGAATCTGCAGCTTGAGCCTGGAACATTTCAGATGACTTTGGAGGACCTGTCCCATCAGCTGAACGCCGATCAAATGGACGTTTTTGAAGCCGTTGCTGATCGCCTTTGGAAGGAGTTCCTCAATACCTACTCAAGCCTCGTCCTCTTTGCGGCTCCTCTCGAAACTCAAAAAGCTGGAATCAAGATGGTCGGTATTGACGTAAGCCGCTCCACTATTCTTCTACACGTGAACCTAGACTGGGAGTCATTGAATCCATGAGATCAGCTTTGACCATCATGGCCTGCTTTTTGTTTGCAATCTCTTGCAAGAGAGGCTCATTCACTCCGGTTTCTTCGTATAAAATTATTTTGGAAGATGATGAAATCGGGGAATATCTCCAAGCCCTCTCCTCTGAGCAAGCGCTGACATTTATCAGGAAGTCGGCCACCTCGGCCTCAACCGGATTAACGCTGATCAATTTCCGAACTAGTGAACTGCGCGTGATCGATCCCCAAGCGGCTGATGGACGCGATCTCATCGTCAGCGGCGCCTGGGCCGTCTACCGGATTCAGGCGAGCCTTCGATTGGTATCATTGAATTCAATGATCGCCATTCCTCTTGCGCTTCCCGCATCACTCAGCACAGTCATCAAGGTTCGCTCCTTCTTAAGTACTCCCCGGGGACTCTTTGTAGGCCTCGACAACTCCGCAGGACAATCCTTCCTCGTGCAATACTCAACGGACGGTGAATATGTATCTCATGAGACTTTACCCGGCAGCCCCCGCTTCCATGAACGGCTCCGAGACGGCCGAGAGATCATCTTACTGAGAGAGCCCACGAGAGCTGCGCTCTATATCAGGTCGTCTTCTCCATGGAATCTGTTCTCTATTCTACAGACAACCCTCAGCGCTCAATATGCAGCGATGGTAGAACTCAAGGATCGCTTGGGAGTGGCGTTTTTTGACGATCAAACGGGAGTCCTCAAATGGGCTGAGATTGCCTCAAGCGGAGGGGAAGCAGCAGTTCAAGTCATCGACGGAACGGCGGGAAAGACTTATCGAGGACTCGATATTGATATTGCATTGTCTGATGGTGAGCCTGTTTTGAGCTATCTCGACGGCTGGAGTCTTAAGTTTCACATCGCTCGCCGCTTGAAAGATGGCGTCTGGCGAAGCCAGGAAGTTCCAGTTCAGGGAGCCGTTGGCTTCTATTCACAGATTTTGAGTGTAGATGCCGATTCAGCTCAGATTGCATTTCATAATTTTAGGACAGATCATCCCGAGACAAGGCGACAAACCTACGAGGATCTTGTTTGGATCGAAACCTTACTACCCTAGATTACTGACCGGCGAGCCACTTGAGTTCAGGATACTCACCCGTAATCAAATTCCAGAAGGCCACGGTATCAAAGCCTGAGAATGACATGGGCATCTTCATCTGCTCATCGCTGAGCTCTCCAACTCCAGTACAGCGAGAGAGCTGAGAGTTAAAATAGGACTCAAAGGCGGAATTGGAACCATCACCAACAAGGCCTCCCTCAAAGTCGTGAGTACCATCGCAAACATCATGAGCGTTTGAATAAGATTGAACAATACTGCCATCGCTTCTGCCGGCCAGCCCACCGACGACTCCTCCTGAGGCACGAGAGATTTGAACGCTTGGCTCCTGCGCTTGATCGACTCCTCGGTAAGAGTTCGCCAGTGATCCGTTGTTGAGTCCGATGAGACCACCGACGATCTCTTCTGCCACTACAATTGCCGAAGAGGCGCTCTCAAAAACGAGCCCCGAGCTTAAATTCCATCCCACCAAACCCCCCGACTGCAAGCGCCCCTCCACTCGAGAGTTCAGCACTTGAAGTCTTTCGATCCGTCCCATATTTCTTCCAGTAACAACGCCCGTATGATCACGAAGATCAGTGGGATCTCCCACTCGGATATTATCTAACTTCAGATTTCTGATCAGTCCTCCACTAAGAACAGTTTGAAACAACCCCAATGAAGCTTGAGACAATGAACTGCCGTTGGAACTTGGATTGATCTGAGCATTTCTGATGGTAAAGCCTTGACCATCGAATCTGCCATTCAGTCGTGCGCGCGTCGTAATGGATTGATCGTTAAGATCGATATCATTACAAAGGGCGACGTTCAGTGAATTCTGAGCATTGCCGTTAGATTCACTGGTGACCATGCGATCCAGGAAATTCTGAGCTGTTGCGACTCCAAATTCAAATGAGAAATTTTGATCGCCCGAGCCGAGACTGAGGGGATTCACATCAACCGATCGCGTTCCGGATCCTTGATTACCCGCGAGATCCGTTCCCACAAAGACGACTTGATAGTTACCAGCAACCAGCCGATCCACATTGTTCGATTGAACAGAAAAGGCTCCGCTCAATGTCTCATTCACAGAGACCCCCTGAGTTAGATAAGCGGTGGAAGAACTACACAAATCGATACTCGATCCCGTGGCTCCAAAGCTAAATACAGGTGCAGTATTGTCCACGGTCACGGTGTTACTCGGGCCAGCAGCAGGAGCGGAGTTTCCTGCCAAATCTGTCGCCGTGGATGCTTGAATGGAAATCCCAACTGTTCCATTGCCCGTACATGAAGACAAGGTCACTAATCGAGAGCTACTACCCGTTCCGGAAACACCTACTAAACAGCTGGCTCCACCGGTGGTGTTAAGACTGATATCAGAGAGAGACAGTGTCACTGCCGAAGCCCCCGAGTAAGTCACTGTATACTGAGCACTTGAGCCGGCAGCGTTTCGAATGTTTGCAAATCCGCCATTAATCGAGGGCGCACTGATCGAAACCGTCGGTGCAGTATTGTCCACGGTCACGGTGTTACTCGGGCCAGCAGCAGGAGCGGAGT
>CAZZLQ010000025.1:0-1597 GCA_964655245.1 uncultured Bacteriovoracaceae bacterium | reverse complement strand
ATCCGCCATTAATCGAGGGCGCACTGATCGAAACCGTCGGTGCAGTATTGTCCACCGTCACAGGGTCTGAAATCACTTCGGGACTTTGGTTTTGTGCTGAGTCTCGGACCGCTCCCTGATTCACTCGAATCCTAAGCTCCCCGTTACCAGAACAACTTGAAAGTCGAACGGTAGGCGTCGTAGAGTTTCCATTCAAAACCGTCTTAGACGAACATCCGATCCCACCAAGAACATCCACTTCATTGTTTGCAATCGATTGATTGGAAGCAGCGTCTGAAACCGTCAGAGGAAACTCAATCATCGTTGAGAAATTAGCAAAACTGACTGAAGGCGAGCCAATCGTCACGGTCGGACCATCGTTATCGACAACAATCTCAGCACTCTCAACCATCGCTGTCTGATTCGGTGCAGGCAATGTGGCATTGTCCAATGCAGCCCCCTGAAGTACTTTGACTTTGAATGAACCATTTCCCGAGCAATTACTCACAGTGATCTGACGACTCTCGAGCCCAGCCCCAGAGGAGTTGATCTGACAACTAATCACCGCTCCATTGATGGGGACAATCTGAAGTTTGCCATCCAAGCCAATGACGGAAGCATCTTGGAAGCTCAAATCCAATGTCGAAATCTCTCCGGCGCTCACGATTGAAGAGCTCGGAGCACCAATTGAAATTCCTGGAGCCTTTGTATCTCTGACTTGGACTATTCTCGATTTGGGAATCGCAGGATTATTAGACTGATCGGCAACATTATACGTAACAAAGTAATCCCCCTCACTTGAGGAATTCACGTTGGAGACCGCTGAAATCTTCGAGTTGATGGCGGCATCATAATTGTCGGTAGCAACCACTCCATTAAATCCAGGGACCCCATCATTATAGGGAAGTGTGTTTGAGTTTCCGAATCCTAGCTTTTCAAATGTAACAGTCGAATTTTGATTGATGCCAATCACAGGCACAGTCGTATCGACGACGTTAACAGTCCGGGTGATCGAGGAGAATCGCCCACCGGAATCGGTCACATTGTAAACAATAGAGTACTGACCCAAAACGCTGGTGTTGAGATTTGATAAAATCTGAATTCGGCTCGGATTGATGACGCCGTCTCGAAGGGACTGGGCACTTGCACCGAATTCTTGATAACTGGAGAAAACCTCTAAAGTGACTTCTTGAGATCCGTTGAGCGTAATCACGGGCAAAAAGCGATTAACCCCGGATTGCTGACCCTCAAAAATTCCTCTCATTTCATCTGGAATCGACGCCGTTCCGCAACCAGACAAAGCAACCACAACAAAGCCACAGGCTAAAAATCTAAAGTGAACCATACCTCGCAGTTGAACTTGCAAGAATGAAACCGACGATAACCGGCCCTAGAAGCGGTTTAAACGGTTTCTAAGCAATGGCTGCGCAAAAAATGCAGTCGAAGAAAGGCTCGTTAAACTACTGAATCCAAAGATTCTCTCGAGCCGCCCAGACCTCATCTCCCTCAATGTCCTCGAGTTTGATCCAACGTCCCTTAGACTGAAGAACCCTAAACGCCACATATTTATCAGCCTTTTCAAAGGGAGCCTTTGGAAACTGACGGCCCGGCCCCGTCC
>CAZZLQ010000024.1:0-32833 GCA_964655245.1 uncultured Bacteriovoracaceae bacterium | reverse complement strand
AAGTTTAATGCTCAAGTGGAGGCGCTTCTTCGAGGGGAGCTGAGTTTAGAGTCTCTGGCTGCAATTCACCCGGCGGCCTCCAATGAACTTCAAAGAACAATACAGACGCTCAAAGAGGTTCAGCTTCCGGTTGCGGGTATTCAGTTTGATTCGAGCTTAGTGCGCGGAATTGGATATTATACGGGACCGGTGTTTGAGCTTCGTCATGCATCAGCAGGATATTCTTTTGGCGGCGGTGGCCGCTATGATCGACTAATTGGTCGTTTCATGAAGGAGAGCATTCCAGCCTGTGGATTTAGTATTGGTTTTGAGCGGCTCGCTCTCTTGCTAAAGGAACAAGAGAAGATGAAGTCATCTTCAACTGTGTTCATCCCGGTTTTCCATGAGGGGTTAAGAACCGAGGTTCTCAAGATCGCTCGAGATCTGAGAGAGCACGGTATTGCTGTTGATGTCTTTGCCGATGAGGCGAAGCTCAAAAATCAGTTCAAGTACGCTGGTGATATGAATCGCCGTTGGGTCGTCATCTGCGGTGATGACGAGCTTGCGCAAAAGCGACTGAAGATCAAAGATTTTGAATCAGGTCAGGAGCAAGATATTTCTAAACAGGACCTGATATCGGCTCTCAAAAACAAACTGAGCAGCATTTAGTCTTGGACGAATAAACGTCTTTTTCCCTCAAGATAGATTCCGAGAGGGCTTACTCCCAATTCCTGGTGCGGTACTTCTTGGTTCATTTTTTTATAATAGTCTTCCCAGGCTTTGAGTTCCTTGGATCTGTCCTTTCCAAAGTACATCGGTCGCGGCATGAAGATCGGATCAAACTGGCCCAGGAGGTTTGATCCCTCAGAGGCGAAGCCAAACGTTACAAGTTCACTGCAGTAGAAGCTTTGAGGAGTCCAAACGAAGCGGTCATCGTAAGGTTTGCCTATCTGACTTCGAATTTTTTGAACGGCAGTCTCGCCCGCTGAACGAGTTTCCGGCTTGAGTCTTCCGACATAAAATCCTGAACGTTGATTGGCTCCTCCAGAAACGCGTGCGAGAAAATCTTTGAGGGGAGTGGCTTGAACTCCTTGGGGGGGCCAACTTTCCAAAACAAAAACCTGTGAGCCGATTCGTTCGACGATTCCGACGTGCGAGAGTCGGGGCCCAGCCACTCCAAACTGCTCCAGCGTGACGGCTTCGATCGCATCACAGATGTCTCCGCAGTTGAGATCCAAAAAGACTAAATCGCCCGTCTGAAGGGCTCCGAGGTCGCCTAAACCTGCTCTTTTGGCGCTACAAGAGGCCAGAAAGCTACTTAAAATAAGAAATTTCATGTATTTTTTGACAGACAGACTTGTGTTAGTCATGGGACTAAATTAATGATTCGGGGGAGAAGTGAAAGAAGAGAATGGCGCGAGATGATTTAGTAAAAGTTGAAGGAACCGTCATAGATATTGCTGCTGGCGGTCTTTATAAAGTGAAGCTCGATATGAACAGTCAAGAGCTCAACGCCAAACTCTGTGGAAAGATGCGACGATTCAGCATCAAGGTTCTTCCGGGAGATCGAGTCACAGTGGGTCTTTCCCCCTACGACCTCTCCCATGGTCTGATTCTTTTTCGTAACGAATAAAGCCTCTTTGAATGGGGGCTTATGCCCATTTGGGCCACATTCTAAGTCGGTAGTCTTCATGAGATAATGAGAACATGAGCCTCTGGAGGGGCCTCGTTTTTTGGACAGGGACGTGTGGGCTTCTGTCCTCTGATCTGGCGGCGCAGATTGGAGACTTTAATGAGTCTTCTTTGCGGCGACGATTGGTGGCTGAAGCTTTTGCGCCAGTTCTTTATCAACACGAAACATTAGATCTTTTGGATTTGGGGACGGGCTTTAATCCTATCGACTCTATCTTAGGTTTTTACTTCGATGGAAATTCTGATCTGAGAGACAACGCTCGAAATGCCTTCTTGCTCACGGATGAGCGCGCGCGTGCCGCCGCGGAGAACGCCGAGATTTATTTTTCGGTGATCGAAAGTCGATCACACTTCTATGTGAATTATATTGTCTACCATGCCATCGATACGAATGGGATTGGGCATAGTCATGATACGGAAAATATTTTGGTTATCATTCGAAAGACAAAGAAGTTTCCAGGGGAGCTTGAAGTTCTGATCACGAATGCTCATGGATTCCCGATGATTTACAGCCCCCATCCGGAGCTAGAGGCCCGGTGGCGAGATCGCACGAAGAGTCGATATGCGCAAAGTCTTTTGTTGAAAGTGGATTCTATGGGCAAACCTCATCATGAAGGTGAGGGTTTAGAGATGATTGATCGTAGCGTGGGAGTGTCTCCGGTTCTCTTCAGTCACAGTCGAAGTCATGCCTTGTATAAGTTCAATTCTCAAGCGTGGGTGTCGAGCGAGCAGATAGGATCTCTCTATATTCCTAACTCTTGTCTGGAGTGTTCGCTTGCACCCTTGATGTTCTCAGGTGTTCGAAAGACTATTCACTATCAGCTCAAGGATTTTGACCACATGATGCTTGGGGTGCGAGTGACTGATGATTGGAGTTTAGTCTTTCAGGATTGGAAGTCGAATCGCATCGTCAAGCGAGGGTCTTATCGGGAGAGAGAACTTCCAGGGTATCTAGCTGCGGGTGTATTGGATGCAAGACCTGCTGCGATTCTTTTCTTTAGGGGGAGTTTCAAGACAGCTTATCCTTTGAGTGATCCCATCGCATTTCATCGCTACTTTCAGTCAGACGATCAAAGCATTTCCACTCAGTATCTTTTAAACGCCTATCTTGAGACGGACTCGCCATAACTTTCAAATTGTTTCAGATCTCTCGGATGTCCCCGACGTCGAAAAACTTTGAATTGTGATTTGTGGGTTTCTGGCTTGTGAACAAACTGGACTTGAATTGATATGGATCCAGATTGATTCTGTACACGTCCTGAGATGAGCAATCCCCATTGTGTCTGAAAGAGCTCCTTGTGGCGTTTATATATAGCGGGCTTCACGACGAGGTTGATGAAACCGGTTTCATCCTCAAGGGTGACAAAGAGCAGGCCCTTGGCAGTAGGTGGACTTTGAATCACTTGAATAATTCCGAAAACATGAACCAGCCTCCCCGAACGATGGGGTAAATCGGATGCCCTAGACAGTTGATTGGTTGTGATCGAATAGTTCCAATTCTCTTCACGAAGAACTGAGGTGGGGTGCTGTTTCAGAGTTGTTTCCATCACTTCGAGATCGAGCAAAACAGAAGAAAGTTTTGAAAGTGTTGGAAAATGAGGGTTTTGGCTTCGAGAGGATTTGAGGGCAAGGCCTTGGCCGCTTTTGTCGAGGGCCTTCCAGAGTGCTTCGCGACGTTTAAATTCTTCAGTAGCAAGAGCAATTTGTGCCTTCTCATCTTGATCAAAGACTGAGAGATCAAAGCGTCCAAGCTTTCGCTCGGCGACAAATCGACTTACATTTTTTTGGGAAACGCCTCGGATGCTTCGAAAGCCCAAACGCAGAGATGCACTTCCATCTTCATCTCGCTCAAGCTGATGATCCCATTCAGAGAATTCCGTATGAGGTGGAAGGATTCGAACGCCCTCTCGAAGGAAGGTGGAGTGGAGAGCATGGTGCGAATAAAATCCCATCGGCATTGAATTCAAAAGTCCGCAAAGAAACGCTGTGGGATAGTGTGCCTTCAAATAGGAAGATGCATAGGTCAAGAGTGCAAAGCTCGCCGCATGAGATTCTGGGAATCCATACTCCCCAAAACCAAGAATCTGCTGACAGACCTGCTCAGCAAATGATGACTCCACACCATTTTGGACCATTCGCTGGCACATCTCTTGCGCGTGCCGCTCGAGATTTCCGCATTTTTTCCAGGCTCCCATCGCTCTGCGCAGTGCGTCCGCTTCTCCAGGGGTATAGCCGGCAACCTCAATGGCCATCTTCATGACTTGTTCCTGAAAAATCGGAACTCCAAGCGTCTTTTCAAGGATGGGTTTCAATTTCGGGTGAGCATAAGTAACTGGCTCAAGTCCCATTCGTCTTCTCAGATAGGGATGAACCATTCCCCCTTGAAGGGGGCCGGGCCTTACAATGGCCACCTCAACGACAAGATCATAAAAATTCTTTGGTTTGAGCCGAGGGAGCATATTCATTTGTGCGCGGGACTCAATTTGAAAAACGCCCACTGTTCGTGCTTGGGCAATCATTTCAAATGTCTTTTCATCCTGGGATGGAATGCGATGAAGCTCTAATTCAATGCCGTAAAAATCTTTGATCAGATCAAAGGACTTTCGAAGGCAGGTCAGCATTCCAAGCCCCAGGAGATCGATTTTGAGTAGACCAAGCTTCTCGATGTCATACTTATCCCATTGAATAACGGAGCGTCCTTCCATTCGAGCTGGCTCTATCGGAGAGATCTCATCGAGTCGCCCATCGGTGAGAATCATGCCTCCTGTATGTTGTCCCAGATGTCTGGGAAATGACTTGATTGTTTGGGCGACTCGAATCCATCGGTCCTTTTCGGCCTTTGTCAGCAATTGCTCAGGTAGCTGTTGAATGACAGCTTCGGGGGCTTCACGCCACGAAAGCTTTCGGCTGACTAAATCAATCGCTGCTGCCGGAATGCCAAGTGCCTTTCCAGTATCACGGAAAGAAGACTTCGATCGGTAAGTGAGGAGGGTCGCAACCATTCCAGCACGCTCACGTCCGTATTTCTTATAAACATATTGAATCACTTCCTCTCGACGCTCGTGCTCAAAGTCCACGTCAATGTCGGGGGCTTCGTTGCGCTCGCGCGAGATAAATCTCTCAAAAAGCAAATTCATTCGAACGGGATCAATCGAGGTAATCTCGAGAAGATAACAAATGACTGAATTGGCCGCTGATCCTCTTCCTTGGCAGAGAATTTTCTGAGAGCGCGCAAATTGTACGATATCCCAAACAGTAAGAAAGTAGTCCTCAAACTCCAATTCCTGAACGAGCTTCAGCTCGTGAGAGAGTTGATCGAGAACGTCTTGCGAGGCACCATCTCGATAGCGTTTTTGAAGCCCCTCCCGACAAAGCTGAGAAAGAAAATCAAAGGATGTCATTCCTGCTGGAAGCCACTCCTTGGGATAGCGATATTTGATTTCAGCGGGGTCAAACTGGCAACTTTCAGCGATGCGCAGGGTCTCATCCGTCCACTCAATCGGAACTTTTAGGCGATCCAAATCCGTTAGGGGATGGAGAAATCTCTGCGCATTGAAGTGTGCGGGATTTGCAACAACAGTAGTTGTTTTGTTTATAGCATCGAGTACACCAAAAGCCTCAAATCGGCTGGGTGTATGAAAGAGGGGCTGCCATGTCCAAGCTCTTGGGATTTCCTTCGGCAAATCATTGAGCCAGCGCAGCATCGCTAGATCCTGATCGGGGTGTTGAGCCTGTGTTACGAGCTGCGTCAAAGGAGTGATTTCTCGCAGCCAACTAAACAAATTTTGAGGAGGTGGCTGGTGTGCTGGTAATAAGCTGTGCATAACCTGTGGATCTAACCATTTCTTAACAAGATCTTGGGTGAATAGGGGCTCACCCTTGGGGCGGTGCTGATAGGCCTCCGATATGAGTCGGCAGAGCCTACTGTAGCCTTTAAAGCTCTTTGCAAGCAGTATCAGGGGGGTGCCGTCGATGCCGATTTCGATGCCAAAGAGAGATGTAAATAAAAGTTGTCTAGATGCTTCATATGTTCGCACCATTCCATAAAATCCGTTTATGTCTGCGATCCCCAGCCCTCTGTATCCGAGCTGATGAGCTTGTAGAACGAGCTCATCAGGCTGTGACGCGGCGCGCAAAAAGCTAAAGCAGCTCTTGGCGTTGAGTTCGACGAATTCACGGAGGGGCCGACTCACTCAACAACTCCCTGCTCGAACCATCGACCATCTTCGGTTTGGAAAACCCAAGCCCAATATCGAGTCTTTCGGGTCATATAGTAGGTTCGAGATCTCAACTGTCCCTGCATATCGCACCATTCAATTTGCTCCGTTTTTTTGAGGATCCCTGTGGGTGCTTCAATGTTTCGCGGAGGAAACTGAATGAGGGGGCGAAGCTGCGCTCGATTCGTTTCCAGATTTGATTGTGCTGATAGGGGGGAGACTCGAAACCAGGAACTCTCAGGAATATACGAAGGAGAAGGGGAGGGTTTGAAGACCTGAAAGCCCTGGTTCTCGAGTTTCTTGCAAAGACTCTCAAGGGCTATTTGGGGGGCTTGAGAGTCAAAGAGTGAAAGTTGCTTACTGGAGAGTGGTTCGGCCGGAATGGCACAGATTTCCAGGCGACTTACGCTGGACTCCAGTTGAAGACTAAAGAGCCTCTCCTGAAGAATTTTACGGATCCATGCCTGTTCCTTCGATAAGGAAATAGGATGTGAAAATGGTATTTCCAAATTTTCTCGTTCGCCGAAAAACAAACTGAATTCCATTTTTTGAATGAGATCTTTCTGCTCCTGCGCAAGAGCATGAACTCCATTCATGAACCGTTCCAAGATGAATTCACTGCTGGCGCTGGGATCATCAAAGTTTTCACTCCATCGCAATGGTTCCTGCGTCCGGAATTTTTCCCAGGGCCAGGGAGTTTTTTGAGGTTCAAAGACGCCTTTCATAAAGTCCGCCCAGGCCCTTCCAAATCTCTTTCCAATTTCAATAAAGGTCAGTCTCTTGAGGTGCCCAATACGATTCAGGCCAAGTCGTCTCATGACTTCAAAAAATTTCTTTTGAGCATGGGGGGATATTTTGGTGTGAAAGTGCTGGTGATAATCTTGGGCAAAGGCTTCGAGAGTATGAGTCGGCGCAAATGTGTGGATCCCATAGATCTTCAGTAGTGCGCCCCAAGCGCTTTCATCCCACGTCATTGAAGATTGTGATGAAGAGATATCCTTCTCGAGAACCGTCTTCTTCCAGAAATCATGAAATGGTCTGAGGTCATAAATCCAAAAGTCCTGAAATTTCATAATATGAGGAGAGAGTGGAGATAGTCTTCGACTCACAATGTACATGGGAGGCCTCCAAGATGTGAGTAGAGTCGATCCATATCCTGAAAAAAAGTGAAAGGGAGGTGTCTCGGTGTGGGAGATCCTCCTTTGGACCAAAAAAAGCGAAAGCTTTGGTGAGAGAGGTTTAAGTGGAGGCGCCGACTGCAGAATGAATGGGGATGCGAATCAATAATTAAAATCTTTGTTTTGTTTGCCCGAGCTATTTTTTGGAGAAAAAATCCCTCCGCTGCGCGTAGTTTGAATCGGTCAATCACAACAGCATCGAGCGCTTGTGATTGAATGAGGTTGGAAAAGAGAGTGCGCCATTGCTTGCGATCGGGGCACTCAAGGCCGATGAGCTCTTGAATATGATAATCAGAGGCCAGCTTCCAAAGGCTGGGCGCATAGAGGTCCCATTGCGGAGTGATCCATGCGACTTGTCTGGCCGGTGAGATAAAATGAAACGCCAGGCGACGGCATCCAGAGCCGATGTCTCCAACAATTTGAGTCATGGGATTCGTTGGTTGAGATGCCATACAAATGTATGGTATCTCAAAATTGGGTTCTGTCAAAGCCCATTTGATGGGGAGCTTTCTTCTGCAAAAGGGCTTGAAATGCCCTCCCTAAAGCATTACCATACAAGAGTATGGTTCAAAAGAACTTAAGCGTAAAGTCTGCCACGAAAAAATCTGTGGCGCTCAAAGCGTCGGGCCGATCCAAGCGCGAGGACCTCTCCGAAGCCCAGGCCAAGGTTTATCAGTTTATTAAGGAAAAGTTCTTTTCCTCAGGGTCGATGCCAACGCTGAGGGAGATTTGTGAAAAAATGAGCTGGAAGGCCGTGGGATCTGCTCAAGACGTTATTTCCGCACTTGTCCAAAAGGGCTGGTTGCAAAAAGATGGGCAGAAGTCTCGAGGACTTCAGCTCAAGCAGCTTGAAGATTTCAGAACGATTCCACTGCTTGGGGCGGCACCCGCAGGGATTCCGATTGAGTCCCATGAAAGTCACGACCGTGATTTAGTCGTTCCGGGATTTATTCGGGGTCCTGTCTTTGCTGTTCGGGTTGTGGGAGAGAGCATGGTTGAAGCTGGAATTCATGATCGCGACATTGCGATTGTTCGACAAGCTCCCATGGCAGATGATGGAGAAATCGTCGTGGCGATGATTGACGGAGAGGTCACGATCAAAAGACTTCGAAAGAGACGGGGGGAGCTTTGGCTTTATCCCGAAAACTCGAGATTCAGCCCAAAGAGAATTGAGCCGGAAGCCAGCTTTCGAGTTTTAGGCAAGGTCATCGGACTGCACCGCTATTGGGAGTGACTTCGTCCTTTCCTGCTCTATTCAATGCTTGTGACTACTTTCCTGCTTTGATCTCGATGCGATGAAGAAGGGCCAAGAATTCTGGATTCTTGGGATCAGCGTTCAATGCAATCTGTACATTCATCTTGGCTGAATTGAGATCCCCCGATTGAAAAGCTGTTTGGGCCATTTTGAAAAATCGAATTCCAGCGGAAGCAGCAGGGGATTTTGTTTTGTGGGTTACTGCTGTGATTTCCTCTTCGTTTTTGTCGCCTCCCGATGAAGCAGGCCCCTTCAGTTGTTGATCGTACTGGATGCGACGCTCCTTTGAGCTCAGTGTTCGATAGGCGTCAACCACCCGTGAAAAGATTCGCTTGCTGAGAGCTATTACCGCGGGATCTTTACTCGTCTGATAGAGATCAGGGTGAAGGCTCAGAGCCTCTCGATGGTAGGCATCAGAAATCTCTTTTTCAGAAGCATGAGACGGCACTTTGAGGACCTGATAGAAATTCAGATTGGTGATGATTTCAGAAATAGTTTCAAGCTCGATCTTGCTCAACATGCGCTACCTCAATTCCCTATTGGACTTGCGGCATCAACTCGTGCCGAAAAAATAAAGACCTTTCCATTGAGTTCGTCCCGAGGAAAATAGGGATGAATCCAAACGCCGAGATCCTTGAGAGAGGGGCTCTTCGCCTGTCCAAAGAGCGAGGAGCCATTCTTCAGCCGGAATTCATAAATGGGCAGTGGTGATGGAGCATCAGCAAGGCCTGGTTTTGATGAGATGGCCTGTATGTATCGAGGGGCGTTTGAAAAATCTTCAAGATTTAATATCCAGACGATTGAATTCCGTGGGATTTCTTTGCTCACCTTTCCCGAATCGGACTTGAGGACCAATACTTCCTCCTCAGGGCTAATGCGCTCAACATAACCTTCCTCGAATGAAAAACCTTGCGATCCCGCAACACAGACAACGAGTTTGTGATGATTCTTCACTGGAGATTTGAGAGCCACGAGTTTGTGTGATTGAACCTGATTTTGAGAGTCCTTGATTCTCTCGGTGGGAATCGTGGAGGACATCTTTACCTTCATGGAGTGAGATGCACCTGTCTCAGGATCTTTAGCGGAAACTTCAACGATTCCATCCGTGTTGATGCCGAAAACGACCTCGATTGAGACGGCTCCAGCCTTCTTGGCATGAAAGCCAGAAAACTCAAACTCTCCAAGCTTGACGCTGTCTTCTTCTCGGCGATTTCGTCCTTGGAAAATTTTGATTGAGACACTGGTTTGATCATCAGTTGTTGTGGTGAATGTTCGGGAGGCTTCAATCGGAATCGGCGAGTTGGCCTCGATAATGTTTTCAGTGAACCCGCCAACAGTTGCGATTCCCAGATCAAGTGGTGTGACATCAAGAAGGAGAGATTTTGCTTTTGTCTGATTATCCGGCGCCGTCAGCGCCACTGCTTGAATGGAAGCGCCGAGTGCGACGACTTCGTCGGGATTAAGATCTTTCATGGGGGGAGTTCCGAAGTAGCCCCCGACAGCATTGGAAACGACGTCCATTTTGGTCGGTCCACCGACCAAGATAACCGCATTGAGTTGACTGGCTTTTAGGCCAGCCGATCGGAGCGCCTCATCGCAGACTGAAAATGTCCGTTGAACGAGATCCCCGCAAGCCGTGCTCAACATCTCACGGCTGAGAGGCATGAGAAGATCAATCGCGGTCTCATCTTTTTTGATGATGGCTGGAATATAGACATCCGTTTTTTCTGCGTAACTCAGCTTGCGCTTGGCCTTCTCAGCGTGGATGCGCAAAAGAGGAAGTGCTTGAGGGATTGTACGAAGATCAATCTTCGTCTTCTTCAGAAAGAATTCAGCGCATAAATCGATAATGCGATCATCAAAATCATCTCCGCCAAGAAAGGTGTCCCCCGCGGTTGCAAGCACTTCAAAAACCTGTCCCTTGAGGCGAAGGATGGAGATATCAAAGGTGCCGCCCCCGAGGTCATAGATTGCCACTGTTTCCTCAAGCTTCTTTCCAAAGCCATAGGCAAGTGCCGCCGCTGTGGGCTCGTTGATCATTCGAATCGCATCGAGGCCTGCGAGTCGGCATGCATCGGCGGTGGCTTGTCGCTGATTATCGTTGAAGTATGCCGGAACAGTGACGACGGCCTTTTCGATGCCAGGGCCCAGATGTAATTGCGCGATATCTTTCATTCTTTTGAGAATCAGCGCTGAAACTTCCTGCGGCAGATAGAGCTGGTCATCAATTTGAATGGCACAGTTGTCATCGGGGCCAGCGACGATTCGGTAAGGAAGTAGGGCTTTGGCCTTTTCGGCCTCCGGTGAATAAATTTTTCGACCCATCAATCGTTTAATGGAGTGAATTGTTCGAAAGGGATTTGAAAAAAGCTGGGCCTTGGCATCCTCACCAATCAAAATCTGCTTGTCCTTTCCAAAAGATACGATGGATGGAGTGAGTCGACGGCCATTTTCATCGGGGAGAATTTGATGTTTACCGTCAACAACTGCGGCGACAGCTGAGTTGCTAGTTCCTAGATCAATTCCAATAACTTGAGGCATTTCACATAGTGTACCAAACTTGATTAGCTTGTCGTCGAGCGAGTTTCATGAAGGGTTTGGCTTGACCAGATTTGCGCGAAGCAGCAAAAGTTTCTTTCGATGATGGAGATGCCAAAAGCGATCGACTTCTGCCAATGGATCGAAAAAAGGGCCCGCTCTTTTGAAAAGCGTCGAATGTATCGCGAGTCGATCGAATGTTGGTCAAAGCTGTTGAATGCTCTGACTCGCTCGCATGATGCAGAGATTGCGGATGTCAGTCGGCTTGCTGCGATACATTATCGGCTTGGGGTCAATCATCAGGCCCTTAAAGAGAATTCGAAGTCGATCTATCATTTGAAGTACTCGATCCGTTTAGATGCATCCGAGCCTCGTTATTTCGAAGCTTTCGGTCGGGCGTTTCTTCGCGGCGGACATTTGACGGTAGCGCGCATTCAGTTTGAACGTGCGGTACGTTTGGATCCTGAAAATTCCGAGTACCTTCGACAGTATTCCTTAGTTTTGATGTTGTTGGGAAAACTTCCTGAAGCTCGTCTATATGCTCGTCGCGCACTGGAGTTGAATTCTCAGGATCCGAAACTCATTTGGAATCTGGTGCGCATCTATTTTGAGAGCCGAATGTATTGTCACTCACTTTCTGTGCTTAAGAGGCTACCGGTGAATGCCGAGTGGGCGAGTCGGATCGAAAGACTGAAGCGGGAATGTCTGTTTCATATTGATCAGACTCTTGAGGGGCAGGTCATGTCCTCCCTGAAACGCGGAATGCGTCTTGATGGTCAGCCCTTTCATTTGCAGCATTTTCGAATGGCAGAACAGCTCTGGATTGAGTTTTCGCTGATGGAGAATCCATCTCGTAGTCGCAAGATCAAGCCACAGGTTTGGGCGGCCGCGCTGAGTTTGGTGATCCTCAATCTGTCTCCACAGGAGTCCGAGGGAAATGCCCTGGATGACCTCCTTCTTCGATTTTCAACAGACTCCATTCAAGTCTGGCCAGCAGTGAGCAAACTGAGTCAGTATATTGAGTGTCGAGGTGACCGATAGTTTTATGATTTCCGCAAAAATGATTGAATCCGTTCATGCGTCGATGTCAGGTGCCGTCCGACGTACGCCCCTCATCCGATCCATTTTGTTAGAAAAGCAGCTTTCCCTTAAACACCCAGTCTATTTGAAGCTGGAAAATCTTCAAATCACTGGTTCCTTTAAGGCTCGAGGGGCATTCAACAAGCTGAAGTCGGTTGAGGCTGAGGCGCAAAAAGTCGGTGTGATTACAGCTTCTGCGGGTAATCATGCTCAAGGTGTTGCCTATCATGCGAAGAAGCTTGGCATTCATGCGAAGATTGTCATGCCAGAGACCACTCCCTTGGTGAAGGTGAACTCAACCCGCCAGTGGGAGCCCGAGATCATCTTGCACGGAGAGACTTATCAAGAGGCCTACGCTAAGGCTTGTGAGATTCAAAAAGCGGAAGGACGAATTTATATTCATGCCTTCGACGATGAGGCAATCATTCTGGGTCAGGGCACTATCGGCAAAGAGATCCTTGATGAAGAGGCCTCGATTCAGAACCTCATCTGCCCGTTGGGTGGTGGGGGATTGCTGGCAGGCTGTGGTCAGTATTTTAAGGAGAAGGCTTCATCCTCCAAGATTTTTGCTATCCAGGCTGAAGGATGTTCTAACTTTTTGCCAGCCCTTCAGGCGGGCCATCCTGTGACTCTCAATTCCGCTCAAACGATTGCGGATGGAATTGCCGTCAAGCGAATGGGAGATATCACCTTCGATATGTGCAAGAAGGTGGTGGATGAAACCATCCTCGTTTCTGATGAAGAGATCGCGGGTGGGATTCTCTGGCTTCTTGAAAACGAGAGAATCTTTGCTGAGGGCTGTGGTGGGGCAGTGATCGCTGCAGTGATGAAGCGTCCTGATTTGATTTCTAAGCCCACAGTGCTTGTTGTCAGTGGCGGGAATTTAGATGTTAACCTCCTCTCTCGTATCATTGACCGAGGTTTGGTTCGAACCGGGCGTTTGGCGCTGCTTGAAGTTCTGATCCCTGATGCTCCAGGATCATTATCCAAACTCATCAAGGTTTTCGCCGATCACAAAGCCAGTATTGTTCAGATTCAGCACGAGCGCCTGTTTGAAAGTAAATCTCTTCGAGACGTCTCAACGACGATTTCCTTGGAGACTCATGGCCCAGAGCATGTGGAAAAAATCCGGCAGGCTTTGTTGCAGGGCGGCTGGCAAGCCCGATTCCATTCCTAGTTTCTCCTCTCTCTTTCCTAGAGGGCTTCCTGAGGGGCTTTAACGGGCTCTCCTGATCAATGTTATAATAGGAGTTGAGGAGGAGGGTTCATTTGTCCAACGGTCCCCATGAGACCAGCTTGGTAGAAGGTAGCCTCAGCGAGTATTTCTCAGTGCTGCTGGAGGATGCTGCTCAAAATCAGCACTACCATCTTTCCCCTCTGACAAAGTCCTATGTGACACAGGTCCTTGTGTCGTTTCATGAGACTGCCAAACTTTTCTTTCAGTCAGGAGTTCGCGTGCCTGTTCTCGCCGACATTTTGTCGGAGGCGCTTGAGGCTGATTTGTATCGACGGGTCGTTCTCTTGCAGCAAATGGGGGATACTTCCTTAGTCGTCAGCGGCTTCTTTCCTGAGGCGTTGAATCGAAGATCGGTGAATCTCGATTACTATCAAAGAATGGGAGAGCTTGCTTACAATCAACTTCACGCCTTGAGAGAGCCTCAAAATATATTTCGTGAACTCAGCCATGAGTTTTCTAAGCTGAGTCTTTTGATCAACGAGGTTTCCGAAAATACACAAAGCAAATCAGCATCGACTCTTCGGCTGTTGGAGCTCTACCTGGAGACTGGCTCTCAACGTGCTTTGGAGCGGCTTCGAGGCGTTGGAGTGATTCCTATTCAGAGAAGGCGGTAGGGCGATGAAGTACTTTGATTTTCTGAATCAGATTCAGAGGAGACTTCAATCCATCAATCAGTTTGATCATGATTATCTGATCACTGATTTTCTATGTCCCACCAAACATCAAAATGCTCTGGTGGTGCGCGAGGACGGCGAGGATGCTGAGCTTTTAGTTTGTATCGATGAGCAAATTCTTGAGAAAAATTCTCATCTTCGTTTGCCCCATGACTTCGACGTGAGGCAGATTCCTGAGCTCTCCATCGTGATTGAGGAGCTCAGCCATTTTAATACCTTTTGTGCTGGTGCACTCATGAATCGACCGCTCTCGCAGCTTGAGCTCGAGATACAGGGAGAGGTCGATAAGTTTGCCGTGGTCCTGGATTGGATCCACGAACGAAATGAGTCCGTGATGAGAGATCAGATCTATGACCTGATGTTTGGAAGCTGTCAGCTAGGGGATTGGGTTCCTCATAAGGATCGATCTCGATACGAAGAGGCGCATGATATCGCAAAGAACTTTGTTCGAGGCGTTCTCTTGAAGTCAAGATCCCAAGAAGAGTGCCGGGCCGCATTTCGTGATTTTTTCCTCCGCACTCGAAGCGAAAAGCTTCGAACGGTCTTTTAGATCACTGACATCTGATTGGCGCTTTGACGCGTCGAACCTGTCAAAACCCTGACTCTCTCTCGCTGAACTATGATCAGGGCTGCGCTCTGAGCCCTCCTGAGCTGGCCTGCTGTTTGCACTTTTTTTGATCATGGGAGGTTTCGATGAGTATGCAGCGAGATTTTGATCGGGATATGATTGATGAGACGGATATGCCAGTACGAGGAACAAACTTCCTTGTCAGTGCCGTCATGGTCTTAAGGCATCAGAAGGAAGAGCTTGAGAGTCAGGTGAAGCAGCTCCAGCAAAAAGTCGCTCTATTAGAGCAACAAAATGCCTGCTTCCTGGATATCAGCGCCAGACGTCTGATCCATCAATAAGTCTTACGTCGGCATGCTTCCACAAATGAGGGGATCACGGGATCTCCCTCAAGTCGTTCAGGATGCCATTGGACTGCCCAAAAAAAAGGGTGATTCTGCAGGCGAAAGCACTCCACCAGGTTGTCTTCGCTGTGTCCTTCCGCAATGAGCTCTGACCCCATACGATCCACACCTTGGTGATGACTCGAATTGACATGGAGGCGAGCTCCTCCCCACAGCTGAATAGCAGGACTGTCCTTGACCAGCTGAACATGATGAGAAGGTAGATGAGGGGCTTCTTTTTGCTCATGCAAAATGGCTGAGGGGTGCTGATCCGGAATGTGCTGAAGGAGCGAGCCGCCAAAATAGACATTCGCCATTTGCATTCCCCAGCACAAACACAAAACCGGTTTCTTGGTTTTGAGTTCTTGATCGAGAAGTCTTCGCTCAAAGTCATAGCGGCTTTTGAGAATCTTTGTTTTTGGATGGATGATCTTCTCACCGTAAAGAAGTGGATCAACATCGGAGAGTCCGCCTGGAATCAAAATGCCATCGGCGGATGCAGCTTTGACCAACTCCGATTTCTCGTAGAACAAGGGAATGGGCATAATCCCGAGGTCCGACAAGCGGCGAATCAGGTCGCTTTTTAAGAAAAAGCCCAGTTGATCATGAAAATCAAATGGTACAGCAATCTTAAGCATGGTTTCCAAATCCTAACTGATGAAGAATCTCATTGCCCTCGTTCTCGCACCTTAGAATCTCTGATTTCCATTTTTCAAAAGGTAGCAATGATCGCTCCGTCTTTAAAAAATTCTCAGATTGCTGAATGCGCTTTTCCAGATCTTCTTGCTGCTGAAAACTCGAGAGAGACTTCTCGGCGTGACGAATTGTTTCCTCAATAGCCTGAAAGCTTTTCTGTAGGTCTCCACACAAAAGAATGAAGCTGTACGGAGCATCAAAAGCTCGAATCCAGGGTTTCATCTGTGAGACCGCCTTCATGCTGAGCAGGTCGTCAGTGATGAGAGGCAGGCGATGAGACGATTTCTTGAGAAAGGTCTCAATCAAGCGGGTTTCCATTGAGAGTATAAGATCTGGATTTTCGGGGAATGATAAATGACCAGTCATCAGAAGATGAGCATAGGGCATCAACTGATAGAAAATGCCCACATCCTCATGCCAATAATCAGCAAGGGGTTTTTCGATCAGAGCTGCCTGTTCATGAGAATCCATTTTGCTGGGTCCATGTCCCGGAAAATGTTTGAGGGTCGTTAACACCCCAGCTCTCTGGAAGGCGTCACAAAAAGTTTTGGCCCACGAAATCACTACGCTCGGATCGGATCCATAGCTTCGATCCCCGACAACGTTGTGGGACTCTTTCGTTTGAAGATCACACACGGGCGCAAAGTTCAATTGAATCCCCGCGAGAAACATTTGTTGAGCAGCCAGATAGTAAAGCTCATAGGCCTTTTTTTGATTGAGAGGGCCGTCACATCTTTGTACTAGAGCTTGCGCTGAAGGGAGATTGATAAAGGCTCCCCGAAGTCTTCGAACCCGCCCTCCTTCTTGATCGGCTGAGATAAAGCGCACATCATTTAAGATCTTTTGGTTAAACTCATAAACAGCTTCAAGAGAGGCGTCCCGCTGACTCCAAACATTATCAGGAGAGTCAAAGGGGGAGTTGAACAGTGCGACACCACTCACAGGAAAATCTTTAAGAAAGGATCGGAGCTCCTGAGAGTAATGAAAGTCTTTGACGCCAATCACAAAGAGTTTTGCGATTTGTTTCCAATTGCGCATCTGTGACTATTGTATGCTTATTCCAGAGAGGAGATCCAGCCTTGGACGACCTGACGATCAGAAGAGTCGGGGCGTAGTCTCAAGTAGATTTTGAGCGAACGAAGAGCCTTATCTCGCTCCTCCTTCTTCATATAGATCTCTCCTAGCTTCCGATAAGATTCGGCATAATCAGGGTCAAAGCGGAGCGACTTTTGAAAGCTCATGATGGCTTCATCCGTTCTACCCTGTTCAATCTGACTGAGCCCCAACTGGTAGAGTTTTCCCGCTTCAGACTCTTCTTTCTTTTCCTGCTTATTGGAGGCGACAAGCTCGGAGTCTGGTGGAGGAAGCTTGTTGCTGGGCTTGGCAGGTGCTTTGGCCGTTTTTTCAACCGCAGTCTTCTCGGGCGCGGGCTTATCTGAAACAGTATCAGGCTTTGAAGCTTCAGCGGTTTCAGATTTAGGCGCGGGGGTTGGAGCTGGAGTTTTCTCAGCGACCTTTTTCTCCTCCATCTGCTTTTGAGCCTTTTCGTTGAGAGATTTGGTCAATGAATCCTCTTTTTTTCGCTCCGCGAGTTTTTGGGTCTTGGGTTCGGACTTCGGTTCCGATGGCTTTTGTACGGGGGGCGCAACCTCCGCTGGTTTAGACGCAGCCACCGCATTTCTTCTCATCATCTTTTTGTCGATATTGTTAAAAAGATCCGGAAGAGGAGCTCCGTTAGCCTGTAAACTCTCCTTGGCTTTGGTAAAGGCTCGAGCAAGGGACGTCATTTTTTTCTCTCCCAAAATGGACTCCGACTCTTTGTAGGAATCAAGTGCAATGCTTAACGTTGCATATTGAGCTCGTTGGAATTCAGGGAGTCTCTCGGTGATGTCTTTGGCAATCGAAAGAGCCGTTGAGCGCTGCCCGCTTTTTGCTAAGACCATCACGTTGATCAGGAGATATTCAGGATCCATCTGATTGCTCTTGGGCCAGTTACTTGAAAGAGTCGCGACCCCTCCAGCGTCGTCTTTGTAGATAGCGTACGCAGCTCGCGCATAAAATCCATAAGCCGAAGACGGATAAGAGGTGATTAAATCCGAAGCAATCGCGGTGCCTTGAGCGACTTGATCATAGGCTCCCGTCATAATTCCATTCAAAACGAGCGCCTCTGCAATCAGGGCTTTGGTTTCGGGCTTTTCTTGCTCGCTCTTGGGGAGAGTGGCCATTTGGCCCAAAAATTTTTGCAGTACCGCGGGGTTGTCCTGATACCAGTTAGCCGGTCGATTGAGCTTTACGGACATTTCGGCAGCTTCATTCGTTGAGGTCTCCAAAGGCGCCTTGGTTTGAGGGGCCAGGAGAAAAAAGAATGCGAGGCTGACAGCGAGAAGGCCAAAGGAAACAGCAACGAGAGTTTTCTTGCGACCTTCTTTAACACCGCCCATTTTTTGAATGGCAAGAAAGGTGGCATCGCCAAAGGGCTTTGGTTCACTTGAGTCGGGAGTCGCTTTTGCGGTGGCTTCCGATTTGTCATTTGATGATGCGTCTGTCGCTACGGTCTTCTGACCAACGGTGGAGCGAGTGTTTGATGTGGTTCTGCGTTCATCGGAAGAGTCAAAATCCTCCCAGTTGGATTGGTCAAAAGGATCGGGAGCCTGAGTGGGACGCTTGAAGGGAGAGGGCTCTCGAGACTTCGAGGATCGCATGGTCTCTGGAGCACTAGCAGCTGGCTTATGAGCTCTAATCCCTGTTGCAACATCTTCGTTGGTTTGAGCAGGTGGCTGTGGGGCAGGCGCCTTCGGGGTCGCTGGCTTCTTCAAAAAATCATGCCGAGGCAGTGATAGCTCAGTTTTTTCGACTTCATCCTCTGGCTGAGCCTGATTCTCAGGAAAGACCTTGAAGGTATTTTGACAGCGAGGGCAGCGAACCTTTGTTCCGGCGCTACGAATCTTTTCGTCGGAAAGCTGATAGCGAGATGAGCATTTAGGACAAGACACCACCATAAAACAGACACCTTATTTTAGCATGAAAGTTGGCTTTATGTGTTCTTTAAAGCCTTTAGCTGCTTGAGAAGCACCTGACGACGCCGAGCTGCATCGTCGAATATTTTTTGGTCCCTTCGGCTGCTGATCTGAAGGGGTGGCACACTTGATGGTTTTCCGGCTTTGTCGAGGGCCACGAAGCTCAAATCGGCGGTGACGCACTGACGCTGAACTCCTGTGAGGGCGTCCTCCGTGACAGCATCCACACGCACAACCATAGAAGTCCTCCCGGTAAAGATGACTCGACCTTTCAAAATCACGACGTGTCCAAGCTTTGCAGGATTGAGGAAGTGAAGAGCATCGACACTTGCTGTCACCACTGATTTACGCGCGTGTCGTCCCGCACAAATGGCAGCAGTGATATCGATCCAGCTCATAATGACGCCCCCAAAAATAGTCCCCAGAGCATTGGTGTGAGAGGGTAAGACGAGATTCGTCATTTCGACGAGGGATTCTGATGCTGACTTCGCAGTAGATTTCTTCATTTTCTGATTCCTTTCACCAATAACCAGTTGTGATTTCAATATCGCCCAAGACCTCTGTCTGACATGAGATCCGTTCATTTCGCTGAAGGTTATTGCGTTCTGCCAAATCCTCTTCAACTTCATTGGCAGGGCTCAAATGGCGATGGCCCTGGAGTACTGTCACTTTGCAGCTCGCACAGATTCCCATCCCGCCGCATGCACTTCCAACAGAAATTCCTTTTTCTTGCAGGAACTTAAGAAGGTTTGCCTTCTTAGGAGCTTCAAGCTCTTCAATTCTTTGAGCATGCGTCATTCTGAGTTTCACGCGCGGCATCGCTGACATCATATCTTTTTTGCTCATGGCGGCCAATGCTGTGCAGGGGTTTCAGCGAATTTAGTTCGACTTATAATAGTGGAGGGAGACTTGGCTATGAGCAATACGAAACGATTTTTTTTCGGACTCTGTGATCAGTGTAATGAGACCTATGAGGCTCAGGCAAAGGGTGAAGATTTAAAAGGCGTTCGTTTCAAGTGCCGCCGAGATTTTTGCTCGGGCAAGGTTACTCTTGATGAAACTCGAGTTGAGTCCCTTAAATTCCTCAAAAGTGCCTCTAGCGACAAAACATCCAGACGCGTTTGCTAGGGCTGAGTTGCGTCCCAGGTAAAATTGAGTTCTTTCGAGTCGCGATCAATGACGACTTCAGTCTCGAGCTCTTTCGAGCCTAGCACCTCATGCCAAAGTTTGACCTTGAACTGTCCGTAGGGGATCTTAGAAATGACGGCCCGGCCGCGCTCGTCGGTGGAAGCATAGTTTTGATGAGGTGCAATCACTGCATACGCCTTCATCCAAGGATGAAGATCGCAGATCATGGGCACGATCTCAGCTTGGTCAAATCGCACAAAGGTCTCGAGTAAATTCGGGGGATGAGACCGAAAGACCGGAAAATTCTTCTGCCCATGGGCTCGGATCGTGTGAAGAATGGGGTCATTGTTTTTAAAAGCGATTCGGCCCTTTGGCGGAGCAATCACAATTCGAGGGGTAAACTCGCATTTTTCCATGGTGATCATCCTCGATTCCTCAGCAGCTCGCTCCGGCCAGCCGAGCACGCGCTCGCCTTCAACCCAAACCACTGCATTGGCTAGCTCACCCTTTGAGCCGAGCACTACGCTCGAGGGAAGATGTGTTTCTCCGCAGACTTCTCGATCCATCTGAACCGAGAGGGGGCTGGGGGGGGTCAGTCCCTTGGCTTTGATTGAGACTTTTAGAGATCCAAAGCGAACGGGTGACTCCTCAGCAGAGGCTGAGCTAAGCGTTTGCGCCAGGTAGAAAGACATGGTAGCCAGGGTCACTGTTAGGAAGGCTGTTCGCACACTCGTATGCAATCACAAATCTTTAGAATTGTCTTTGATGACTCCGAGATTCTCGTGATCGAGAAGCTTCGCCCCTTTCTTTCCCAGCGTGCGGATTCTGGCAATCAAGAGGGTATCGATGAGTTTATAGCTCGAGCCTTGGGTCGCAAAATTTTTGCCGTTCATCGCTTAGATCGAGAGGTATTGGGACTTATGATTTTTGCAAAATCAGAGTCTGCTGCTCAGGCGCTGAGTGAACAGTTTAAGCAGCGGCAAGTCCGCAAGATCTACTGGGCCAAGGTGCAGGGGAGGATTTTCCGTGACTCAGACACCTTGGTGCATTTCTTGTCGAAAAACCCCAAGACAAAGAAAGTCACCGTTTACCCCCGAGAGACTCCCGGGGCGAAGAGGGCTGAGTTGCAGTATCGGGTTCTGGAGCGCCATGACAAGGTCACCGAGTTGTTGGTCGATTTGAAGACCGGCAGGACGCATCAAATACGGACTCAGCTCGCTAAGATAGGGCATTCCATCGTTGGAGACCATGTCTATGGCCGTCGAGGTGAGGATGAAACATCCATTCAGCTTCGATCAATCTACCTATCAGTTGTGCATCCCTCGAGTGGGGAGTCTATGGAATGGTCACTTCTCGAGGGGATAGATGCAAAAAACTTCTTTGTGCTCTGAGTGAAATTCAGGCAGTATTTTCGTTGCATCCTCAGGGGATGAAGATCTAACAACGAGTTAATTTTAAGGAGATGTTCATGGCGACAAAAAAGAAAGCAAAAGTGAAAGCGAAAGCTAAAAAAACAACCGCTAAGGCTAAAAAAGCTAAGCCAGCGAAGAAAGCTGCGAAGAAGACGGCAAGAACGATGAAAACACGAAAGCCAAACGCTGCTTTCATGGCTCCTCTTACTCCTTCCACTTCTTTGGGTGCAGTGATTGGAATGAATCCCTTGCCTCGTACTGAAGTGACTAAGAAAATTTGGGCCTACATCAAGAAAAACGGACTCCAGGACTCAACAAATCGACGCATGATCAATGCCGACGATAAATTGAAAACTATTTTTGGTGGAAAGTCACAAGTCTCAATGTTTGATATGACTAAATTGATTTCCAAGCATTTGAGCTAATCAGCTTTTTCAGTTGAACGAACAAAGGGCCCTGAGTTTTCTCAGGGCCTTTTTTTATTGGGGATCCAAGACCGTAAAGTTTAGGAGGATGGGGAAATGGTCTGAGGCGCCATTTTGTCTTGGTGGTGAAAATGGAATGGGTGCCAGCTTTTCATCTGTAAACTCTTTGAGGCGAACAACTCGAAAAGAGTTGGGGATGTAACGGATTCCCTGGTTGTCGAGCAGGCCCGAGGTCATGTGAGCGTTATCGAATAAATTATATTTCTTTTCTCGTGCGAAATAATAAGTCGATCGCAGTTTTTTGAATTCCTCAAGTCGGTCAACGTCAGTTTTGGCTTCATCGTTCTTCTGGAGGCGCATCAATTCATTCGCTGGATTCCATGCTAAAACCTCCTGAGGATTTCCGATGAATTGCTTCAACGAAAGCGTCGAAGCCAGAACCTTTTTGAGAGAGATGTTCTCTGGCTCGTCATTGAAGTCTCCAAGCATGAGAACTTCCGCGCCAGGATTTTGATCTAGGATCTCGGTGACTCGCTTGCGCAGAGTCTGTGCAGAGAGAGCTCGCTTTTCAGATCCATCATCATTGTTTTCGGGATTCTTTCTTCGGCTTTTCCAATGGTTCAAAAAGACGGTCATAGGAACACCAGAGAGCATGACCGTCACTTCTTGAATGAAACGCCCATCTGTGTAGGGGGAGTGCGATTTTGGAGTGCCTTGCAAGGGGAGCCGAGTAAGGCTTGCGACCCGTATTCCCCGTGGATCGGGGTCTTTGGGATCAATGACAATTTTGTCGTACTTACATTCCTTGAGAAACTCTCGATTGAATCGTTGGGCAATCTTCGTGTTCTCTACTTCAACTAGACCCAAAAAGTCAGGACAGACTTGGCCGGAGGCACTCTTTGAGTTGGTGATTACCTTTGCAAGGTTTTTCATTTTTTGAATCAGTTTTTGTTCAGTCCATTTGGCTGAGCCCTCCGGAGTGAACTCATTATCGTCCTTTAAAGGATCATCCTCCGTATCAAACAGATTTCCTACGTTGTAGGACATGAAGGAATATGATTTTTGAATCTCTATCTGCTCATCGAAGTTTTGATTCGATGCGATCAGGTTTGAAGTCAGTAGTGTGAATGAAAACAAAATCGAAAAAACAAATTTTGAGCTCAAGAAATCCCCCTCCCGTTAAACTAAAGAGGTAGAGCTGCTGCGTCGAATCAAGGTTTAGTTAACAAAATGCCGCGATGAGTTATGTTGAGTGCTGTTAAAGATTCGGGGCGAGAGGATTCGAACCTCCGACCCCCAGTTCCCAAAACTGGTGCTCTAGCCAGGCTGAGCTACGCCCCGATCACAAAAACTGTGGCCCTCTTGGTATCAAAATCCCATGATTACGTCGAGGGCCGTACTGATCAAGTTTATGAGGTCTCTGTGGGGGTTAAAAGGCAGATTAATGATTGGCCATCCGAAATCGACAAGGCTATGAATGGGCTCCAAAGGAGATTCCAAGGAAATGGTGAACAGCCAAGCTATTGAAAGTCCTTTGAAGGTGTCTCGAAAGCACGTCCTCGTTGTCGATGATGAGGCTGATATTCGCGAATTGCTCAAGTTTAATCTGGAACAAGAAGGCTATTCGGTTGAAACGGCGGAAAACGGTGAGGATGCGTTGCGGGCGCTCAAAGCTCAGCGTGTGGATCTCGTTCTGTTGGATCTGATGCTTCCTGGGCTTCCTGGTCTTGAGCTCTGCAAGCAGCTCAAACGAAGCTCGTCCCTGGAAGGTATTCCAATCATTATGATCTCAGCCAAGAGTTCTGAAACAGACGTAATTGTCGGACTTGAGCTGGGTGCAGACGACTACATCACTAAGCCTTTTTCGCCCAAAGAGGTCGTGGCTCGAATCAAGGCTATTTTCCGACGTGTGGATGAACGGCGAAGCTCTGACGTGTCCAAAGAGCTCAAGTTTGACCATCTCATATTGAACGTTCCTCGACATGAAGTTCATTTAGAGGGCAAAGAACTGAAGCTCACCACGACAGAGTTCAAAATCTTGCAGTGTTTGATGTCACGCTTAGGGCATGTTTTCACTCGTGATGAATTGATCGACTTTGCTTTGGGTAAGGATGTTTCAGTCGTTGATCGTACGATTGATGTCCATATCACTAATTTACGAAAGAAGATTGGTGCTTACGGGGCTCTCATCGAGAGCATTCGCAGCGTAGGCTATCGCTTTAAAGACAATCCTACAGTCATTGCATGACGGTGGTTTCAATCAAGTTTGTTTTGCTGATGATGTTGTCGTTGGCGGTGCTCTGGTTGAGTTGGTCCAGGTATCGAATGCGGCAAAGAATTCGTCAACTTTATCGAGAGATAGATACCCTCAAAATGCGAGGAGCTGAGTTTGTGGCGAATGTTTCCCATGAGCTGAAGACTCCTTTGACCTCGATCAAGGGTTTTGCGGAAACTCTCAAATCGGGAGCCGTTCAAGATCCGCAGCGTGCGGTCGAGTTTCTGACTCGCATTGAAAATAATGCTGAACGCTTGAGTTTGCTGATCAATGACATTTTGGATCTATCCAAGATTGAATCCCCCAATGTTCATCTAGATCATGAGATATTCAATCCGGCAGAAGAGCTCGATGACTTGATCAAAGACTTTGGAGTGAAGTTGCAGTCACGAGGACAGCATCTTTCGATTGCGAACAAGGTCGATTCTCTTGTGGCTGATCGTAGGCTCTTTGATCAGGTGGTCCGAAACCTGGTGGAAAATGCTCACCGATACTGCGGAGAAGGGGCTCGAATTGAGATTTCATCAGAACGAGTGACGGAGCAGGGTGAGACCTATAATCGATTCACCGTTTCGGACAATGGGCCAGGGATTTCAGCGGAAGATTTACCCCGAATTTTTGAAAGATTCTATCGGACGGATAAGTCTCGCAACCGGCTCTTAGGGGGCACTGGTTTGGGTTTAGCGATTGTGAAGCACATCATGATGTCCCATGGGGGCTTTGTCCGTGTTAGTAGCGAGCCATTTAAAGGTTCTAGCTTTTCAATTTACTTCCCTTTGGAGAAGCGCCCCCCCACTCTCTCTTAACAAGTTCTTAAGATTTGCTTTTTGGAACCTTGTTTAGCCTTTTGTTCATCCGATACTCCAAACTAATGGTGTCCGAGGGGGTTGAGATCTAAAGGAGGTTCTTATGTTGAAAATTTTTGGTGCGTTCTTTGGAGGCTTGTTTGCCTTTTCAGTTTGCTCGTTACAGGCGAAGCCAACGGTGGTCTTGGATGGTTCCTCCACGGTGTTTCCCATTTCTGAGGGTGTTGCTGAAGAGTTTCAGATCCAGCAGCCTCAGTATCGAGCTGCAGTTGCCTCATCTGGAACCGGTGGTGGATTTAAAAAATTCTGTAAGGGTGAAGTTGATCTCGTTGGAGCTAGTCGTCCTATAGAAGCTCCAGAGATTTCCTTGTGTGCGAAGTCATCAATTGATTTCGTTGAATTACCCATCTCTTACGATGGGATTGTCTTGGTGGTGAACAGCCAAAACAGTTGGGCAAAAAATTTGACGATTGCGGAGCTGAAAAGAATTTGGGAGCCCGGAAGTGCCGTCAAGAGTTGGAAAGATATTCGATCTGAGTTTCCGGATATAAAGCTCAGTTTGTATGGACCTGGTCCAGACTCAGGAACTTTCGATTATTTTACCAAGGTGATTAACGGAAAGGAAAAGGCTTCACGGTCGGATTACTCTGCTAGTGAGTCCGACTATGTGACGGTTAAGGGCGTTGCGGGAGATAAGGGTGCCTTGGGATACTTTGGCTTTGCTTACTATGATTCGAACAGATCAAAGCTTAAGGCTTTGACAATTGAGAACGATCAGGGGCCTGTTTTGCCTTCAATGACTTCCATTGCTAATGGAACCTATCGACCTCTGTCTCGCCCTCTGTTCATCTATGTTTCTAAGAAGTCTCTTCAAAGGCCGGAAGTCAAAGCACTCTCGCAGTTCTATATTCAGAGCGCTGAGGCCATTTCAGCTGAAGTCGGCTACGTTGGTCTTGGAAAAAATATCTATCAGCAGGTTCTAGCTCGTTTGGAAGAAGGTGTTTCTGGATCCATCTTTCATTTGCAGGGACTCGAGAGGCAGCAGTCAGTAGCGGAAGTCCTTGGAGCGCCGAAGACGAAATAGGCTCTCGCTTAAGTCATGGGAATGAGGTCGTTAATTTTTATGAGACCACTCAAAGTGGTAGAGCCTAAGCTGCTCAGCAGTCGGGCTTGTTCAGTTGCACCTTCGAGAGGTTTCAAGGAACGCCTCACGTTCATTATTTTGCTCGTTGCTTCATTGGTGTCAGTTTTGACGACTCTTGGGATTTTGATTGTGCTGATTCTTGAGAGCATTCATTTTTTTGAAAACATCAACGTGATCGATTTTCTCTTTGGTACTCAGTGGAATGCGTTGATAGAACCCCGATCCTTTGGGGTTTTGCCTCTGGTGAATGGGACTTTATTGATCGGCCTGACATCGTGTTTGATTGCGATTCCGATCGGTGGAGGTGCTGGGCTCTTTTTGTCAGAGTATGTGACTGGAAGCAGGCGAATTGTTTTGAAGTCTTTGCTGGAAGTGCTCGCGGGGATTCCTAGTGTGGTTTATGGCTTTTTCGCAGTGGCTTTTATCACTCCGAGCTTAGCTAAATTTTTCCCTGAATTGCCGTTCTTTAATGCACTGAGTGCATCCATTGTTGTGGCCGTGATGGTGATTCCAACAATCGCATCGATCAGTCAGGATGCATTCGAAGCGGTGCCGCGCCACTTGCGAGATGCAGCCTATGGATTAGGAGCGCGGAAGTTTCAGGTGGCGAGTACCGTTGTTTTTCCCGCCGCTCTTTCTGGATTCGTCGCTGCTGTTATTCTCGCCTTTTCCCGAGCCATCGGGGAGACGATGGCCGTTACTTTGGCCGCCGGTGCTCTTCCCCAGCTCGGCTTTAATCTATTGTCTGGTGTGCAAACGATGACGGCCTATATTGTCCAAGTATCCCTGGGAGATACTCCTTCGGGAACGATTGAGTATCAAAGCATGTTTGCTGTGGCTCTACTTCTCATGCTGATGACTCTAGGGACAAATCTCATGGCACAGCTCATCATTCGAAAGTTTCAAGAGGGTGAGTCCAAATGACCATGCGGGAGCGATGGCTATCACGACTCTTACGCTGGGGAGGTGCCTTGTGTATCTTTCTAAGCCTTGCATTTCTTTTTATCCTGATCGTCCAAATTTTGCTGCAGGGTTTATCATCTTTGAATGCTCAGTTTCTGACATCCTATCCCTCCCGATTTCCGGATCGCTCGGGCGTATTGTCTGCGCTTGCTGGAACTCTATGGTTGATGGGCTTGACTGCTTTGATTTCCATTCCCATCGGAATTATGACGGCAATTTTTATTGAGGAATACCTACCTCAGGGATTCTGGACGAGGGCTTTCAGGCTTAATATTTTCAATCTTGCTGGTGTTCCATCAATTCTGTTTGGTGTGCTGGGATTGGCTGTTTTTGTTCGAGGGTTTGAAATGGGTCGCAGTATTTTAGCTGGTGCATTGACGATCTCTCTTATGATTTTGCCGACGATCATCGTTGCAACCTGTGAGGCGCTTCGATCGGTTCCAGGTTCTATTCGGCAGGCTGCTTTCGGTGTGGGTGCTACCCGAAGACAGGTGGTCTGGGGCCAAGTTCTGCCGGTTGCGTTGCCTGGTATTATCACCGGAGTCATTCTGGCTCTGTCGCGAGCCATTGGGGAGGCGGCTCCTTTGATCATGGTGGGAGCTCTGACATTCGTGGCCTTTGTGCCAACGAACATCTTTGATTCATTTACGACTCTTTCAATTCAGATCTTTAGTTGGGCCTCTCGACCCCAGGTTGAGTTTCAGCAAGTAGCTTCCGCAGGAATCATTCTGCTCTTATTGGTGACTCTAGGAATGAATGCCCTGGCGATTTATCTTCGAATTCGATCATCAAAGCTAAGGAGCTCGCTATGACGGCCACTCATTCACAGTCTCGTATTGCTACAGAGGCGCTGAGCATTTTTTACGGAGATAAGTGTGCAGTGCGATCTGTGTCGATCGATTTTCCAATCCGTACGGTATCTGCTTTGATCGGGCCTTCGGGATGCGGGAAGTCTACATTTTTGAGAGCGATCAATCGAATGAATGATTTCATTCCATCGTGTCGAACAGAGGGTCGCGTTCTCCTGGACGGCCGGGACGTCTATGAAAAGAGTGTCGATCCCGTGATGGTACGTCGGCAGGTCGGTATGGTTTTCCAGAAACCGAATCCCTTTCCCAAATCGATTTTCGATAACGTTGCTTGGGGCCCGCGTCGAGCCGGCTTCAAAGAGGGCTCAATCCCAGAGCTCGTGGAGTCAAGTTTAGTTGAGGCGGCTCTCTGGGGTGAGGTCAAGGATCGACTGAAGCAGCCAGCATTGAGTCTTTCTGGAGGTCAGCAGCAGCGGTTGTGTATCGCTCGAGCTATTGCCATGCAGCCGAGCATTCTCCTGATGGATGAGCCCTGTTCCGCTCTTGATCCTATTGCCACAGCGAGGATCGAGGAATTGATTTCGCGATTGAAGGCGCAATTCACAATCATCGTTGTTACTCACAATATGCAACAGGCAGCTCGCATCTCGGATTCAACCGCCTTCTTTTTAAATGGCAGCTTAGTGGAGTGGGGGGAGACGCGAGCACTGTTTACGCGTCCACAGATTCAAGAGACTGAGAATTATCTGACGGGTCGGTTCGGTTGATTGAGATGATAAAGAATGATGGGAGATATTGAATGCCGGAGAGAATTTCTGAGAAGTTCCAAAGTGACCTCAATTCGTTGAAGAACAAGCTTCTACTCATGGGTGGCTTGATTGAGTCGATGTTGGATGAGGTGCTCGTGGCCTTGGTGCGTGGAGATGCTCGAGTGGCTGGTTCTTTGATCCAGAGGGATCGCGAGGTTGATCAACTCGAGAAACAAATCGATCAGGCAGCTCTTGAGATTTTGGCGCTTCGTCAGCCGAATGCCTCTGATCTTAGGTTCGTGACTTCGAGTTTTAAGATTTGCACCGATCTTGAGCGAATGGGCGATAGTGTGGTGAATATTTGTGAGCGTATTCAGGAGATTCTTCAGTTTGGAGAGTTTCCCAAAAATGAATTGCTGCCCAAGATGCTTTTGAGGACAAAACTGCAGATTTCCAAATCGCTCGATGCTTTTGTCAATCAGTCGACTGATTTAGCCACTGAGGTTCTCGATGGAGATACTGAAATCGATCGCCTTACGGCGGATGTTTATCGGGCGATGACTGAGGCTATGAGAGCAGATCAAAATTTCATTGAAGTGGGGATGAAGATTTTCTCAATCGCCAAACATCTCGAGCGGATGTCCGATCATGCAACCAATATTGCAGAGCAGGTTGTTTTTGTTGTGAAGGGACTTGATATTCGACATTCGCGAGGTGGTCTGGGACCCACGCCATTTCAGTCTAGCTAAGAGCGAATCTGTTGCGAGGAGTGCGCGGTCAATCGGCCGAACCAATCATCGGTCTGACCTTCAGTCTTTGCTACGGGACTCAGCTTGAGACCGTAGAAGTGGACTTGTATCAGCCACTTGACATCTTCTTTATCGGATCGGACGGGGATCACGGGAATTCCTGAGCGCGATTCGACTTCAGCGACTGCAGCATGATCAAAAGGGTTCACCATCGCCAAGACCAGGCAGTCTTGTTGATTGTGAGTGACTGTTCGAAGGGGGAAAACCATGTGTTTTCTTGCGAGGTCTCTCATGTCGAAGTCGGTTGGGACGGAGACGCGATCATGATCTTGCTGCAGATTAAACACCGGAATCGTTTCAAACATTGCTTTGTCGATTGAAGACATTTGCTGAATTCCTTAAAAATCTTTCTTCACAATCTATGCCAATTAACCGGCCCAATCAAAACTTTAGTCATTGTGGGCCTGTCATCATGGCGCGGCGCAGCAAATCCAACAAAAAACCGTCATTGTTCTGACTACGCCGTCATGGATTCTGCGCAGTCGTATCATAGGTATCAATGATGAGGTGGGAAATTTTTGTATCTGGCCTAACATTTTGAAATAACTCAGATTTTCTAACTAGCAGAACGGCTGGGGGGAGCTCCGTATAGACCTGAGCAAATGCCTTGCCGGAGTCTCGATTCCGGGAGCGTTGATGGTAGACAATGATTTCTCCCGATGTTCTTTGCTCAGCGACAACGTCAGATTTCAGTGAGTAAGAGGGGTCTGGCAAGGGAACCGGATTTGTGACAATGGCGATGTATTGATCGCCCTTCGCCTTGGCGTATTTTTCCAGAAGAGACTTTAGCTTGGCCGGAGCTTCAATGGGTTTTTCAAGGTCTATCAACGATGCCTTGTGGTCATCTGAAACGCTGCCCTCGAAAGCAACATGAGTAAAATGCAGCAGTCGCCCCATCACTTTTTTTGATTGGAGAGAGCTTTCCGCAAAATCTCGCTGATAGGGATTGAGCTTGTTGAGCACTTGCTCAAACTCAGGCGTTGTTAACTGAAACTGAGTTTTCGAACTTGAGTCAGCCAGCAATGTGACTCCCAGTTTTTTTGCTCTTAGCTTGTTATTCACCTGATCGACTTGTGATTTGAGAAGATTATTCACCCGGGGATTATCGACTCCTCGTCGCACAGCTCGGCTATTGGTTCGAAGCACTTTGTCGAAATTTCGTGCGAGTTGATCGACAAGATCCTGCCGCTGGTCCCATGCTCTTGCGGCAGATGATTCCTGGCTTGCGGGACTCTCTGTAGTCAAAACTAAGCTTGATGCAAAAAAAACAAACGCGATCATAAATCCCCCTTCGGAGCAATGGATTGAGCGGTACTAAGATTTTTTGCCCCGACTTAAATTGGGACAGTTTTTTTTCGCGCAGTCACCATAAAGTTCCATTCGATGATCTTGGAGCTTAAAGCCCAGCTGCTTTGCGACCAGGCTTTGCAGTCTTTCGATTTGATTGTTTTCAAACTCAAAAATTTGCCCACATTGATTGCAGGTCAAGTGGTCGTGGTGGTGAGAGTCGGCAACTTCGTAACGAGCCGCACCTCCGCCAATCCGTGATTCACTCAGTAATCCAAGTCGAGCCAGGAGTTGCACTGTGCGATAGATCGTGGCGATTCCAACACTCGGCAGATCCTTTTTGAGCCTGGTGGCCGTCTCTTGAATCGTCCAATGACCTTCGAGGCTCAGGATTGCCTTAACGAGGGATCGGCGCGTACCTGTGAGGCGAAATCCCTCTTTTTTCAATAACTCGTAGGCCTTTTCCAGCGTGAATCTCCTGAACTCCAACTGATCAAATTTATCGACGAAAGTCTAGGACCCGCCCTTCTGCTTGCGGCCTGTCGGCTATTCGTGCAACTATCAACGAGGTTTAAGGGAGATCCAGTTTATGAAAATCTATGTTTTGAGTGCTATCGGCATTCTATCGTTAACTTTTTCCAATGGAGTCAGCGCGTACGTCACCGATGAGACCCTGTGGGCTCAGTCTGAGTATCGAGCGGCTCAAGCAGCAAAACGCGAGGCGGCTCGTCTAGAGGCTGAGCGCCTTCGACGAGAGGAAGAGGCCAAGCACACGCACGTCTTTGACGTGAATGAAGTGCTGCGAGTAATTGCAGACCAGTCGGATGAGGTCGCTGAAGTCAGAATCGTTTTGAAGTCCGGTGTTTCGGAGCGATATCTCGTTCCTGTACAAGCTCCTTCGTCAGAGGTTTCTGAGGTTCGTGGAACAGCGGCAAAAAACTCTTCGAGCGCCTCAAAGGTCGAATCGCCATTTTTCAACGAGCGCGGTGGCCGAAGACCTGTTTGGTAATTTGAGCGGCTAGGGCCTCGCGGATTCAACGTGAAGGCCCATGCCTCCCTTCAAAGATTCAATTTCAAAACTTTGAGTTTTGGACAAACTCAGTTGTGGTGTGACCTTGAATGAAGTCGCGAGCGTCTGCTCCTGAATGTAGGTGCTAAACTTCTCTGCTGCTTCCTTCAGATCCCCCTCAAGTTGGAGCTCAAGCTGAATTCGATCCGCCAGGTTTAACTGCAGATCCTTCCTGAATTTTTGGATTCGATTCACAATTTCTCGAGCAAGGCCTTCAAGCTCTTGGTCTCTTTCCACCGCTGTATCTAACGCGACAACGATGAGTGATGAAGAGACAGAAGGAAGTTGACCTTTGACGGGGGATCTCTGAATTCGAACCTCTGCTGACGTGATCTGAAAACCCTCAATACTCACTGAGTCGCCCGAATCGAGTCGCTGGATGTCTTCAAATGATAGTTTTGCCAACCCCTGAGTGACCGCTCCCATCTTGGGACCCACTTTGGGACCGAGGCTTGGTCCGTGGGGCTTGCACGAGAGGGTGACAAAACTTTGCTCATCGTTTCTGTAGGTGATCTTCTTCACGTTGAGCTCTGACTTAATATAATTTTCAAGAGGCTGAATGTTTTTCAGCACCTGAGCCTGACGGTTCACCAGGACAATCTCTTTGAGGGGAATCTTTACTTTGACCTTGGCTTGATCTCTCAAGTTTCGACCCAAGAAAATGACTTCTTCAAGAAGTTTGGTTCCGCTTTCTAGCCCTCGATCAATCAGCTCCGCTGAAGCTCGCGGGTAAGTCTCAAGATGAACAGATTCTTTGACGGCTCGGTTAGTCAAAAGCAGGTAGAGGTGATCTGCAAGAAAAGGCGCAAACGGAGCCATCATTTTGGACAGTGAAAGTAAGACTGAATAAAGCGTATCAAACGCGTCTTTCTTGTCTTGTGTGAAGCCTTCATCCCAAAAGCGTGGGCGATTGAGGCGGATATAAGTATTTGTGAGTTCCTCGATGAACGTCAGAAGCTCAGGCACTACGTTGTAGATGTGGTATTGCTTCATCTCCCTTTCAATTTTTTCCAGGAGAGATTGAAGCCTTGAGATGATCCATCTGTCTAAAACATTACTTGAGCTTCGGACGCCTCCAGCGAGCAGATCTGCCGAAGGTTTGTACTGGTCCACTTTGGCATATGAGTCAAAGAAGGTGTAAGCATTCCACCATTTGAGGATCACGCGGCGAACAATATCGCGCACACCTGCTTCAGAAAATCGAAGCTCTTCCGCTCGGATCGCAGGCGAGTCGATCATATAAAGTCTCAGAGCATCAGCGCCGTACTGATCAATCACATCATGGGGATCAGGATAGTTCTTGAGGCGCTTACTCATCTTCTTGCCGTCCTCAGCTAGAATCATTCCGTTCACGACGACATTTTTAAAAGGTGGCTTATCAAAGAGAATCGTTCCCAAAACTGAGAGTGTATAGAACCAGCCTCTTGTTTGATCGAGACCCTC
>CAZZLQ010000023.1:0-34104 GCA_964655245.1 uncultured Bacteriovoracaceae bacterium | reverse complement strand
CGCGGCTATGGGATGGTTGGCGAGATTTTTCATCGTTGCGTTTCAGCTTTTAACAGTCATGACCGGCTGTGGGCAGTCGAGTGTTTTGACTCCTTCGAGCTCAAGCAGTCTTGAAACAAGATCCATCGACGATCAGGGAATTGGATTTCAGGGAACACAAGTGGGAAACCCACTGATTCTGTTGATCAACGGACAAGCTCCCGCAAGCTCGGAGGTCTTTCTGTCTTCGGCTGACCAAGTGGATTGCTCATCGATTGATCTGGCCGAGTATCAAAGCCAGATCGATTCGGGAGAGCTTTTGCTTCAGTATTTTGTTTTGGCCAAGCGAGATGATGGTTTTGTTCGTAACTTCCTGGGTCAGGTGATGGGGCAGACTTTGTTTAATGTCTTTGGTCTTGGATCTGATCTGGAGCTGGTGTGTCAGGCTGTTGTGTTTAACGCGCAGTTTCAGAAAGTCTTCAGTCAAAAATCAGAGCCTGTTTTTTGTTTTGCTTGTGGAGAAAATCAATGAGAGCAACACGACACAAAGTCATGACAGCGGTTGAGTGGACACAGGCGCCACGTCCTGAGGCTTTCAAGGATTGTGTGGACTTTATTCAGGCGCGCTTTGAGTGGATGAAGCGAAGCGGGCATGTGAAGTCACTGAATGATTTTGGAAAGCAATGTGGATTTGCGAGTAAGAGCTTTTTGCAGTTTGTGTTTGCGAGAAAGCGAAAGCTGACGTCGATTTCGGCCGTTAAGATTGCAAGGGCGTTGGGGCTGACACGTCAGGAGACGTCTTTGTTTTTTGCACTTATTGGGTTTAGTCAAGAGACCGAAGCGGCCCTTAAGGAGCGTCATGCTCAAAGACTTGAGAATCTCAAGGCGCTTCAAACCTCTGAGGATCTTGCGAAAGAGAAGTCCGCGTATCTGACTCATTGGTATATTCCTGCGATTCGTGAGCTTTCCAGTTTGACTCACTTTAAGGCAGATGCTGCGTGGATCTCGAAGCAGTTGTTTCCGGCGATCACGCAGGAGCAGGCCCAAGTGGCGATTGATGTCTTGGTGAGATTGGAGTTTTTGAAGCCGAATCAGAATGGAGTCTTACGAGCGCATGTGCCTGAGATCTCTGTTGCGGATCAGTTTGGTAGAGATGATGTTTTGACGTTCTATTTGCAGAGTATTGAGATGTCGAAAGCTGCTCTGCTTAATCTTCCGTCAGAGATGAGAGAATTTGGGCATCTGACGCTCAGCTTGGATGAAGCGCGATTTGCTCAGATGAAGGAAGAGGTGGCGGAGTTTCGCCGTCAACTCTTTAAGAAGTACGGTTCTTCTCAGATTTCGGATACAGCGATTTTTCATTTCAACCTTCAGCTCTTTCCCGTCTCGAAGTTCTCGAGGGGGTAGGGTGGGGGCGTAGCTCCACCCACAGCAGTTGCATGCTGACCACTGTTATGAAGGAATGCGCTGATTCATGGGAGGCCCTTCAATCATTGGCACGACATCTCGGTCTTCTCTCTAGGTCTGGGCAGCGAAGGCAATCATTCTGCCGCATTCTGGCGCAGTAGGCTGTCTCAAATGGCTGTGAGTCACTGTTCCTGGCATCTCGAAAAGCCTGGTCATGACAAACATCGCAACCAGTTACCACCGGTGGATTGTCCTCGGCCAACTCGCGAAGAATATTATCACCAAAAAGCCAGCAAAACGCCTTGCCCGCAATAATCACACATTTTTTCAAAGCTTTTATGGGGCCTGCTTGTTGAGCACCGGCGGTTTTAAAATAGGCATCTGCCTGGTCAGCCCCCTCCTCACTTTGAGCAAATGAGTTGGTTGCTAATGTGCAAAGCATAATGAACTTCATAAGTATTGTTTTATGATGCATTTTCAGATCTCCTTCTCACCATTGGTAGGGACACCGCGCGCCAGGGTAAGTTATGTACCAGCAGTAGGATCGACCCGTGGCTAAGTAAAGTGTCAGCATGTTTGTGACGCATGCATGATAATCCTTGTGATTCCTGTTTTTGTGTAGCGTCCAGCAAATTTCATTAGCTGCATGAAGGGCATTCGCGTCCATTTGTTTGCGACATTCGTATTCGTTGCAGTACGGGTGCAGAGCCTGAATGATCGGATCAAGTATAAGCTGCAGAGGTGTGCCGATAGTGGGCACAGGCCCAGCTGACTTTGAGAACCCGAGCGCTCTTTCAAAGTCGTCTACATTCCCAATTTCTGCCTGTCTTGCCAGGAACTCAACGGCGATTGAGCCGTCCTGAGTTCTGGCGGCTTCAAACAGAAGTTCCCCCAATTTGCTCTTATCCTGCTCCGGCAAAGCTGAGATCGCCTGAACGGTAAGGATTAGAGAGGTAAAAGAAGAATCATTCGGCTGAGCCGAATCCGAGGCTTGCCGCGACAAGGCTAAAGTGTCCTCAAATGCCAGAGCTGCCAGCACTACCAGTTGAGATAGGAGGAAACAGCGTACCAGCGTAAAGCTGTTGATTTGTAATCTCATCATGTCAAATCTCCTTGTTTTGTGAGATGGCTTGCTTTGCCCAATAGCCGGGACCCACAAGATTTGGGTCCCGGTGTCTCGAGTGCCCTATCTACAAGCAGAATCGCTGTTGAGGGCAGCGGTAGCCGTTGCGTAGCATCTTGCGATAATTAGTTCCGATTGACCCAACAAGTTATCATGACCCGCAGAATTAAGGCATGATATGAACTCTTGAATTAGTTTCGCAAAACATTTGAGAAACGTAATGGGGCTGACATCAGGGTGGCGCCTTTTCAGCCAATCCCATAAATGATCTAATTCTTTCTTGATTTCATCCTTGATCCTCTGGACCGGGTTCTGTTGAGCGACTGCACTTAACATGACATTTTCAAACTCACAGTACGAGCTGGGTGGTCTGTCGCCGAAGTATTCCATGGTGGTCACAAGAGCCTTCAGCAGAATCACACCAGCTTGAGTTGTTGCATACTTATCGAAATCTGGGGTTGTTCGATGCTCGGACTCCGGCTGGTCGGATGGTTCATCTTTGTTGCATTCCGCGTACTGACTGTCGATCTCATCTTTTTCAACGCCCCCCCCGGGGAGAGAGAAAGCAAAAGCTTGTTGAAGAGAGATTGCGAAAGTTAGGCAGCCTGTCAAAACTACTATCTTCGTGTTGTGGTTCATGGTTTTTTCCTTCTGTTGGCTGGCTTAGCATTGAGTCGGCAAACCATTTGCCGATGCGCTCTGCCGCTCCTGTTGAACGCACTATGCTTTTGCAATCCGATTGCCACGATTCAGCGAGCGGAATGACTCTGGTTTTTTGTTACTGGCGTGTCCCCATTCAAGTGGACAGCCGTTTTTTGTCGCTCGATTTTGGGGAAGACTCTCTTGGGCAAGGCTGGAGTTTTTCCGCGACCACGGAGAAGTATGAAAGGGCGAAGCAGCCCTAAGACTCTCGTTCTATCTATCGAGTGTTCTGTTTCTTTTCAAACACGGCGCAGAGTCGCTCGCTCAGAAATGACAGCTCAAAAGGTTTTGTCAAAACATCTCGAGCTCCAGCCTGAATGGCTTCTCGAACCTTCACTTCTTCGCCAAAGGCCGTGATCAGGATAAACGGAACCTCTTTGAGAAAGTCGTTCTTCTTGAGCTTCTCCAAAAACTCAATGCCATTCATCTTGGGCATCGAAAGATCGCTGACAATCACCGATGGCATCGACCGCCCGCCGATTTGTTTGACACAGTAATTGTAGGCATCTTGAGCTGCAGAGAAGCAGGCGATCTGAGGAATTCCAATACCCTCGAGATAGTCCTCGATCATCGTTAGCAAATCCGTTTCATCGTCCACGACGACGACATGACGCAATTGATAAGGAATCTTCACCCCAATAGTTTGAGAAAGAATATCAGCTTTGTCTAGACATCTCAAAATGCGTCAACAAAAATATACATCAGACGGAGGTTGTTAATGTACGGGATGGTCAATCAGGCAGTGAAGGGGATGATTACAGAAAATCTTGGCAAGGAGACCTGGACGGAATTCTGCCAGAAGTTGAAGCTCGACCCGTCGGGTTTTAGCGCATTTGCTCAGTATGACGATAAAGTAACTGCGGATTTGGTCGGATTGGTCTGCGAAAAGACAAATCTCCCTGCAGCCACTGTTCTCGAAAATTTTGGTAAGTACTGGATCGGCTATGCGAAAAAATCAGAGTATCGATCGGTGCTCACGTCATTCGCTTCAAGCCCAGTGGAACTTATTGAATCTCTGGATTCTCTTCACTCTCGATTGCAGCTTTCCTTTGAACATCTCAAAGCCCCATCGTTTTGGGTGACTCGGATTTCTGATCGCGAAATCAAGGTACACTACAAAAGCCAGCGAGATATGGGGTTGGAGCACTTTGTTGTTGGTCTTTTGAAGGGAATTTTTGATTTGTTTGAGCAACAGTGCCAAGTCCAGATGGGCGAAGCGACCCATGGTGAATCGGCCGTCTTTCTTGTGCAGTACTAAATCTCATGGTTCAGCGTGCCATCACTATTGATCTCGACTCTCTTTCACCGTTTTGGCTCGTCATTGATCAGCATTACAGAGTTAATGAGGCGTCAGAGTATTTTCAATCGCAGAAATGCGGTGAAGCAGCGTTCAAAGAATGTTTTGAGTTTTTGCAGCCCGTCGTTGATCTTGCGAAAGATTCTCCCCATAAGATGCTCGTCAATCGTATTCTCCACATTCGGCTGATCAAGCTATCTCTCAATTTTCGTTTTAACGCTTATTTGATTGGTGATGAGATCTTACTTGTGGGTTGGCCTACACTTTCAAGGCTTGAAGAGATTCAGACCCGACACCTCACTTCGTTGATGCGACATCCTGCTTGTCAGATGACAGACTTCTTGGTTCTCAAAGATGTTCTAAAAGAGCAGCAGAATACCATTCGCGCGCTAGAGGTCTCTCGATACGAGGCAGAGCTTGAAGAGCAGCGGCGCATGACACAACATCAGAGTAAGTTGGCCTCCATCGGTGAGTTAGTTGCGGGCATTGCTCACGAGATCAATAATCCACTCTTCTTGAGCATCGGTTTGGGAGAGATGCTGGAAAATCTGCTCGCAAAAGAGAAGATGGAGAATCCCAAAATTGCAGAGTATCTCCATAAGCAGAAGCGAGCTCATCAGCGGATTAAAGAAATCATTCAAGCTCTGAGAACTTATTCTCGAGTGGATAAGGACGATGAAGAAGTTTATTCGTTGTCCAATGTGATTCTCCAGACATTGGATTTGGCAGAAGAGATTTTTAAGAAGCAGAAAATCGATATTGTCTATAATCGCGATCAGCCCTCATTTGACGTCAAAGGTGTTCCGGGTGAGATGCAGCAGGTGCTGATGAATCTTCTCTCAAACGCTCGGCACGCAACGGAAGGTACCTCGGATCGGACCATTCTGATTGAGCTCCAACGGCAGGATGAAAACTGTGTGGTGTTGAGTGTGACAGATCATGGTCAGGGCATCCCTGCGGAGGTCCAGCCCAAGATCTTTCAACCCTTCTTTACCACGAAGAAGGCCGATTCGGGCACGGGGTTGGGATTGGCAATCACCCAGCGAATTATTCAAAAGATGGGTGGCGAGATCTCTTTTAAATCCAAAGAAGGAGAGGGGACGACCTTCCTCGTTTGGCTCCCTCTGGTCAAATCCACCGGCCAATAGCAGCCTGCCGAGAAGTGTGCTATTGAGGGGCGTGCCAAGGGTTTTGCGAGCTTTTACCGTTGCGTGGGTCTTGATCCTTGTCAGTGCGTCCGTTGAGGCACGCGATATACAAGATGTCACTCCTTATGAATCTCTTCAATGGATGGGGCCGGATGCCACTGAGGATTTTGAAGCGCTGGATCCCGCTTCATCGCCGGATGTGTCGGATTCAGTTCACGCGGTTTTGGTTCCAGGTTTTTTTCATGAATGGTTTAAGGGCTATCTGGATCCTGTTCGAGATTGGCTTTCTGATTCGGGGATTTCTCACTCTACGGTGCAGACTCGCTCGGATGAATCGAGTGCGTTGAATGCGCAGAGAATTGCGGGTGAGATTGAGACTTCGATTAAGCCAGTGTTGTTGATTGCGCACAGTCGAGGTGGCGTTGAAGTTTTGGAGGCCTTGATTCAATCGCCTCAGTTGAGGTCCAAGGTCTTTGGTGTGATTTTTATTCAATCGCCCTTCTATGGCACGTTTGTGGCGGATTTCTTTTCTTCGGCAAAACTGGATCCCCATGTTGAAGACGGCTGGGATCGGTTTTTGCTTCGTACGCGATTGTTACCTGAATCAATCAAGAAACGCCTCTATGGGATTTGGCAGTCGACAAAGTCTCTCTCCGCGCGACGCCGACAGGCCTGGATGAGGCAAAATGCTCCTGAGATTGAGAGGGTCTTGAAATCTCACCCCGCCGTTACGCTGACGACCTATGATGAGCGTCGATTCAGTTTGCGAGTCTTTGAGATTTTTCGAAAGCTCATGCAGTGGAAGGGGATTCGAAGTGATGGTGTTGTTCCTCATCGAAGCATGCAGATTCCCGGAGTTTCGCGCATTAGCCTTGTTGGGCTTGATCACGCAGCGTTTGTGTTTCGAAGCAAGCGCACTCGATCGCAGCAGTTTCAAACCTGCAGTCGGATTCTTTCGATGCTTATAAAAAATGGTGGGCGGTAGTGGACTCGAACCACCGACCTCCACGATGTCAACGTGGCGCTCTAACCAACTGAGCTAACCGCCCTCGGATGAGTCAGATATTTTGAGAAACCATGCTGCCAACCAACACTGACTCTTGTTGGTTAGAGCGCGAGGCGCTCGCTATTTAGTCGCGGACCTTCGGTCCGACAACTGAGCTAACCGCCCTCGGTTGAGACCTTTGAAAATAGGGTAGGAACCTAGACTCGTCAAAGCCTAAACGCAGAAAGTCTATCGGGTGGGAGTTGAGTTGATTCCTTAACGTCTTATGTAAATTGGTGAGGGATTCCAACCACTTGCGGGCCTCATCGAGGCCGCTCTAAGATTGCGTCTTAGTTTAATTTCGTCGATCGATTCTGCGAAACACTTCGAAACGCTTCTTCAATCGCCTTCAAATTTTCGCCGACAAAGTTGAGGATGTCGTTGAGAGCTTCCTCTTGAATCGTCAGCATTTGTGCAAAATCCGCGGCCGGTATGCAGGCAATTTCAGTTTCTTCGGTTGCCACGGCGGATGCCATAGCCGGTTTCCACATCAGACAGCTTTGCAGCGCGAGTGGGCAGACCTGACCTGCTTCAATGAAATACAAAGGAATCTCTTGTCCTGTTTTAGTTGTTTTGAAGACTTTGATTTGGCCGCTCAGAACTTTGAAAACCATGTCTGACGTTTCGCCCTCTTTGTAAACGACAGCGCCACTTTGGAGCTTAAGGTTTTGAGTCTTCGCTTGAAGTTTCTCTTGGGCTTTTTCGCTGAGGCGCCAGGGCCAGTTTGAAGTTTGCATGCTTTATTGGATCATGGCTTTGCCGGTCTCACAATCGGCAGTCTTTGCCGACTCCAGACGCTAACGTTGGTGCTCGGCCTAGAGATTAAGGAGTTGGAGAGCCATTTGCATCGAAACATTGGCTTGTCCAAGCACCGAAGCGGCCGCTTGCTGTTGAATTTGCGAGCGAGTGAGTTCCGCGGTTTCCTGAGCAATGTCTGCGTCGACGATTTGACTGTAGGCGCTCATCAGATTTTCTTGCGTCAAAGAATTCGCGCTGATGGCAGAGGCCAGTCGATTCTGAAGAGCCCCAATCTCCGCTCGCCGAGCGCTGATGTTGTTAACAGCGTTATCAAGAATTTGAAGGGCATCCGAAGCACTTTCCTGAGTCTGCAAATCAAAAGTCGCAGCCACAGTGTTGGTGACCGTGTTTTGAATCCGAGCTTGGAAATCAAAGCCGCTGATTGTTTCCCAGAGGAGGAAGTCCTTGAACCCATCTCCATTCAAATCGCCGATGAGAGGGGCGTAATACGCAAACATGACAGCGCTGTTAGAAGATGACCCAGATAGAACACCTCCAGAGTTCCAGGCCATTAGTATGTTGCCGGTATCATTTTCTGTTCCGTACATATCGAGAAGGCCGTCGTTGTTAACGTCATCGATGAACGTACTCGTATTCTGCCAGTTCAGGGTGGCTACTGTGGTGAATGTTCCCGTCGAGCTACCCTGCAGTTGGTAGACACGTCCGCTGACGCTGTCGTTTGTAATGATATCGTCAATGCCGTCATTGTTGAAATCATCAACGCGAACAATTGAAGAGCTTCCGCCGAGACTGAAGCTTGATCGAGACCATGTGCTTGGGGCTCCACCGTTGTTGAGATATCGAACCGCAGCTCCGGCTCCGTTGGAAAAAATAGGATCCTTGTCGCCGTCGCCGTCAATGTCACCTGTTGTGACTTGGTTGTATCCGGAAATCGCAGAGTTGAACGATGTTCCTGTCAACCCAGTAGCGGTTGAATTCCCAAATGCAATGGTCGAGAAGTTCGTGGAGTTCAGATACAAAAAGTCTAAGAACCCATCTCCATTGAGGTCTACGATGTTGTCAGCACTCGCTGAGCTGTTGACGTTGCTCAGTGTTGACCCTGCTGTCAGAGCGCCCGAAGCTGAACTCGTCCAAATGAAACGACTAGTCCCGCTGCTGATGACCAAATCCAGATAGTTATCGTTGTTCACATCGAGACTGAGAATACTTCCAACTCCTCCCACGCTTGCCGTTTGCGCTGCCGAGAACCCTCCTGCGCCATTACCAAGATGAAGAGTGGCTGTTGTTGCTCCGCTGTTGAGCATATCGAGAATGCCGTCGTTGTTGAAGTCAGCAATCTTCTGCAGATTCACTTGGCTGGCATTAACGGCGGTGGTCACTGTGCCTGAAAAGCCGCCACTTCCATCACTGAGTTTGACGACTCGAGATGAGCCAGCGTTAAAGATGAGATCTTGGTTGCCATCACCATTGAAGTCGCCTTTCTCCATTCCGGCGTTCGAAAGGCTAAATGAAGTACTCAACTGAAAGCTGCCCTCGCCATCATTCAGAAAAACCGACACAGTTGTAAAATCATTGACGACGACATCCTCGGCGCCGTCCATGTTGAGATCGATGAGATCTGTCAGCCCAATCCCGAAAGCGCCAGAGATGTTTGGCGTCTTAACGCTAAACTGCTTCGTACTTGTTGTGACGTCCTCAGTAAAAACATCCGTCTCTGTGCTCGATTCAATGCCCCAATCGATGGTGTTGCCCTTTTGGGTTCCCACCTGGAGCTTCACACTCTCTAAGGATCCATCCAGCAGATTGACTCCATTGAAAGCAGAGTCGGAGCTGAGACGGTTGAACTCTGCCATGAGTTGATCGAGTTCCACTTGAATATTCGATCGGTCCGAGAGGGCAAGTGTTCCGTTGGCGGCTTGAATTGCGAGTTCTCGCATTCGCTGCACGAGATCCATCTGAGTTTGGAGAGCTCCATCAGCGGCGTTGAGATAACCAAACGCTTCATTCATGTTTTGAATGGTACGTGTGAGGCCCTTGGCTTGAGCTTTGAGTCCGAGAGACACAGCCAATCCAGAGGCATCATCACGGGCTGAGTTGATGCGTGAGCCTGAGGACAGTCGCTCAAGCGATCGGCTGAGGGCGCGCGAGATCGATCCCAGATTTCTCTGAGCATTGAGTGAGGGGATGTTGGTATTAATACGCAACGTTAATCCTCACTTTCGCTGCAGAGCACCGTAGGTTTTTTGAGCACACGCATTCACTGTGACATCGGCAATTTGAAGGGGTTTATGAGTAGATGGTGTGGGACGAGGACATCTAAGTCCTTGATGGCGCAAGGCAATAAATTTTATCTGGTGTAGCGCGTCATCAAGAGTTCAGAAGTTGAATCGCCATTTGAAGAGCGATGTTGGCTTGTCCGAGTACTGCAGCGGCCGCTTGCTGTTGAATCTGTGAGCGAGTGAGTTCCGCGGTCTCCTGAGCGATATCCGTATCCATGATCTGACTGTAGGCGGATGATAAATTTTCCATTGTGAGCGAGTTAGCATTGATGGCAGAGGTCAGTCGATTCTGAAGAGCCCCGATTTCTGCTCTTCTTTCGCTGATTTTTCCTATTGCGCGATCCAGAACTTCAAGGGCATCCTCGGCCGATTCCTGATCAGTCAGATCGATGGAAGTGGGATCTTCACTTTGGACGGTGCCCTGGAGGACAGTCATTGATTCGCCACTCAGCATATCAATGTCGTACAAAAAGACATCCTTGAAACCGTCATTGTTGAGGTCTACCAAAAATGAATTATGGAGCGAGCTACTACTGGTGGATCGTGAAATGCTCTGAGCACTTGAGAAGCCCGATGAGTTTCCCAGCATGATGCTGACAGTGGGGAACATATAGTCCAGTCCGATCAAATCCATATACCCATCCTGATTGATATCCTCAATTTGCGGGAACATGGTAATCCCTGACCACGCTGTTGTTGAGGTGGATGCAAAGTTACCCGCTCCTGTTGCCAGTCGCAGATAAAGATTCATCCCGCTCGTTGCAATCACATCATCTCGTCCATCAGCGTTGATATCCTCAACAGCGCTCAGTGTAGTCCCTGCAGCGATTGTCATCGTCGTTGTGGCCGACATAATGCCCGATCCAGTATTGAGGCGTACAGCGATGGACCCGGCCGTTCCATCTCCCGCTAAGACATCTGTGTCTCCATCGCCATCGATATCACCCGTCAAGATGTTTGAGAAAGAGGTTCCCATGGCGGTTTCTGAGAGCAGAGATCCCGTCCAGCTCGCATTGCCAAATCTCACCTCTAAGTTCCCCAAGGTGTCTTTATCGATAAAGTCTAGATACCCATCATTGTTGACATCAGCGACGTTGGTCGTGCCACTGTTGGCCGTAGTGATCGAAGTGGCCGTTGTGCCTGTTGAGAAGGTTCCGGAGGAGCTCCCCATTCGAATGTAGCGGCTTTGAGCGCTTGTGTTGCCAGCAAAGACATCAAGATATCCGTCTCCGTTAAGATCTTCTGTAAAGACGGTTGTGAATGCCGTGCCACTCATCACTGTTGCAGATGAAGCAAAGCTTCCTTTGCCATTTCCAAAGTTAACGATGATTCCATTCAATGTTGAGTTGGTGCTCAGAAGGTCTAGATTTCCGTCATTATTAAAATCTTTGATGCTAGTGATTCCAGTGAAGCCAGATGCCAGAACCGTTGTGACTCGAGATGAGAAGCCACCGTAGCCGTCGCTGAGCCAAACGACTCGATTGGTTGAGTCTCCAAAAAGTAAATCGTTGTTGCCATCATTATTGAAGTCATAGTCTGCCCGAATGCTGGCGCTTGCAGCGACTCCAGAGAAGGTCACAGGCCTTGAGAAGGCTCCGTTGCCATCATTCTGCAATATCGAGAAGGTTTGTGAGCCTGAATCATAGGCGATCATTTCTACAAGACCGTCTCCTGTGAGATCTGAAAACAAAATCGATGCATTTAACGTATAAATGCTTTCTGTTTTTGAAAATGAATTAGTGCTCGAGTAAACTTCATCAACGAAAATATCGCTCTCAAGGCTTGAGTCGACGCTCATCGCAATCGATTGCCCTTTCTGTGTGCCCACTTGCAGAGTTTTGCTTTCCAGCTCACCACCTAAGAGGTTGGTGCCGTTAAACAGCGTCGATTGAGACGTGCGCGAAAACTCAGCCATGAGTTGGTTGAGCTCCACTTGAATCGTCGAGCGGTCCGATGTCGACAAACTTCCATTGGCTGCTTGTACGGCTAGTTCTCGCATTCGTTGCACGAGATCCATTTGAGTTTGGAGAGCTCCGTCAGCGGCGTTGAGATAACCAAACGCTTCATTCATGTTTTGAATGGTACGTGTGAGGCCCTTGGCTTGAGCTTTGAGTCCGAGAGACACAGCCAATCCAGAGGCATCATCACGGGCTGAGTTGATGCGTGAGCCTGAGGACAGTCGCTCAAGCGATCGGCTGAGGGCGCGCGAGATCGATCCCAGATTTCTCTGAGCATTGAGTGAGGGGATGTTGGTATTGATACGCAACGTCAATCCTCACTTTCGCTGCAGAGCACCGCAGGTTTTCTGAGCACACGCATTCACTGTGACATCGGCAATTTGAAGGGGTTTATGATGGTCTATGGCTGGCTAAAGGGGGTTAAGTGCCTGATGATGCAGAGCAATAAATTTTCGATGGGGCGGAGCGTCAATGACTCCTGGGCTTCAGGTCTATGGAACACCTCCAGCGACTGTGTCCAAAGGTGGCCGAGCCACCGCGCGTTCGAGTCTTTCGAAACTTTTTCAAACAGTCGATGGAATCTGTCTGAAACACTTCTGTGGTCTGTTTTTCAAGCGGCATTTGGTAGTCAAAATCTTCGAGTAGTTGAAGAGATGAGTCGTGATCGAGGATCACATTGAGAGCTTTAGCCTCGTGTTTTTGGCTGGCGCCTACGCTTGCAAAGCCGAGCTTTTTCCAAGAGGTTTCGGATTCGAGTTTGTCGATTAGCTCGGTGAGCTCAGACTGAGTCAGGAGCTTTTTTTCCAGTACCCCGAAGAAGCATGTTGGCCAGGATTGGAATGCTCCCTTGATTTTGTTTTCATCGATACAAACAAAGGAATGCTTCGCGTTGGGATTGGTCTTTAGCTCCTCTTGAATGAGCCGAGCCCCTCCCCATTGAAGTCGATAGATGGCTTCTTTTGTTTCCAGCTGAGTGTGCTCAATCTGCGCAACAATGCGCTCTAATGATTCGGCGATAGGGAACGTGACGGAAAAAATGAGGCCCAAAGAAATCACGGCCCGCATACTCTCACCAAATCAAAATCTGTCAACGAGCAAGAGCCACGGATTAACGGAGCTTAAATCGGGGTTTATCTCGCATGGCGAGATAGAACAACAGGCCCACCAACGCACCTCCGAGATGGGCCGCGTAGGAAACCATCGTGAGCTCCGCAGCCTGCCGAGCGGCACCGATGGCCTGAAGAATGATCCAAACAATCGCATAGACCCATGCCGGATACGAAAGCCATCGGATCAGAAAGAACGTTGCGAGGCGAGCCTTGGGAAAGCTCAAACAATAGACGGTCATGATTCCTGAAATCGCTCCACTCGCGCCAACAAGGGGAAGATCGCCCCTTGGATCAAAGATCGAATGCGCTAGTGAGCCCACTGCCCCCGCCAAGAGAAAGAGTAGGAGATACATTCGATGTGAAAATCGATCTTCAACATTATCTCCATAGATAAAGAGTGCGTAACAATTGACGATCAAGTGAGCCCAAGAGCCATGAATAAAAATATTGGTCAGCAGGTTCAGTCCACTGTGACGAAAAGGCTCGTTTGGATAAAAGCCCCACGATTGAACAGCTTGATCAAGGTTCGAAAAAATCATCGCGTGAATGATCAACATGAAGCTGACGAGGGAAATCGTCATCCATGGAGTCGAGGCGAGAGGGTTGGTTTTTTCCACGGGAAGTCGGAGAATTCCGGGAACGATATTCCAAAAACTTCCCGGCCATTCAAGCGCAAGAACATCCCCTTTGTGTGGGTGGGCGTAGTGGTCAAACTCAGCCCTGTCAAACCAGGTCATTTCACAGGAGGAACAGGCTTCAAGAACAACGCGCTGATCATCGAGCTCGAGCCCTGCCATCGGCTTTCGGCAGCTTGGGCAATTCAGATCTGTTTTGAAATTGCTTCGAGCCAGTAAATCCTTAAATGAGAAAAACGCACTCTCACCGCCAATGATTTTTTGAAGTTCAAAGCTAAGAGCTCTGCCTTCGCATTTGAGACATTCAAAAATATAACCCTTGGTGGTTTGCTTTTTGAGCAGAGCCTTATGTGTGCAGCGCGGACAGCCGAGCATAGACGTCCCAGTATCTCTCGAAAGCCCGGATTCGTCATCGGTTCAATAGCTGGAGAGTTTCCTGAAGATGCTGTGGCGTGACATGCAGATATCTTTCGGTGGTTTGAAGGCGGCGGTGCCCCAAGATTTCCTTGAGTGCCACAAGGCTTGCTCCTCGAGCGGCGAGTTGAGAGGCAAACGTATGTCGAAGAGCATGCGGGGAAATCTTCTCTTGAAGATCTGCTTCCTTCGCAAGACGGTCGAGAATTTTTTGCGCTCCGCGAGAGGATAAACGCTCTTGTGTTCGTCCTTCAAAAAGGTAGTCGCCGGGGCCGGCGTTCTGAACACGCTGATAGGTGCGCAAGAGATTCTGAAGAGAGGCGGTCAAGGGCAAGCGCTGTTCCTTGTCGCCCTTTCGAGTCACTTTCAAATATCCGGATTCAATGTCTTTGAATCTCAGTTGCAAGACTTCGGCGAGTCGAAGTCCCAGTTGCAGCATCAGGGCAATGAGAGTTCGATCGCGATCAATGAAATCACTTCGATAGCAAGCTTGTTCAAGCCGAAAGACCTCTTCATCCGTCAGAAATCGCGGAAGCTTTTGGCGAATCTTCGGCATTTTGATTCCTGCAATCGTTTGCTGCCAGACCTCGGACGTGCCCTCAAAGAAGCGTCGCCAAAGTCCGAGCTTTCGAACGGCGGTGGCGGGTTTTTGAGATCGAAGGTGAGTCTTGAGCTTTGATGTCTCAGTGGGCTGCGGCAGGAGTTCCAGAAGCAGTCTCAGCTCGCGCTCGTAGTTCTGGAGGCTTGAGCCTTGAAGTCGACGCTCCTCCCGCAAACTCTCGAGGAATTCGACGGCGTAGGGGCCCAGAGGATGGCGCTCGAAGATGGGTTTCGTCACAGTTCACAAAATAAACTATTTTGCGAACTATTTCAAGCCAAATATGACTGATAAAATCTGACAAAATAGAGCGTTTTAGGGGGGCTAAAATGAAGTGATTGAGGAGAATATCTTTGCTGTATCAGTGTTTCATAATATTCTTGTTTTGTGAACACAAACGATATTTTGGGAAACAAGACAGTGACTTCGGAAAAAAGTCGAAAACTCCAGCAGACGAAGTCGAACCTGAAGCTCGAAGCTCTCGCTCGATGGAAGGCGGGGGAGTCGATCACACAAATTTCAAAGGACCTTAATGTCTCTCGAGATAGTATTTATCGATGGTCGAGAACGGCCGATAAAAACCTCGCAAAAAGCCTTCCCAAGCGGTCTATAGCGATTGATCTTGATACCAAGAATCGGATTCTTGAGCTTTATTTTTTGCTCAAGCGTCCATCGATGAGTGAGCTCTCTCGTCAGCTCAAGTATCATTTTAGTATTGAGATTCCCGCGTTTAGTTTGCGGCGGTATCTCAAGAAGTGGGGGCTCTTTGAGTATCGGCCCACACGCTTCTTTGAGATCATTTTGCTTGAGCAAGGGTGGAGGAGAGTTGCTTCAGATAGCGCTGCCGATGAAGATTGAGACTTGGAAATCGCTCCAAAATCGCCTGAACATTCTTAAACCCCATAGCCTTAAGGTCGAGATACCGAAGTAGCGGCTGTCTTCTCAGGAGACGCTTAAGATCTGCTTCTGCGCGCAGGCTGCTTTGTCGAGTGGGGTAGTAGGGGATCTCCAAACAAAAGACTGGTTTGTGTTTGATTCGCTGCGCACGCTTGAACCAGGCTTTCCCCTCAGCGGAGTCGAGAAAATCCTTCACAGTCGTATCCTGGAATTTCTTAAAGAGTAAGTTCTGTTGCAGCAGCATTTCAAAATACGCGCGGTCTTGCGGAAAAGCTTGAAGCTGCCGAAAGAGTTCGCGGTCCTTTGGGCTTTCAAAATCATCCTCAGTCATTGGAGCATATCTCGCAAGAATAGATGCCATGCGGTCGCTAGACTCATCTAGGGGAAAGAGACTTGTTTTGAACTCGGAGAGAGGTCTTTTGAGTGAGGCCTCTGCTCGGAATTTTGTGGTGCGAGAAAGTGATTGGGGTTTGAGATAGCTTTCACAAAGCGTCCAAAAGTTCATAATATTGAGTATAAATAAATATGATAAAAAAGAAACATAAAGCGCCCCAATCTTGCTGTGTTTTGTCGAGACAGAAGGCTTTTCCTAGATATCTTAAATGTATGATTAAAAATGTAAGAATGTAGGCCATAAAGTGCTTAAAATAGGGTCTAGAACCTTGTGGCGAGGGATTTGCACATTTAAGACTTCGGAAGGCTTTATGAATCTCCCCAAGATCCAACTCACCCACTTGGCAGCTGCAAGTCTTGTTCTTTGGGCCAGCCTTTTTGGCGGGAGTTGTGTGCTGGCTCGCGAAGAAGTTGCACCCAAATCTCCCTTTGGATTGCTGAACTCCTTCGGACGGCCACCGCAGTTTCTTTATCTGCCATGGATTGCCTCGACGAATACACATTCGGTGTTTTTTGGTGTGGGGGAGAATTCGGTTTTTGATCATATTGAAGCTGGGTATCCAGAGCCATTTCTGTTGAGACAGAGCCGCGCTCATCTTCCACGACAGATGTATTTTTCCCCACTTCGGCATGAGCTTAGAAAGTCAGGAGCTCTGCTCCAGAGAAAGGAAGCGCATACGGCTCTGATGGAGCTTCATTTTGGGAAAGAGTTTCCTCCGGAGGGGTTGTGGGGTGGAACTGCTGTTTGGAGAGCAACTCAGCCGAACCGTGTCGTGGTGTACTTCAAAAGCGGGGCGATGAATGCTTCAGGCGGGATCGATTCTAAACTCGATCCGATCGATGCCACACTGGCTCTTACGCGAGATCCTTCAACAGGAAAGTTTTATCAGGTTGCCGCTGTTGTTCCAGCCTTGCAGCGTGACTCAGTGCTTCAAGACATTGCCGATATGCTGGGACTTAGCGCGCTCGATCCCGATACCCAAAAGATTTATATTCCTAGCCCTCATCTCAAAAACCCGGAGACGGCAGCTCTGCTTCGAGAGGCAGGTCCTAGCATTCGCCGCGCGAGTTCTGAGCGAGTTGTGGTTAGGTCCACTCGATCTGAATGCATTCGCACTTTACGATTCCTTAGTACTTCCCCGCGTTGACTCCACTGGTCTCCTTTCAATAGTCTTAAGACGTATGGATCGAAACCTTGCTCTTGAATCTGTTCGTGTCACAGAGGCGGCTGCGATTGCAGCGGCAAGAACCGTAGGTCTTGGAGATGAAAAGCTTTCGGATCGCGTGGCTGTTGAGGCCATGCGAGCGGCGTTTAATCGAATAGAGTTTAAGGGGCGCGTTGTGATCGGAGAGGGAGAGCGAGATGAGGCTCCGATGCTCTTTATTGGAGAAAACGTCGGAACGGGCAATGGTCCGGCGATTGATTTAGCGCTCGACCCTCTTGAGGGGACTACCATTACTGCTCAAGGCGCTTCCAATGCTATGTCTGTGGCAGCCCTTGCAGAGGACGGGGGCTTTTTGCACGCACCAGATGTCTATATGCAGAAGATGGCCGTGGGGCCTCAGGCTAAGGGGCGCATTGATTTGCGTCAAAGTGCAACGTGGAATCTCAAAAGCATTGCCGAAGGAATGGGGCGGCGTCTCTCTGAGATCACCGTGGTGATTCTTAATCGCCCTCGGCACGCAGATTTGATTCAAGAGGTACGTCAGCTCGGATGTCGCATTCGCTTGATTCAAGACGGCGACGTATCCGCCGCTATTGCCACCTGCGAAGCTGATTCAGGAATTGATGTCTTGATGGGATCGGGTGGAGCGCCTGAGGGTGTGATCGCGGCCGCAGCGCTTCGCTGTATGGGAGGCGACTTTCAAGGCCGCTTAATCTTTAGAAATGACGATGAGAAGTCTCGCGCCACAAAAATGGGTATTCGGGATTTTGATCGGATCTACAAAATTGACGAGCTTGCGCGTGGAAATGTGATGTTTTCAGCCACCGGTGTGACCACGGGGACTCTCCTAAAAGGCGTGAACTTCTTTCACAACGGAGCGACGACTGAATCTGTTGTTATGCGCTCAGCAACGGGAACGATTCGATACCTCAAAGCGACTCATCGCTTTGATATCAAGGCGCCGATTGGATAATTATGGTTGAGCGCGAGATTGAGATTGATGCTCCTGTTGAGACTGTGTTTCGAGTCATTTCGGACCTTGAAAAGTATCCTGAGTTTTTGAGCACCACCAAGGAAGTGGTGATGCGACCGACGGCTGAAGGCGTTGAAGCTGATTTTTCGATTCAAGTAATCAAGCCGATTCGATACACGCTCAAGTTTCGAATGGATCCGCCTCGGGGTCTCGAGTGGGAGTTTGTTCGCGGCGAGCTTATGAAAACGAATTCGGGAGGATGGAAGTTGGAGAAACTCTCTGATTCTAAGACCCGGGCATTTTATTCCGTGGATGCCACCTTTGGTTGGATGGTTCCCAAGGCATTAGTTGAACAAGTGACAAAGTTACAGCTGCCAGAAATGCTTCACGCGTTTAAACTACGAGCTGAGGAGATGGCTAAGCGTGTCTGAAAATCAATCGACTTCTGAGTCATCAAAAGAAACTCGCGGATGGGAAGATCTCGTTTTTGCGGCCTTTGATAAATTGGCCACAGCCTCTGAGAAGATTCGCGACCCTCAAGGCAATGTTTCGGCAGCCGTTGAGTGGATGAAGGGAAAGAAAGTTGACTGGCAACGCCTCTCAACAGCGGTGGGGGATCATCTTGCAAAAAACTACGAAATCGAAATCAATGCAAAAGTTTCATTCAAACCCAAATCAAAAGGGACTGCTCAGCCGACCGATGAAACGCCAGAAGCTTGATCGGCTAAAAATTTCAAAGACGATCTCGGCCATTGAGAACCGAGATGAGAAGGCGCTCAAAGACTTAAGTAAGTTCTTTGGCCCCGACTCTTTGAAGCGCACTGTTTGCTTTACAGGACCGGCTGGCGTGGGCAAATCCACGCTCATTTCCACTTTGATGCCGAAAGCCGTTGAGAAGATGTCTGTGGCTTGGCTTGCTTGTGATCCTTCAAGTCCTCAATCCGGGGGAAGTTTGCTCGGAGATCGGATTCGAATCTCGGGCAAAGATCTCTCCGATCGAGCCTACATTCGATCAATGTCGACGCGTGGGACTCAAGCTTTTTCTCAGTCCATTCGAGACGTCGAGATCTACTGCGAAAAGTTCTTCGATCAAGTCTGGGTGGAAACCGCAGGAAGTGGGCAGACTCAGTCCGAAGTTGCTCAGATTTCGGCCGTGACGGTTTTGATTCTTCAGCCTGAAACGGGCGATGAGATTCAGTGGATGAAAGCAGGAGTTCGTGAGCTCGCCGATTTGTACTTTATCCATAAATCTGATTTACGTGGCGTTGAGGCCATGGAGCATAGTTTGATGGAGCAGGGCGTTCCTTTGGAGCGCATTGTTCGTTGCTCTTCGAAGACTCAGGAGGGAATGGATGAGGCTCTGGAGCGCCTGCTGGCCTTTCAAAAAGCCATGCCCTGGAAGAGTCGAAAAACCGCCCTTCATGAGCAGTTGGCTCGTTCACTTTTTGTTGAGCGGGGCCAACGAGGTCTTCTGAGGGAGTTTGAGGCCAAGAAGAAGGCCCTCATTGCCAATCCTTACGGTTCATCCTCCAAGTCTTGATTTGCCGAGCCCGTGTATGCCAAAGAGGCGGGATGAGACTTTCTCCGTCTGCTTTTTGGATGATTGCGATAGGGTTGATCCTTTGTTTGCTGTCGCTGGGTTTTTACCTCAATTCTCCTCAACTCAAATCGCCTCGAGCCAAAACGGCTCGATTTCAGGATTTGATTAAAGAGAAGTTCGATCCAGCTTCGGTGCAAACCACCGTTCGATCCGAAACTTCGCTTTCTGAGCGGTTGGAGGCTCAATGTGTGGATTCATTCGTTCCCTTTTTGATCTCTGATCCTTCTCAGCTTTCTCGTGCGGGTGATTTTCCGAGCGCTGGCGATTGTGAAATGCAGAGTGACTTCATCAAAGGGATGAAGACTGATTACGAATCGCGTTGCGTTGCAAACAAATCCTGGTCTGATTCAAAAGAAAGTCAGCAACTTCGGAAAGAATGCTACGAAAGCTATTTTCAGTTGCGCTCTGCCGCCATTGGTTGGCTCCATCGAGAAGACGATATTTCGAAGATCGAGGATTTGAGTTTGCTTGCCAATATTCTAGCAGCCGCTGCTATGGCTGATATGAATCGTTTCGAGGCAGCAGCGTATCGAATGAAGGAACTCGCTCCTGGTATGTATGAACCTGTCAAAGCGGCGTTGATTGCTCAGGTGATGCGGGCCTCTCAGTTAAATCCTGAAACTCAGAGCCTCGAGCGCGCGGAGGTTTTTGCCAAGCTCGAAAGAGAGATCGAGGAAGCTTTGGCGCTTCGAACGGATGATAGGGAAGTTCACGAGGCCGTCATCCTTGTACAAACCAAAATGGGGGAGCGTCCCGAACTCATGCCCCAAGTGATTGAAGATTTGAGAGCTCAGGGTCAGTCGGGCCCCGCTCTCGACTATTATGAGGTCAGTGTCCTGTGGAAAGGCGGTCATCGCAAAGAGGCGCTCTCAAAAATGCAGGACTTAGCCAAGGCGAATCCCAAGGAAGAGCGTTTTCAAGAGACGCTCAACTTGTTGCTCAAAGATCCCGATGGAAAGACGCCTAAGTTCTCTGCCCGACTCTCAGTCTCCTTTGCCTCAGACGATGAGCTCAGCGGGGAGCAGTCTCCTCACTGAGACCACGCTAAGTCCCCAATATAAGCCCCTTTAGCCTGGTATCCATCTTGCACCTCTCTCCGTCTGAGGATTTGCAGAGGATGTTCGTTGTATTGTCGATTGTCGTGACGAGTTTTTGGCTTTCGCCGTCGGCGGAGCCCTGTTCAGCTCTCAAGCAGAATCAACTCGTTGATTCCTCAGCCATCACTGCCGCAGAAGCTGCCCTACGACAGAAGGAAATCGATCTTCAAAAGCAGATCAATGAGCTGACTCGAAAGCTCAGAGGTTTTGGATGGGGTGAAGAGAGTGAGCAGGCGATTCGTGAGCTTCTTAAAATTCAGAAGCAAAATAAACATAGTATTACAGGACCTCAGATTCCGCCCGACGTACGAAAGTGGCGAGCCGCCAAGATTGGAATGACGCTTGGTAACTCTCATATCGGCGATGCGGCCCAGCTTCGAGGGGATGATCGGCAGTACGAGTTTGAAAAGCGCTACAAGGATGCTCTTGAGTTGGCGAATCTCATTGAAGATCAGACTCAGGAGGATGTTTGGCGGTATGCTGTTCTTGAAGCGGTCGGTGGAAACACGCGACCCCATGCCTTTCATGTGTTGTCTCTTGTGAAGAGTGCTAAAGGGCGCGGCATCGATGAGGTTCGGCGCTTGATGGATCTCTACACCGAGAAAGCCCAGGATCCGAAGTATCAAACTGATAAGTTCTTTTTGCCTCATGGGGAGAATAATTTTGGAATTTTCCACGGCCTTTTGCTGACCCATGGGAATGAAGAGGACGTCCTCCGACTGAGGAGATATGCAAAAGTTCATGAAGTTAGAAAACAGCAGGAACTGGCGAGAGAAGCGCAGATTGATGCGCTCTATCTGCATCACCGCCTTTGGGTTGAGCGTACGTCAAAGCATTTGACCTCGCGCGACGCCCAAAGTGCGGTTGCAGAGTTGAGAAGCTTTGAAAGCGAAATCAAGAAGGGAACGTATCAGCATTTTGAGTCGGATCGAACTCTCGATCCCGAGGGACTGTTCCTGGAAGCTTTGATCGGTACTCAGTCGGCTCTAGGATTTGAGCCTTTGAAGGAGTTTGAAGACGGGATTATCAATAGTTTGAAAACATCAGATGATCATGTCCGCCTCAAGATCGAGTTTCTTGCTGCTCAAGAAACCCTCAAGAGAAAACAATCCGTCACTCATAATGCGCGAGCTCTCAATGTTTTATTGGAGTTTGAAAAGGGTAAGATCGAATCTTCTGAGGATTCTCTTGATTGGGGTAAAAACACTCATCAGAAGCTTCGAGAGTTAAGACAAGTTCAGGGCAATCCCGTTCTTTAATCAATATTTGATCAAGACCATGGTCTTTGTTTGACGATTCATTTCCTCTTCGTTTGTAATGGAATCTGAAGGGGAGGAAGTGCGGAGAATTCATTCCGTCGGTTTCATTCTGCTTTGGGCCTTGGCGCTAGCTGCTTGTGGTCAGCCGGATGTTGAGGTGGAAAAGCCGGAGGATTTTTGGACAGCTGAGCGAATCAAAGCCAGCACGGACGAGATTCGCCAGGTCTTTCGATCAAAAAAGTTCGAGCGAGTTGTTCACATTCATTTCAATGGACAGGATTTTGGCGCCTTTCGTGATTTTGAAACATCAGTGGATTTTCACACCCAGGGCAAAAAGCTTCCCTTTGCCAAAGATAAGATTTCCGAAAAGGCTGCCGCTCTTAAAATCATTACGGACTTTGATGACGTGTCGGTTTTGTTCAGTCTGATCTATCGCCATGCCAGCGCCAAGAAGGCTCAGATTGCCTTCACGGAGCTGTTTGAGTGCCGCGATGGAAAATCCGAGCTTTTAGCTAAGACTTTTGTCCTAGGTTCGGGTGCAAGCCACGGAGCTCACGAGTTGGATTACTTTGGTCAAAAGCTGAAGAAAGACTGCGGTAAGGGAGTTGATTTTGCTATTTTGTCGGACGCCATCGGTCAGCCGGGCCCCTTTCCTCTGTTTCACTTTAATGGCCTGAGTGAGGGGGGGAACTGTCTCCAATTCTACCAAAGGACGTTTCCGCAGCTGATTCAAGGAGCTCCGGTGCAGGGTTGCACCAATGTCAAAGTGCAAAAGGCCTACCATTTTGGAGAGGGGGGAATGACTCGATATCCAGAAGCGTGGGCTCATCTGCTTCTTCGTTCTTTGCGGCTCCAACAGACGGACATTGATTTAGCACTTTTCTTCGAAAGAATTCCATTTTTGCGCGAACGACTTTTGTAAAAATTCTTGCCCAAACAATTTTTGTTATCGAGATTGTCGACCTTAATCGCGTGGAAAGGAATTTTGGTTTGGGCCTAGTCAGAATGTTTAGTGTTTTCATCATGGCGGCAATGGCCCAGACCGCCTTTCTGGATGCGAGTAGCAATCACCGCCCATCTCCTGAAGTTTTTAAGTGGTTTTCGCGTGCGGAGCTAAGGCTTGTCGCTGAGCGAATCATTACGGCTTACCGAGATGATCATCCAAACTCCTTAGAGAAGCTTCGAGTCCTGGTGGCTCATCTCAAAAGTATTGATGAGAGACTCATTCAGGCAGTTGCTGATCAAATGGCTCCAGCTCATGAGATTGAGATGATTGATACTGTCTTGTGGAATCGAATCGCTGACGTGCGCTTAATCGCCCACCAACGAATGCCCCGTGAGCAGCGGTTTCTTTGGCTCACCTCACTCTTGTCTGGGTTACTCGATCAAAGACTTGTTGATGAATCAGGCCCGGTACGAGAGTTAATGATCAGCTTGCGAATGAGTTCTATTCTTGAATCGACAGAGGAGCTCAAGGATCCAAAGCCTGATGCTGAAAACGAAGTCATTGATGACGATCGTGATATCCTTGATTCCTACGGGTTTGAAGAGGTCCAGCTTCGTCCCATCCCTCAAGATCCCCAGTTCCTTTTGCAATTTTTCCCAGCTTCTCGTTCTCCAGCACAGATAGTTTACTTTTTGTCTCCACAGGGTGTTTCGGCTGCGCTCTTGACGGAAGCCCTGGAGAGGTCCTTGGCTGAATTGGTGGAGCAGCGTATTCGCGCTCAGGCGGATGATTTCGATTCGATTTTGAAGGAAAAGTTTGCGCCGGTTCCTCTGTTCGATGTGCATCCGCTTGTCCGTGAGAATGAAGATAAAAGGCTCGATCAGCAGTTAGAGCTCGTTGTTTTTGTTCATGACAAGCCCAAGTATGAACTCGCTCCGGTCACTGGCAAGGCTGTGCGAGTGACGATTTCCATTCCCAAATTCATCAGTCCTGTTTTGGCTCTCAAAGATTTGGAGCTGTCGGAAGTGGCTCGGAGGATGATGGAGCACAAAGATCTCTGTCGGCGAATGATTGCCCGCCGACTCGCTCAATAGGCCATTTCCAGGGGGGTTAATCCCCGAATCGAATGTCTTGTTAGCTGTTGTAGGGGAAAGACCGGAGTTGTGGTACGTCCTCCTCAAGGAATCAGTCATGAAATTCGCGGTGAATGAGCCTTCGTGGGTGAGATACATGAAAGATGGGGATCTTGAGCAAGCCTACAAGATTTACTCCCATACAACTCTTGCAGCGTGGGGATTTCGCTTTCTTCCGATCCGGTGGCTGGCTGATTTTCTTGGGCTTCCTCTTTTCAAGTTCATTCTCAAATTGCCACTGAAGATCGACGATACAGATACAGCTGTCGACTTAAGCACAGCGTTTCTTCTGTTTTGGAAACGACCGGATTGGCTGGGTGCAACCATCATTGTTCAGATTGTGAAATCGCTGGTCACTCAGAGGAAGCTGCCGCTTCGGGCTAGTGTTTGGCTCACGCACTGGTATTGCCTTCAGGGAAGATACGGTGACTGCCAGCAGATTTTTGCAACGATTGAAGCTCATCTTGATCCCAACACTCGTCTCTTTGGAGAAGCCGCCAGTCTTCGTGCGAACTTTGAATACATTATTGGCAACATCACGGAGGCATCTGAGCTTCATGATCGATCTCATCAAGTTTTGATTCAGCATCAGGATAAGTTCTTTCAGGTGTTCAATCTGGGACTCTGGATCCGATGTGCAGCGAGCATTCAGGACTTTGGAGAGATGCAAAAAATTCTCTCGCACTTTGATGACATTGACTCAGAGATGCCTGATAAGAAATACGGTCTCAAACTTTTGAGCTACTGCTCTTTGATTTATTTTCAACACGGACGGGCAGATTTGGGAGAGAGATTTCTCAGTTCAGCGCAAGCCCTCTACACCAGATCCGGCAGTCAAATTGACCGTGCCGTGTTTTCGATTGTTCAGTCAGCGATCTGTCATTTTAAAGGTGATCGTGCAGGATCGAGACTGGCAATTGATCAAGCGGCATTAGATCTCAAGGCTTACGGAAGATATTTTTACTACGAAGAGCTGATTCGAAGTCTGACGAAGTACTTTTCAGGTGAGAGTTTAACGGCGAGTGAGTTAAGAGTTCTGCCTAATGAAATCGCTCAGTTGCAGATTGGTTCGATCAATCAAAACTCAGAGGAGAGTTGGTATCAAAAGTTCTTTAGAGAAACTCTTCGACTTTATGAAGATTACGCTGAGTTGAGCTTCACCGATATCATTTCCGTGTTGCGCCGACAAACCACGGCCTCGGAGCTGACGACTTCGCTTCGAGTGACGGAGCGTTCTGATTTCTTGGAGCCTGAGTTTGAGTTTCACGTGTTATCAGATGCTAGCCTGAGTCAATTTAACTTTACGCTCTGGCATCAAGGACAAGACTACAGCGTAAGTCTGAAGACACCGTTTTTGCCATGGCGGAACTCTGGAATTTTGGATGCTATCAAGTCGATTATTCTCTCTTTGCAATCGATCTCCTATCAAGAAGCCAATCGCAAGATTCAGTTGGACATTCTTCGTGCTGAGGAGATGAAGGAGCTCTCCCAACAAGTTTACCATGATATCGGATCGCCCATTGCGACACTTTCAATGGCCCTGCACGCTTGCTCTGAGATCCCCAAAGACTCAAGAGAAGTGATTCAATTGGCCATTCAAAGGCTAAAGGACATCACGAGAAATCTGGTGACTCAGCATTCCAGTCCTCAGATGCATGCGACACCTGAGGATGATCTTCGGATTCAGCGTGTTATTCCTCTTCTAGAGAATGTGATCGCGGAAAAGAGAGTACAGTACGGAGCGAAGACTGAGGTTGAGATATCCACCGATTGGATGGATGACTCAGCGTTGTGTTTTTGCGCCATTCAAAGCACTGAGTTTCAGCGAGTCATCTCAAACCTGGTCAACAATGCTGTGGAATCAATTGAAACAAATGGTCATGTCGTCGTACGAGTTGAGCTCGATGGCGATCACGTCAAGACCACCGTTGAAGACAATGGCAAAGGAATCCCCCCTCAACATCTGTCCCATCTTGGTGACAGAAAAATGAGCTTTGAGAAGCCTGGTGGAAGTGGGCTTGGACTTTATCATGCCAAGAAAACGGCATCTCGACTGAATGGCCGTTTATCAATTGAGTCTGAAGAAAACAAAGGAACACGTGTGAGCATTCGACTGCCACTTTCTCCCGCGCCGGAATGGTTTTCAAATGACATTCAGGTTGCCAATGAGGCTGAGATTATAGTCGTTGATGATGATGAATCGGTTCATAGACTGTGGTCCGTGAGATTTGGGGGCCGAGCGATCAGATCCTTTAGAGACAGTGGGAGCTTTGAAAGTTACTTGAGGACGTGCGATCGAGGTCAACGGAGATTGTTTTTCATTGATCATGAATTGGGAGGCGACTTGACGGGTCTGAATCTGATCAGTTCCCATGGTTTGGAAGACGAGGCATTCCTGGTCACAAGTCATGCGGATGACGAGAAGATGCAGAAAGAGGCTTTGAATCTTTCGATCAAGATGATTCCCAAATCTATCATTGGGGCTGTTTCCCTTCGATTCGTTTGAACCGGTGGGGTAGGGAGTTGTTGGTTTGGTCGATGATAAAATGTTGCGCTAACAAGTTTACATAACATGGCGGTTGGGGTTTTTGCGGCGGGACAGTGAGAATCACTGAGAGTGATTTGGAGTTTCGGCAAACTTCACAACTTCTTGTGCACCTTGAATGGTGGAAGAGGGCTCGGCTGCAGACAAAGGCAAAGCGCATTCATCCGATTTCGGTTCTGCTTGTGCGGGCACAACTGTCTGAGAAGACTCAGTTGAAGAAGGGGACTTCTTCTTTCCAAACAATCCGATGGCCTGACCTCCGGTGATGGCATCAGAAGCCAGTATGACTCCTCCGATCACTGCAAAAGTTCCCATCATCCAATAAAGTGAAGTTTTCCCTCCGTTACTCGAACTTGATTTTCCGGAACTTGCTGCTGCCGTCTGTGCAGGGGCCTCGGATTTCGGAGCCCCTGAAGCTGAACCGCCACTTGAGCCCCCATCGCCGGTACCTCCAGCGCCGCCCGATGCCGCAGCGTCAATAGGGGTCACTGATGACTCACCCGATGATAGTGCTGTTGTTTGATTTCCGCTTGAACTCTGACTGCTATGATGAGGCTTCGAACAAGCCACAAGGCTCATTCCTAAAACCAAAACAAATATCTTTTTCATTGCCGCTCCTAACTGCGCCAACCTCAGGGATGAGAGGTGCAAGGGCTGTGCCGCGCGAAGTCTAACCCTAGAGCAGCTTTAAGCGATGGGGACAGCTGAGCGCGAGGAGCCCATGTCTCAGCTTTGGGTGATCACAGGCTATTCAGGCGTCTTGGGACTTTCGGCAAACTTCACAACATCCTGAGCACTTTGAATCGTCGAAGAGGCTGCGGCAGTCCCTGACGGAGGCATTGCACATTCATCGACAGGAGCACTGTCCGCGGGCTTCGTCGGCACAATCGTTTCGGACGACGCAGGCAAGTTTGGCGCTTGAGCTTGAGGCACCGGGGTCGTCGCAGGGGGTTGGGGCTCTTTTTTGTCTTCAAGATATCGCTTCTCTCCAAACAAACCCACGGCCTGTCCACCTGTAATCGCATCCGCAGCGAACACGGCTCCAATCATGACTCCCACTGTGCCCAAGAGCCATGTGAGCGATCGATTGGTATTGTCACTCGAACTTCTTTGCGCGGACGTTGCAGCAGCAGTAGCGGGCGCTTGAGAACCATTCTTTTGAGTAGCATCAGAAGCCGTTGGAGATCCGCCACCGCCCGAACCCGCCTGAGCTGTCGAATCCGTGCTCGGACTTATCGATGCAGACTCAGAAGCCGAAAGTGCTGTCTGATGATTCAAAGAAGAGAACTGATCTTTGGTTTGCGATTGAGAACAGGCCACTAGGCTGAGGCCCATCAAAAAAACAACGATCCTTTTCATGTGTCGCTCCTGACCGCATCAACCACCCTCATGGATGCAAGGGTTATGCCCAATCAATAGAGATCAAGAAGCTCTCCATGGCGTTTCTAGGAGGGAAGTTGGGGCACAGGGGTCAGACCCCAAGGACTCAGAAGTCTCAGTTACTGAGTCAAGCCCTGCTGAGGGAGTCGATCCCAGCCCACAAAGGAGTTTTGCTCCTTAATAAAGAATGAGCCTGCAAAGGTTTTGGACTTCAGAAGATTGTGGCTGCGGAAACTTTTGACCGCGTCCATCACATCATCAAAGACTTCAATTGTATTGATGAGATTCGTTTGACGAAATGATCTTCGAACCGAAGGAGTGAGGGATGCCACCTTGAGCATTCCACCCGCCTGTCGGCATTTATTGAAAATCGCTGAGATGGCCACCATGCCCATCAATGAGATTTCTTTCACCGATGCGAGATCAACCACCAAGAAGACTCTTTCTTGCGCAATCAAATCTTCCATTTTCTTGAGGAAGGCCTTGACTCGATCAGTCGTCAAATCATCCTTGAGATGAAACACTGTGATGCGTCCTTCGAATTTTGTTTCTCCACCAATCATAAGTTCCTCCCTAAACTTCCGCATCGCGCCATACGCGAATGCACATGGCAAATAGATACAATTTCTGTGCCACAACAAAAATCCTCACAAACGCGGTGCTTCGAGTGAATCCACTAAGTTCTCTTTGCCGATAGGCAAGTTTTGCTTGAGTCAGTTTGAGAACAACGATACGAAATTCTAATCAAAGGAGTTGGTGTTATGCGTTATTTCAAATTCTTATCAGTCGTTCTCGTTTCAACTTTTGCAATGAGTGGATGCAAGCGAGCTCCCGAAAACGAACTTCGAATCGGTTTCGTGCTCGATAATATGAATGAGGAGCGATACGCCAAAGACAAAGCCTTCTTTGAAGCCAAAGCCAAGGAACTTGGCGCATCTGTGATCTTTGCCTCGGCTGAATCGGATGTGGCTCAGCAAATGACTAAAGTTGAAAACATGATTTCCACGGGAGTCAAATCGCTGGTGATTCAACCGGTTGACTCCAATGCTTCCGCCTCGATGGTTAAGGCAGCCAAGGAAGCTGGCGTTGCCGTGATCGCCTACGATCGTATTATCAACAATGCTCCTATTGATTTGTACGTCACTCAAGACTCCTTCAAAGTAGGAGCATTGCAAGCTGAAGCTGCTGTCAGAGCCATGGGCAAAAAAGGCAACGTGGTCATTCTAAGCGGTGCTCAAGGTCATTCTGTTGCTGAAGCTATTACGGCGGGAGCTAAGTCCGTCCTTTCCCGCTACCCTGACATCAAAGTGGTCGTTCACCAATATCATCCCGGCTGGTCCTCTGAGCTTGCACTTCGCACCACCGAGAATGCTCTGACAAAACATAAAAACAATATTCAAGCCATCTTAGCTAACAACTCAGGAATGGCCCGCGGCGCTGTTCAGGCGGTGGCCGAGCAAAAGCTCTCCGGAAAGATTTTTATCGCTGGAGCGGATGCGGATTTGGCATCTATTCGAGACATCACTCGGGATCGCCAGCAGTTTGAAGTCCTCAAGGACATTCGCCCTCTGGCCGAAGCAGCCGCTGAAGCAGCTGTTCAATTGGCTCAAGGAAAGTTGCCCAAATCGGACGGCAAGGTCTCCAACGGAGGCGAGGTTGAGATTTCTGTGATCAACACTCCCGTCTATCCCGTCGATCGACTCAACTTGGAAGAAGTAGTGATCCAGTCGGGATTTCATTCGAAGCAGGATGTTTTCGGCGAGTCAGCAAAGTAGCTGATGAAATGACTCCTCAGTCGGTAGAGCTCAAAGGCATTTCGAAGTCATTCGGCACCGTCATGGCTTTGAGAAATGTCGATCTACGCGCTTACCCAGGGGAGTGTCTCGGCATCATCGGAGAAAATGGCGCGGGCAAATCAACTCTCATGAACGTCTTGAGTGGAGTGTGGCCCGCCGGGTCCTACTCAGGCGAGATTCTTCTCTCAGGCAAGCCCCAGTCATTCTCCGAACCGAAGGATGCCACGCAAGCAGGCATCGCCATCATTCATCAGGAGCTCGCCCTGTTTCCGGAACTCAGCGTAGCTGAGAACATATTCATTAGCGATCTTCCGACCCATCGTGGATTTCTCAGTCGCTCACAGCTCCTCAAAGACGCTCAAGATCTTCTCCATGCGGTAGGCTTTGAGCTGGATCCCGCGGTGGCTGTTTCCAAGCTCAGCATCGGACAAAAACAACTCGTTGAGATTGCCAAAGCCCTTTCTAAGAACGCCAATGTTTTAATCTTTGATGAACCGACCTCAGCTCTTTCTGATCATGAGATCGAGCGTCTGATGAATCTCATCGATTCACTCAAAGCAAAGGGGATCACCTGTCTTTACATCTCACACAAATTCAATGAGATCCTTCGGCTCTGCGAGCGCATTGTTGTTTTGCGAGACGGGGAATCCGTCTTTGAATGTCACAAGTCGGATGGGTTTCAAACAGACCAGTGGATTGAGAAGATGGTCGGCCGCAAGCTCAGCTCAGTCTTTCCCGCAAAACCTCCGCAAAAATCCGAAGCAACGACTCTTTTGAGGGTAACGAATCTGTCGTATCGCGACCCCAATACTCACAAACAGGTCCTCAAAGATGTTTCCTTCGAACTCAACCAAGGTGAGGTCTTGGGTGTGGCTGGACTTATGGGATCGAAACGCACGGATCTTCTCCTGGCTCTGTTTGGCGCACTCGACGCACGAGGTCTTTCGGGTCAGATCCAATTGAGAGAGCAGAGCGCCAAGTGGAGTGAGCCGAGTGAGGCTATCCGCTCCGGCATTTGCTTGGTCACGGAGGATCGAAAACAGTCAGGACTTTTCCTCGACCGAGGTGTTTGCGACAACCTCAGTATGCCGCTGATTCGAAAGCTCTCAGCGAATGGCATCATCAACCAAGCCAAGGAGCTGGAGCTTTTTGATTATTACAAAAAAATTCTTCGCATCAAAACCTCAAGTGCTCACGAGCTCATTCGAAACCTCAGCGGTGGCAATCAGCAGAAGGCTCTCATTGGACGTTGCTTAGCACTTCATCCCTCGATTTTGCTGCTGGATGAGCCCACACGAGGAGTGGACGTCAACGCCAAGGCTGAGATTTATCATTTGATCCGTGATTTGATTCATCAGGGTCTGAGCATCATCATGGTTTCATCTGAACTTCCCGAGATTGTAGCTCTCAGTGATCGAGTGCTCGTGATGAACCGAGGAGAAATCAAAGCTGTACTGTCAGGCACAGACATCTCGCAGGAGAGAATTTTGGAAAGGGCTCTTTCATGAAAAACATTCCGTGGACCAAGTTTGTCCCCCTGATCACGTTGATTCTTTGCATTGGAATTTTTGCGTTGGCCGATTCAGCTTTTTTGGGCGAGCGAAATCTTACCAACTTGGCCCGACAGGTTTCGGTCAATTGTATTCTGGCATTTGGAATGACGATCATCATCTTGCTGGGTCATATCGATTTGAGTTTGGGATCAGTTCTGGCTCTTGGTGCCGTGGTGGGAGCACTTCTTCAAGATGGGGGCCTACGCGATGCCGGCCCTCAAGGCGCCATTGTCTCGATGCTTGCAGTCTTTGGTGTTTGCGGCGCTTTGGGATTTTTTAACGGTGCGATGGTGTCCAAACTCAAAATGCCAAGCTTTGTCGTTAGTCTCGGCTTGCTCGTCATCGCACGCGGTGCCGCTCTCATATTGAGTGACGGTAGCCGAATTGGTCCGCTCTCAGACAGCTTTCGCTCGTTGGGAACAGGATTCATTCCTCCTTCAATCTCTCTCGCTCTCATTGTTGTTGGATGTGTCGCTGCCATTTCAGCTGTCATTCTAACCCGACAGTCTCAAGCGCTCGGTAAGTCGTTGGGAATTTTACTCATCGGCTTAATCGCCTTTCGAGTCTTTTATTTTTATCAAGGCATTCCCATTCCTGTCGTGATCATGGCAACGGTCTTTGTTCTTCTTTATGTGGCTCTTCACTATTCTCCGTATGGACGATACGTCTATGCCGTCGGTGGAAATCCTGAAGCCGCTCGACTCTGCGGTCTTCCGGTCCAAAAGGTTCTCTTGTCAGCCTTCGCATTGATGGGGGTTTTGGTTGCACTCTCTGCTCTGATTGAGAGCGGTCGAATTGATGCTGGAGATCCCAATGCAGGAAATCTCTACGAGCTCGATGCGATTGCCGCTGTGGTCATCGGCGGAACTTCGCTTCGTGGGGGAGTGGGAGGAATCACCGGTACGTTGCTGGGTGCTCTTTTGATGGGAGTCGTCAACAATGGGATGAGCCTGATGAATATTCCTTCGAACTATCAAATGGTGATTAAGGGACTCATTATCATTGGCGCGGTCTTATTGGATGTGACGAGTCGACGACGAACGCAACGATGAAAGCTCTTCTGATTGGAAATGCTAAGCATCTGGATGAGTCAACAGCTCTCAAACTCGCCTCCGAAGCGGATCTAGTAATCGGTGTCGATGGGGGAGCTAATCACTGTCTACGTCTTGGCCTCAAACCGAAGATCATCGTGGGCGACATGGATTCACTTTCTGGTGAGGCTCGATCGGCCTTTTCAAAGACCTGCGAATTCCAAACTCATCCCACCGACAAATCCGAACTCGATCTCGAGCTTGCCTATCAGTGCGCTCGAGCTAAAGGAGCTCAGTCCGTAGATATCGTGGGCTGGAGTGATGAGCGGGTGGACTTCTCACTCGCAGCTCTCATCGGCCTTCAAACCGCCGAACTACCTCTGTGCCTTTGGACGGAATCGACTCAAATCAGACTTTTGAATGCTCACCAGCCAGAGCTGGAGCTCACAGGCCCTTCACGGCTCTCTATTATAGGAGTCAGTTCCCGCATCGGCCTTCAGTCCGAGGGGTTGAGATGGGAGCTCAATTGGGCTGGTGAGGGTCCCAAGATCAGCCAAAGTAACGAGTTTCTGCAGAGAGCCCGGCTTTGGGTGCGCGAGGGTGCGGCCTATGCCCTCCTTGAAAAGCAAGTACTTTCAATGCGTTAGACAGGCTGGACGCGTCCCTTTGGGGTCAAACTTTGGCCCCGTTGACAGTCTATTGGACCATGGTAGAAGTTGGCTGCCTTTTCAAAGGGAAAGGGACTTTATAACCATTGACGTCATTTTTAAGGGAGAATCTCATGAAGTTTAAAACATGTTCGGCTCTTGCGATTTCTTTGATTGCGAGTGCTTCACTGGCTGCTCAAAGCTCAACCATTACCGGAACGGCCGGCGGAGTGGCTCAACCCGCTTCTTCGGTTTCAATGTCTCCATCGATTGGAACCGGTATGCGATCCTTTGTGCAAAACGCCACAACGGGCAATAAAACAGCAGCCACTATCGGTGCCTATGTCACCCCAGGCTTTGAGTTAACCTCAAAAGGCCAAAGCTTTGATTTGATGTTGAGCTACTCCCTCGAGATGTCCTCAGCTCAAGGTTTTGGTTCAGGCCAAGAAATCAAGAGCATCAATAAGAACTCTTATATGCTCAACAATCCTGTTGCGATCGCCACACTCAAAATCACTCCTGAGTGGAGCTTCGTTAACACCTCTGATCTTCAAGCCATGATGAACAATTTGCCTGGCGAAGATTATTTGGCTGTGACGAACCTCTCCGAAGTCTATCGCAAAATTAACTCGAACTTGTCGGTCTCGGCCGGTTATCGATTCGACTTCTTGAATAACACCAACGTGACTGTTCAAGCTGACTCATCTTCTCCCTTTGCAGCTCAGCTGAATGCAGGTGCCAAAGCAGGTCTTCCTGCCGAAGTCTTGGCTGCGAATGAGAACACAGGCAATAACCCTCATAATTTGAGAAGCGTTGGTCTTGTGCGAGCTAAGATCAAAGCCAGCAGTGCTCTTTCAACGAACGTTTCAGCGGAAGCCGGATCGATTTTTGATACCAACACTCCGGTTGCCACCAAAACCTATAGCTACCGAGTGAACGCTGACACCACGATTCAAGCCACCAACAAGCTGAATTTGAACATTCGTACACGAGCTGATTTCACGAATCCCGAAGGCGCTGCCGCTGGATTCAGCACTCGTCTGACGGGACGTTTGATTGCTGGCTATAAGGTCAATGACAACGTCACTGCCGATTTGATCAATACCTTCCGAGTGAAGAACAAGATCAATTTCAGCGGTACCAATGTCTATGACAATGAGACCTATGCTGGTTTGACTTATAGCTTCTAATGAAAGTTTCACTTCGTTCATTCTAAACATCTCCAACGTCGAGAG
>CAZZLQ010000022.1:0-34321 GCA_964655245.1 uncultured Bacteriovoracaceae bacterium | reverse complement strand
TCCTTTGAGATGAACTCTTCCATCATTGTGGGCGATGATGGCTCAGTGAGCTTTGATGCCACCAAAGACCGATCTGCTCTTGTCAACTTTGATTCTGGAGGCTTCTCACACAAGTCCTCGATTAGCATCACGGGAGATGACATCATCACCGCCAAAGAAAGAGGCGTTGGAGATTGGGGCTCGCATGATAACTACACTCAAGCAGAAATCAGTGGTGCAGGTATTAGCACCTTGAAGTTTCTTCAGGGTGCCATCCGAGGATATAGCAGCCCCAACTGTATGGGCTGCTCGGAACATCCATTTTTTGGTGCCACCGAATGGCAAACTGATGTTTATCGATATGCTGCCAGTTCTCCTTTGCTCACTGCAATTCCGACGGACTTCCGAACTTCGGACTCCTTCTTTAGCTCGGGGGCGAGTGTCGACACCAGCTCCCTCAGTTCCTATTCATGCAGTGAAACAGCTGATTTCACTGTCACGATGGACTTTGAGGATTCGGCAGTTGCTGCCATTGCAGAAACCTGCGAATCAGAGCGATTCGAATGGACGGATAAATGCAACAGCGCCACAGTCAATGCAGCTCGAATCAAAGTCTTCAATGCTTTTAATTCAGGCTTTGATGCGACCTGCGGAGCTGATTAGGTCTCTGTTTACTTAGCTTTCAATCTTTCAGAGGCGCGGAGAAATCTGCGCCTCTTTTTTGGGTCGAAGCAAGACAATCGAAACAAGACTCATCAGTGTTAGCAACAAGACCTGTAGGGCAAACTGAAGATTCACGGATGAGCTGCGAAGAACTCCGCATCCTCCGCTTAAATCCCCACTGAAGGAATACGTATTGATAGGATCCACGACGTCTGGACCATCTCCTCCCGAATCCCCGTTGTCCGGAGGGGCTCCTCCAGAGCCCTGAGGGGCGAGCAAAGTAAAAATTTCTGCCTGACTTCCCGTTCCTCGGTCTCCGCCCGAAGCACCATTGGCATTGGTTTCGAGTCTCCAGAGATTAAAGACAACAGGCGAGGTCGCATCTGTAGGAGCTCTCCAGTTGAGGCTGACAGTTTGAGCCTGCGCGATCTGATTGGTGTAAACAATTCGAGCGATGGTACTTGGCGTAGGGATGTGTCTTCGATCGGGAGTTGTGTCATTTCCTTGAGCATTCACAGGTCCTAGAGGCGCATCGAGAATCTGACCTGCAGACTCACTGCGACCATTGTAGATCTCCATCTTATACCCAACGACATAGGGCGCTTGAGTGCTTGCAGGCGTAAAGTGCACACGCAAAACATACTGCTTGCCGGGCTCAAATCGCGTGACTGGTGAGCTCGTTGCGGGATCAATGACTGCGAATCCACCGCTCGCTGGAGTTATTGGAGCGGCATTGGGATGGCAGGCTCGACATCCTGATTGAGTGAGCATTCCGCCAAGACTTCCACGAAACGCAAGCAATGGAGTGGAGAGCACTCCCATTGCGGAAATCAAAGCGATGATCGAAATCCATCTCATTCAAACAACCTTTACGACTTAAGCCAGCAAGGCCAAGGCGAGCCATCAGTCAGATACTGATTACTCACTTCAGGCCGAATCCCGATAGCGGCACAGACCGTTTTGTAAGCGTCAGCATAGTTGGCCAACCCACCCCCCGCGGCTCCAGTCTGTGGATTAAAGCCCACCATGGCACCGGTGTTGATATTTACATTTCCATAAGAGCCTTGTTTGAGATTGGGACCAATGGCCAAGACAAAAGCTCGACCACCATCGTAGTTATTGTTTCCCCCGCAGTTAAGACCGTTTGGCGAATCCCCCTCACCAACGAGTGAGGAACGTCCAAACTCAGATTGAAATACAAACGTCAAATGATCGGCCACACTGGATCCATCGGTTGTGTTGGGATTGGGGAAGTGTGACATCAGCTCATAGGTTGATGCGATGATCTCCGCAAAATGAGTTCCATACTGAGCCGGCAAAATACTTCCGCGCTGATCTCGAGTGGCTGTCATGGCCGCATTGGCTGAGTTCCAATAACCATGCCAATCTCCGGTTGTCGCAGCAATCACGTTGGATTTGGTACCACCCAGGGCAAATGACATCGCCGAAAGAAATGTCGATTCACCAACGTCCATACTATAGCTTTCGGTCATCCCAAATCGAAAGCGATCATAGGCATTGGGCATCACTGCCTGCACAGCTTGACTCGAGGGGAGTAGTTGATTTCTCAAATCCACGATCAAATTGTTCCCACCCGATTCAGCGGCAGCCACCAGATTGGCACCTTCATCGAGCCCTGAGATAAATCGCTCATTGAATTTCTTGGTAGCAGCGACCACTTGAAGTGCTTGATTGTTGCTGACGGGGAGCGGGGTGGGTGAAAAGTTTCCAAGGAAGTTTCGTCCCACTTGAGACATACTCACTTGAGCACCCGTGGGTCCAAACATGGCGCGAGCTAGCCCTCCACCGAGAGTGCTCAATCCCGGGATCAAGTTACCAGAATGTCCATTGGCGGGGGTTCCCGTTGCTCCTCCTCTGTGAAGCTCAACGGCAATGCCATTTTGGAAGAAGAATCCTGAGTACATCGCATTGGATCCGTATTGATGGGCCAGCAAAAGAGCGGGGTGCGGAGCCATTCCATTGACTCCTCCTCGAGCAATCGAGTGATTCGCGACATGACCGTCTCCATTGGCAATCGAGAACGTGGACGCCATCGAAACTTTTCTGCCAGGGCCCTCCAAGGTGGGCTTTAGAGCACGCGCCCAATAAGTCAATGCTGCGGGCGCCGCTGCGTTATCTGAAGGTAGCGCCAGATGCTCATCAGGTGTGGGAAGATGCCTTGCCACAAGTCTTCCAGCCACATTGTTGTTACACGTTCCGGGCATTCGAAGAGGAGAGCTGTGCGCAGCGAGTGCCGCAATCGAGGCATCAAGAGCGGTTCCGGATCGAAGTGCGTAGTAGATCACAAAATGCTGTTTACCGGCGTCGGGATTAAGCTCGTTGGCAAGAAGCGCGCTGGATGAAAATCCAAGCTTCTTACCCATATCCCAAATCAGTTCAAATCGCGTCGCTGGGGCAACACCCATGCCTGCAAAGAGAAGTCCAGCTCGAGAAAGAAACTTTCGTCGCTCCTCGAGAAATTTTGCCTGTTCCTGTCTGTTTCTGATTCGCTTCATAACTTTGTTCCTCAATACTTGTTACTGAACACACTGAGTTTCAAATGAGCTCAAAAGAGCAGCGCACTGACTGACAACTTGCTGGCGCGGTGTTCCTCCAGCCATTGCAATGGATTGCTTCAGAGCGTCGAGCTCGTTCACTTCAACCGCAAAGAGAGCGGCCCCAAAAACAGAGATCGCGAGATTATCCAGATTTTGGAGCAAGCTATGATTCATCGCTGCCATCGCATCGCAGACATAGAGAGAGAATGCGGTGACGGAACGAAAATATCCAACGCTTGCCGTTCGAATGGCTTCAACGCCGCGACCACCAAGCTCAGGCTCATTGGCAGCGATATAGTTGCGAATAGAAATCGAAGGCATCAATGGTCCAGCGCCATCCAGATCAAGCATGGTTGTATCGATGTTCAAACCCAAGGCGCTACTTGCCAGAGCTTGGTTTCCATCAGCCGCAATCGGAATACACGCTCGATCCAATGCTTCTCGCTCAACCGTCAACGTAGTTGGAGAATTTGAGACAATGATCGGGGAAGATGATGACATTTCGCCACATGCTGACAAAAGCATCAACGCAGCAGAGGAGGTCACGATAGGATAGTGTTTCAGTGATTTCATCATTCGCATCTCCAAAATACTCACTCGTTACTCCGCCTGGTTTAGATAAGTCGGACTCAACAAAATTGATTTCAGCAATGTTTTGGCATTGAAGTTACTGTCCTCAAAGGCCTCGACGATTTGATCCATCAAATGATCGGGGGGAAGATAGGTCAGCGCTTGAGGCTCTCCCTTCATGGCCAAGTGAAAAAAGTGAGTCGCCATGCATGTGGCAAAGGCCGGATGATTGGCGATCGTCTGAGTAATCGATCGAATCATAGGATAGGTGCGATTGACGTTGCCCCGATTGAAGTTAGGCAAAGTCTCACCCAAAACCTTGGCGACATTGGGCTCAAACGGAACGGCAGTATTGACGTCGGCTCCCTGAGCGGGACTGGTGAAGCCATACTGGAAGAAAGCGGCGTACGTCGATGGATCCGCAATCAACGCTGATTCCACATTATTAATGGTTAGGCCAGCGATCGTAGAACCAGCGACGGTTTGACCCATTCGAGCCGCTCCCAAATCATCAAAGCCCGTAAACATCACTCGCCAGGAATTGAGATTGGCGGATCCACTATGACATCCGTTGCAATCCATCGAACCCTCAGGCTGCAACCGACTCCAATAAAACGGATGAGTGGTGAGGTTGGGATCTGGATACTGAGGATTGTAATTCAATTCGGACCATCCGGCCGTGTCATGACCTCCCGGAAGAGAAACACAAAGAGCAATCTCTTGGACTCGATGCGCTCGGCGAAAGTTCAGTGCGCCCGCCGCTGTTTTCAAAAAAGATTGAGTCGTCATGAACCCCGCTCGAAGTTGGAGAGGCAAATCTTCTTCATATCGGACAGCATTCTGGCCCGGGGTCACTTGACCGGCGTTTCTGCAGTTACGAATGGGATAGTTTTGCTCGGGTCGTCCCACACAATAATCAGCGGTCACAAACTCTCGAAAATCTCGATTTTGCAAATAAAGATAGGCGGGGAGACTAGCCGGCTCCAGACGATCATAGAGAAGCGGTGGTGTTGCGCCAGGACCCACTCGAGGGATCTCGGCGTCACTGATGGGCAGTTTCATTAATCTCGAAAAGAAATTGAGAACAGCGACACCAGCTGCAGGGGAGCTCATGAATGCATCAAGTGCTTCAGAGTACTGCTGAAGACTTGAGATGCTGTTTTCGGCTGGAGTAAGAAAGGGATTGCCCGTCAAAAGAAGCTTGGCTTTCTTGAGACCGTTCTTTAGCTCCTCAACGGTAACTTCATCATCCACCTCAACAATGACAGGAGGCGGCTCAAACGTGCCATTCAGATTGGAATGAGGTAACTCAATCGTCGTCGAGCAACTGGAAAGACAGAGACTCAGGACGGCAGCAACAAATGCGGATGTTGTAGCAACTCGCAACACCAAGCTGAAAAGAGAGCAAAACCAGTGCCCAGCCCCAGGGGCCTACTGTCAAGGTTCTGACAGCCCCCTATGAAAGTCTTTCAAACCATTCATCGGGGCCTATGCAAGATTTGCGATATCAAATTTGCGGCTTATCGAGAATTTGTAACAGGATGAACATAGAAAAACTTGTACAATTGATTGGCCCTCGGATCTTGATTGAGGAAAACGAGATCAGGAAGCTCTGGTACTCCGTTTGACGCTTCGACGCGATCTATCTGGCGACAATTCGCATCCAAATTTCCAGTCGCGAATGTGTACGTAGGTATATAGTCCACGTCCACACGGACTTCGCCATCCCAGTTTCTTGTATAACGCTCCTCTCTTAAGCTTTTGCTTACGAATTCGGCAAAACCATATGTATTATTTGAACGCATATATGTGACCGGTCCTCCCCCCTCAACTAAAGCAAAAACAGCACCAGGCATAGCATCCACCCGACATAAATTGCTCGGTGGTGGTAGCCGACCGCCGTTCGGAGTTGCAGTCGGTCCGTTTACAACTGGAGACGCAACCTTTGCAGAAGACGGAGCACCCGGAGCAACGGGCTTCGCATCGACTGAGGAAGTTGCAACCACGCCTGCAGCTAAAATTGCCACTCCCAGAATTTGATTTACACTCCGCAAATTGATTGTGAAAAAACTCAAAGCCCCTTAGCGGACGCCAAGGGGCCTTGTCGAAATGAACTTACTGTAGGTTAGAGACCATTAAGTAGGGACGTCGATTGCCACGGGCATCAAGCCAATCAGCAACAATGCCAAGCTTGAGGTCGCCATCGACCATGACGTAGGGCTTGTCGGTCATTTTTGAAAATCTTACGTCACGTGAACTCACCGCTGCACAGTTAGCGCCCACTTCACTAACTCTCAATTGTACGAATCTTCCCTGAACACCCGTAAAAGCGACACTGAAAGTCTTCCGGACCCCGCTAGTCGCTTCAACCTCAACACGAGTGAAGACTGCAAGGCCAAGTACCGAAACACCCCAGTCCATTTGGTCGATTGGTTTTAGTAACTAGTGCTCACCAGTTAGGGGTCTGGAGTCGCCGGAGCAGAGCGCGGATCCGTGGGAAACCGAAGGAGGAATCTCTGCCTCCCTCCCTCAAATCCATAATCAATAACTCTCTGATCCACAAATGACCGTCCTTTGGTATCCGTCACACGCAATGTGATAACACCAGGAAGACTCGAAGTGCCCGTCTGACTCCGAATCACAGTAAACCAACTCGAGTGCCCAGGCGTTTGAAAAACTCCTCGGACTACAGGCGCAGTCACCGACACACCGGGAGATGCCGAATGACTCATGACAACACTTCCTTGACCTCCTGGAAGTCCCACAACCCCTCCATAGATACGATTTTGATTCCACTCATTCTGAGAAAGACCCAGAATCTGATGAAATTTTTCATTCACCCAAGATGTCACCGAGTCATAAGAGATCCCATAAGCAGGCTGAGAACCAAAGTGAGGATTGCGATACGAAAGCCAAAGTTCATAGAGACCCGATATGGTAGGCTGCCGAATCGGTAAAAAACTCGTGGCAGGCATTGGCACGTTTTGCTGATGAAGCAAAATCTGCTCAGCGGCAACTCCATGCGCGCAGTTGATGTAGCACACAGGCTCAGTGCCGCGCCAACGAGGATCATCTCGCATGGTCACCGTCTGGTTTCGAAGCACAGAACTCTGATTCCATGATCCCACCAGATTCAAGGACCCCACATGACCGTTCAGTCGATGGAGGAGATATCCCTGACCGCTGACATAGTGAGCCCACTCGGAACCCGATGGAAACGTCTCTAAGAAATGAATCTGAAACAAGGGCTCGCGCATCTGCCCTGGCGTTATGGTCATCCAAACTTTTTTCCCCGACTGAACCTTCGAGGCAAGAATCTGCTGTTCGGCAAACCAACTAGAAAGAGAAACTCCTGTCAGCGACTGAATGAGGCTTTCAATGCGCGCCTTAGAAGGAGAGTAGAGAGTCGAGCTCCGCACTTCGCGATAGTAACTTTCATTGAAGCGGCGATAGAATTGCGGAATCCGTATGGCGAGCTGCCTAATGGCAGCAGCGGCTTGTTCATATCGCTCATAGACTTTTCGAGTCCCTCCACCATCAGACCAAAAATCCTCAGCCGCCATCGAAGAGTCATTAAAAAAGTCATAAGACCAGGCTGTCTCCGACACCCACAGGCGATTCCAAGCACCACTCATATAAAGATCAGAGCCGTAGGTATCGAGGTAGAGATTCATCGCATCGTAAGAAGCAGCCTGAGCAAAACCCTCTTCAAAGCCGGACAGCTTGGGATCATAGCGCCAGTAGTTGGGAGCAGTCGTTAGGGTCCACTCTCCTCGAAACGCATGAATGAGTTCGTGAGTGAGAAGCTGTGGATTCCAGCGTGGGTTGATCAAGATGACCTTGGTTCGCGGCAGAAACACACTGCTAGCGGTATTGTAAAAGTCCCGAATCAGGGTCAGTGAATATCTCTCGAAGGGAGGCCCATAGAGCGATTCAATGATGGGAACCATGCGACAAAGAAATCCAGAGAAGATCTCACGTTCCTGAGCAGTCCACCCCCCGTCGTTTTGGCGAACACCATTTCGATCAATGGTATAATCAGAAAACTCAATGCTCAAAGCGAGGTTGGCGACCTGACAACCATCTCGAGGAGCATAGCCATAAAGACGAACCCGCTCTTGAAGACTTTCAGACTGAGGCTTGAGAGAATCAAGAGGGTAGACAGGCGACCGCGGCGGCGGACCTCGATCCTCAAGATCCAACTTCTCATTTGCAGAGAGCTCGACAGATCCAACAAAACTAGCAATTGCCCAAACCAGGCACGACCAGAGGACATCGCCTCGACTTAAACCCCTCACCATTTTCGCCTCCGACCAATATTCTAGTGCGGGGCGTCAGGATTCACCAAACAAAATCGAAGTGAGGAGCTCCTAAAGAAACCGGTCGAACTTTCATCGCAGTCTACTGAAATCCATACAGATCAACTCCCTTCAGCTGAAGCTGCAAGTCAGCTCCGCGCACCGATGAGATTACTCGAAATCCTCGAATGATTGCATCACCAAGAGCAAAGCCCGCAGGTGGTTGGTAGGTTCCACTTGTGATCAAACTTGGAATGATACGTGAGTAGTGAATCGTGTAGGACTGCGTCCTATCGCCCAGACGAGGCAACCCCAATCGATCAGCCTTCAGACCGATTCCACACGACTGACCCGTACATCCATCCCTCCAAAACACGGGGCTACCTGGATTCCATTCGAATTCATAGAAGGGGATGATCGAAATCACATCCGTTCGAACGGTCTGACCACTTCGTTCATATGAAAGGAACAAATCCACACTGACGTTAGACGCTGCAAGACCGCTCGCACAGGCAGGATTACTTCTCGAGCCGACCTGTGAATACTGAACTCGCGCGGTGAAAGTGGCCATGAGATTGGTAAAGTCTCCAAATTTCTTTTTGGATCCGTCTGCTTTGGGTCGAATCTGCGTAAAGGCATCGCCCTCAAATCCGCGGAAGCTCAACCCCACCTCTCTCAAATCACAAGGGTTTGGAGCAGACAGAGCATGATTCAGATAGTTAAACAGCAACGGCCGACCTGATCCGCCGCTAGGAGTCCAAATCGCATAACCAGGATAGGCATCCTGGGCATCGACTTTCCAGCCCACGGTCGCCTCGTGAGAAAATGTTGGGCAAGATTTATCTGTTGATGCAATGGGGCCCGTTCCATCATTAATGACAACATCCTTACAGGCGTTGGCGGGAGCGCCGACAAGATGCGCTTCCGAGAGATTCGTACCCGAAATCTTAGGTCCACGATAATCAGCGACACTGCCACTGAGCGGAGCAAAGCGAGTCTGTGAAGCTCGAAATCGAGGCCCGGGATTGTAAAGATACGACTCGTAAACTTTTTTATTCTTCTCACCCAACTTAACGACTTCGACATGACCGCAATCGCGAAGCACAAAATCGCCCGCTTGATTGCGCGCAACACAGAGCCCTGGCGTCCAAAGCGACTCGATCATTCCGTCGCTGAGAAACCCCCATCTTTGGTTATCGGTTGCCTGACACGACATCATCTTGATTTGATAGGTTTGATCGGCAGTCACACACAGGTCACCATCAGCGGTTCGCAACGTTTGATCGAGATGCTTCTCAAAGTAGCGGTTTGTTTCGGAGCAATCCGAAAGCGCAAGCTTATTAGCGAGAACATGAAGACATTTGGCCGCTGCACCACTGGCTCCCGAAATCATCAGTTGGGATTGATAATGGAAGTTGGCGTCCACAGTTGGCGTCGAAGGCCTCGGGGGTACAGGAGGCGGTGGAACCGGAGGAACGACTTCCTCCGATCCACAGGAACTTAAAAACCAGACCACCGAGAGACTCAAAAATTGATTTTGTTTCATCATGCATTCTTCCGCGAGACGACACCACAAGCAGAGTGGATCTCCTCGCAGACCTCCAGACAGAGAAGAATTCAAAGTCCGTGCCATGGAAAAGCGGGCTATAAGAAGCCCTCGCCATCATTCAAGCGTCCCCATTCAAGTGGACAGTTTGCTGATGCAGAGCAGCAACAAGCGAGCACTTCGATAGCCATTCAACACACATGAAGCCCGGCTTCTGCTGCGCCACTCCATAGGATGAGAGCAAGTACAATTAAGCAATGAGCAAGACTAGTTTTTCTCTTGATCCTCACTACCAAACATTGCCTCCGCAAATGATCAACTCGCAAAAAGTAGCGCCTGTTTTGGAATATCTCTCGTTCTCCGGTGCGCCCATCTATTTGGCGACTCAAAAAAACGCTCAGGAGTTAGTCCGCCTTCCGCAGTCCGGCATCATGATCGACGTCCAAAAAGATGAATGCATCCTTGAACTCGCAGAACCGAGAAGTGGCTTAGCAGCAGGGATGAACATCGAGGCGAGCTTTGGGTATAAGAGAAAGCGAGGGGTCTTTCGGTCATCGATCGGTCTGGTTGAAGGGAAAACAATCACCCTTAAGATTCCTGAGGAGATCAAGCTAACGAATCTTAGACGCAACCCTCGTGTGAGCATCGATCGCTCCCTGCATCAAAAGCATTTTCAGGTCGAAATGAAAGCTCACTCAAGCATCGGACCCATTATTGTTCGAAAACTTGAACTGCACGATTTCTCACAGCTGGGCATGAGCATTTTTGTCGACCGAGCGGAAGGGCTTCTTCTTCCTGGTGATGTCATTCAAAGTCTTGAAGTTCTTCTGGATGGCCAGAGAATACTTTTGACCTCTGGAATTGTGAGCCGGGTCGATATGAATCGACGCAGCTCCACCTTGCCGAACTCCTACGAGCTCGTTCTTCTGTTTGAGCAAAATGAGAAATCAGAGCGCCCAACTCATGGCGACATCAAACGAGCCGCCAAACGCACTCCGATCTTGGACACAAAGCCTTGCTTCTTTACAGCGGAGCATCCGTTTTTTCCAGGCCGCCCGATTGAAGGTCAGGTCTTTGAGATCTCCACATCAGGACTATCCTGCTTAATGGATCGAACGCCATTTCCCATCATTCCAGGAATGCGTTTTCCCAAAGCAAGACTCCAGCTGCCGCACAAGTCCGAGAAGGAACTGCAGTTTGAAGTAGTTCACGTGAACTTCAAATCGGATGGGGAAGTCAACCAATTCAAGCTGGGCGGAGAGTTCGTTACCGCGAACATCGAGCTTCTCAAGGATGTGACGAGCTTCACTCAGGAGTTGATCAACTCGAAAGTCTCCGACCTCAAAGAAGAAGATCTCGATCTTTTGTGGGAGTTTCTTTTCGAAACGAACTTCATCTACCAGAACAAACGGAGACAAATTCAAAACAACTCGCGAGATATTCTCGAGACCTATCGAAAACTTCTTTCGCACGATAACTCCATCGTAAAGAAAGTCGTCTTCAAAGAGGAAAGCGCGATCAAGGGGCATGTTTCCGCGATCCGCTTCTTTGATTCCGCATGGATCATTCAACATCTCAATGCACTCAAGGCCGAAGGAACATCAGCGGCACTTTCCGTCGTACAGGGTATCGTGAATTTTTTCTACGATCGAGATTCCAACTACAAGGCTTCAACCCACTTTGTGATGTCCTTCTATCGCCCCGACAATCTCTATCCATCAATCCTCTTTGGAGAGACCGCTCGTCGGATCAATGACAAACAAAAGTGCATCACTCTTGATTTCTCCTTTGGCATCTTCACTGAACCCGCTGAGGTGACAAAATCTCAGGATGCCGAAGTCAGTATTGACTCGCACCAAGATGCTGAGCAGCTTGCCAATCTATTGATTGATCAAGGACATCACATGCTTCTGCGTGCACTGGGAATGCACAAAGCAAATCCCCTTGATCTCGAGGTATCCAAAGACTTCTCCCAAATTGATCTCTATCGAAAACGCCATCTCATTCGAGCGTCTAAAGACGAAGTTGCAGTTTTTGCACTCATCGAGTGCTCGTCGCCAGGACTCAATCTATCTGAGCTCACCAACTCCATTTTTATTTTTACAAACTATCCTCAGACCTCGCTTGCGAGGGGACTGGCCGAAAAAGCAATCCAGATCGCCGCTGAGCAGTTTTTCATCTCCCGAGGTATCAATCCAGTGGTGATGGAGCCAGCCGGTCAGACCCTTGCAAAGAACGTGAACTGGTCCAAGATCTACACTTGCTGGATTACATCAGCAGCCGCAGTTCCCGACTTCGAAGCTAAGTCCTCTGAAGTCATCCAGGATTTTAAAAAGATTGTGGCATCCCGAAAAGCTGAAGCCACGGTAGAAGAGGGTGCAAAAACAGGTCATGGAAGTTAAACCGTATCATTCCCGAATCTTTCAGCTCTATCTGAGGTACCTCGAAGTCGAGCTCGGCTGGAGCCGGGAACGTCAGGACCAGTTTCTGAAGGATCTGGGAGTGACTCGCGATCGACTCTTTGATGAGGGCGCTTGGTTCGATCTCCAATTTGCTGACGATTTTTACGCACGCATTTGCCAGGAAACTGGCCGTCAAACGATTGCCTATGAGGCTGGACTCTTTCTCCACGAGGCCAACTACAGCCCACTGACTACCCTCCTTTCAAGTTTTCTTTCTGTCGAGGCGACTTACAAGATTGCCGGTAAACTAGCGATGCACTTTTCAAAGTCTTCAACACTTCGGGTCTCTGAATCAGGCGACCACTTTGTCGTCATCGAGTCAGAGGTCTGTCCGGGATCCAGCGAAAGATCCTATATGTGCGATAATCGCAAAGGGATACTCGTCGGAACACCCATTCTTCTTGGATTTGATCGAGCGAATCTCAATGAAACCGAGTGCGTCTACAAAGGTGGAAAAAAGTGCGTTTACCATATTCGATGGACTGAAAAGAGGAACTACAACTTCGCATTCCTGACACTCATTGCTACTCTCGGCCTCATTTCCCTAGGGTGGGTTTACTTCGGCTTGATTGGATCGATCTTGGGCATGGTTGGCGGAGTTGGGCTTGCGACTTTCCACTACATTACGAGACTCCTCAGCAGCCAAAGGCAAAGACTTCAGAAACAAAACAACGATTTACACAAAACACTGCTTGAGATCGAGCATCGCTCTCGTCAAATGGAGCTCATCGCTAAGGTTTCTCAGCTTGCACACTCATCGTCGACACTGGATAAACTCGCAGCAGATCTTGTCGAAGGCGTATGCAAACTTCTTTCTTACGACCGAGCGATGTTTCTTGTCGTCAATCCGGAGCTCATGATTCTCAAAGTGAAGTCGTTCTTTGGATTTGAAGGGACCGATCAGGATCTTCTATCTCAAGCTGAGTTCCAGATATCTGAATCGAATAATTCCGGATTCTTTGTCGCAGTCGTCAATTCAAAACAGCCCCTCTTCATCAAGGACGTGGAAGCCAATCTTTCAAAGCTCTCTCCTCGATCGAGACGCTTCGCAGAGCGCCTGGGCAGCAAGAGCTTTGTTGCCGTTCCTATTTTTGATCAAGACCGTAATGTTCAAGGAGTGCTCGCAGTCGACAATATCACCCCGGGAAAAGCTCTCAGCATTAGCGATCAAGATCTGTTGATGACTCTTTCAGAGAATGTGGGGATTTCAATTCAACAATCGAGACTCTTAGATCAGCTCAATACAACGTTAGCGACCACACGACGAATCGCAACACAACAAGCCAACTTAAGGTCCGTCTTTGAGAAATTTGTACCGACTCAAGTGGCTCAATCCATGGCGCAAATCGCAGAGGAAAATCCATCTGCAACAAAAATGCTACAAACTGTTGCGAAGCGAGAAATCTCAGTGCTCTTTTGTGATATCTTTAAATTCACCCAGCTTGCCACTCAACTTCCGCCTGAGGATGTGATTGATCTTCTCAATACAACCTTTGAACATCTCGCACCCGTCATCGCTCAGTGCGGAGGATTTATTGATAAGTTTACGGGCGATGGATTCATGGCAGTTTTTGAGGGCCCAGAGGCCTCGGTCAAAGCCTGCGGAGCCGCACTGAGACTGTCGCAAAAGATTCAGGAAACAAACCTCGCTCTCACCTCAAAGGGATATCCTTCAATTGAAATCGGAATCGGCATCAATCTTGGCCAAGCCATTCTTGGCAATATCGGTAGCACTGATCGCATGAACTTTACGGTCATCGGCGAGGTCGTCAATCTCGCATCCAGACTCGAAGCTCAGACTCGAAATCTCGGAGCAAACTCCATTTGTTGCTCCTCAGCAGTTCGCTATCACACGCGTGATCACTTTGAGTGGAAAGACCTTGGGGCTCTTCAGTTTAAAGGATATCAGGAACCCATTCACGTCTTTCAGCTACTCGATTCAAACGAGTCCGCTCAGAAGCTCGCCCTCAAAAAGATAACTGGTAATCCGCAATCATCATAAATGCGGTCGTTTTGTAGACTCCCGCAAACACTGAGTTTCCAGCAGGAACCGTCGTTGAACGCTTACTATAAGATCCATAATTGGCAGCAAGACCAATCGTGTGATCTCCCTGAAGAAGCTGCGCTCCGGCCGTATACCCAATGTAGTGATTCGCAGAAGGTCCCACTGGGTTTGGAAGCGTCGAGCGTGTGGTTGCCTGATCAAAAGCAAGACCCGCACTCATGCGCAACGTTCGCTGGCTCTTGAGACGAAAGCTGTATTCACCGCCAAGATGAAATGTATTGGAATCTTTCCAGTCGGTTTCTGACTCAAGCAACGTCGTGCCCGTTGTTCGGTTGATGAGCGTGAGACGTTCAACAACGGAATTCCAAGTGTACTCCCAAGTGAAAGCCATCAGGAATCGATTCGGAATCAGCTCGTAGGAAGCGCTGGCTTGAAGCTGAGCGGGAATTTTGAGACTCACCGAGGTCGGGATGTCATTGACCTCAGGCACACCCAACAGCCCTAAATCATCCTCCTCAAGATCTGTCTTTCCTTTAAGGCTTGTCGAAAGTCGAGGACGATAGGTCAAACCAAAGTTAAACCCCGCGATACTCGAGCCATGAACACCAAACTTCATCCCCTTAAAATCCCAGGCACTGACGTCCGATTCACTGGTGAGTCCGGCAGTCCCCGCAAAAACTCCGGACTTCGACTGCAATTTCATCATGCCTAATCGCCAACTCGCACCCACAGAAAAATGATCTGTGAGCTCATAGCTCAACGAAGGGGAGGCCTCAATTCGATAGATCGCCTGCTCGAGACTTCGATCAGAAAGCCCATCCGAGTAATCCACATTACTAAACTTCCCACCTTGAAGAGCTGTGGGATAAATGGCGATCCCCGAAACAATGCGATCGGTGATGCGATAAACTCCACCCAAAAAGAAAAGAGGGGCTAGTGAAACATCACTCGATCGAGATGCATCCGCCGATCCAATCGGAGCGTCATATTGAATGAATAGAGGCGCAAAGCTAGTGGCCAACTGAAACCGACCGACCCCCATCATAGCGGCCGGGTTGTAGAAAGGCGCATAAGCATCCTCCGAGATCGCAATTTGCTGTCCACCAAGTCCGCCCTGTCTTGATCCATGGGATATGGTGAGATCAAAGCCGCTTGCAAAAGCAAAAGACTGGAAAGTGATTGAAAAAACAAAAGCAAACTGAAGGAACCGACTGAATTTCATAAATAAGAGTTTCCTTCCAAATTCAAGGACTTACCACTAAAATTTATATGGGGGGTGAAGTTTATGGCCTATCTCATGGAATCAAGTTCCGAGGCAGAGCGACTGATCATGAAAAGTGATGAGTCGAGTTCTCGCGAGCAATTGATTCTCACAGGTCTGAAGTCGGGCATGAAAGCTGTCGATGCCGGCGGTGGTGCGGGCTTTGTCACAAAAATCATTTCCCAGATTGTAGGACAACAGGGCGCAGCCATTCTGGTCGATCAATCTCAAGAGCGCCTGAGCTTTGCTGCTGATTACAATCAGTCACAAGGGAACGTACAATATGTCCAAAGTTCGCTCGAAGATATTTCTCTCGAAAGCCAATCCGTTGATTATGTCTTCTGCCGATTTGTTTTTGAGTATCTCAAGACTCCTGAGACGGTGTTTAAAGAGCTTCTGCGGATTCTTAAACCAGGCGGAAAGCTTGTCATCGGCGATCTAGATTACAACATCTTGTCTCATTATCCCCTGGAGTCGGATCTCGAAGCACAACTTCAAGAAGGCGCAAAAGCCCTGATGACGTTGGGATCATGGGATCCCTTTGCAGGTCGAAAGCTCTATACACAGTTCTACCGAAATCATCTCAGCCACATCCGCTGTCATCTCATCCCACATCATCTCATTTATGGAGAGGCTCCTGAGAAGGATGTCAAAAACTGGGACTACAAGTTTGATCAGCTCCAGAAGCTTCAAGAGAGCAAGAGAATCCAACTCAGCTATTCCGTCGCAGATATGCGTCTTCGCTTTATGAAGTTCTTTCGTCATCCGGAGAGATTCAGCTACTCGCCCCTGATTCTTGTCGAAGGTACCAAGCAAGCCTAAGCCCTGACGCCGTGCCCCATGTCGACCGATCCGATATTCTAAAGAGATGGGGGATTTTAAGATCATTGGGATTGACGATCTCTTGGGACAGGTCAACCGCCACACTCAGGACCCCGAGGCACTGCCTCGCATTATCATTCTGAGAGCGCCTCTTTCAGAAAACGAGGTTCGAAAGCTCCCACCCGCGGAAAACGTGATCATTCTCGCCACGGGATCCGCCTGGGGCGAAAGCCGCCCAGCCTATGTCAGCGCATTTGTTGATGACCCCTCTGATCGTCAGCAGATTCTCTGGGCCCTTGAGACAGCGAAGAAACTCATCGAGCTCCGATTTCAAAATCAACATCTCCAATCCAAAGTGAGCATCGAAACAGAACGAATGCGGAGCGTGATTCAATGCACGCAGCAAGTGGCGGAGGAGAAAGATCCTCACAAGCTCTGTGATCGAATTCTTGAGATTCTAAGAGCTCAAGTGAAGGCCGAAGCCGCAAGTCTATACATCCTCACAAGCGATCAAAAACATCTTCGATTTCTGCACGTCCAAAATGAAAAGGTTAGCGTCCGTTATCAGGAATTCATCCTGCCAATCAACGAGAATTCAATGGCAGGGGCTTGCGCCCTCCGTCGAAAAATCATTCATGTCCCTGACGTACGAAGCATTGCAGAGACAGAAACTTTCAAATTCAACGACTCCTTTGATCGAGAAACAGGCTATCAAACCAAGTCAGCGCTATCGATACCCCTCATCAAATCAAACGGTGAGCTGGTCGGCGTTGTTCAGCTCATCAACTCAAAACGAGATATCACATTTACTCACGATGATATTGAGATGGGGCAAGTCCTTTCCACTTCGATCGCGTCGAGTCTCGAGACCTCTCTACTTTATCAAGAAATTGAGAATAGTCTTGAAGGCTTCGTCAAAGCCGCAGTAGTGGCCATCGAATCTCGAGATCCCGTCACCTCTGGCCACTCCGAGAGAGTGGCAGACTACACCTGTTCATTGGCTCGATCGGTTTCAGATTCTACCCATAAAGAATTCAGGAGCATTCGATTCAATGACACAACACTCAAGGAGATTCGCTACGCATCGCTTTTGCATGACTTTGGAAAGATTGGAGTGCCTGAGTCTATTCTTCAAAAAGAGAAAAAGCTTTATGCCGCTGAGATGGAAATGATTTCCATGCGAGCTCGCCTGATCAAAACAGCCCATCCTGAGCACGCCGAACTCATGGATCGATTTGTGAAGGCTCTGCTGCAAGCGAATGAACCGACCGTTCAGTCTGCTGAGATCAGCGCTGAACTCGCTGAGTTTGCCCGTCAATCCTTTGTGCTATTTGGAGAGAATCAACCTCTTTTGACGCAACAAGAATTCAACCGCTTGTCGATTCCAAAAGGAAGCTTGAGCGAAGAGGAAAGGCGCATGATCGAGAGCCATGTCGAGCACACATACAACTTCCTCTCTCGCATTCCTTGGAGCTCCAAGATGAAGCGAGTTCCCGACATCGCTCGATCACATCATGAAAAGATGGATGGCACAGGCTATCCTCGCAGACTTCGTGGCTCAGACATACCGATTGAGAGCCAAATCATGGCTGTCGCCGACATCTACGATGCACTGACTGCTCCCGATCGACCCTACAAGAAATCCGTACCTCCCGATCGAGCCTTTTTGATTCTTAAAGACTCTGCAGAGCAGGGCAAACTCAACAAAGAGCTTGTTCAGCTCTGCATCGACCAAAGCACCTTTATCCATCGGAGCTAGGACTGATCTGCAAAATTTACATCTCTGCAATTTCTGCGGCCGATGCTCAAAGACTGATCTCAGGGTACTCTAAAGCTTCACATGCATGACTGTGGGGGGAAGTGGTCGATGAAAACATTCATGGTGGCAACTCGTTGGTCTTTGTGGGCCCTGCTTCTTGTTTTAGGAATATCTCCCATCGAAGCGGGGGCGGGAGTCTTATCGCCTGAGTCAAGTGAGACCCTAACAACGTTCACTCTCATTGATCATGAAACAGGTCAGAAAACGAAAATCACTGGATACTTTAAGTCACCGACAGAGTTTGTCGAAACATTTCGAGAGCCCAGCACTCAGGAAACAAAAGGTAAGATCGCAACAGGATCGACACAACTCAATAGTCGCGAGCCTATGACTCAGTAATCTCAATTTTTTCCTGGAGAGCTTTCGAAATCGAATACATCCCGTTGACGGCTGTCACGGACTCTTTCAGTTCAAAGAGATGGTTCAGAGTCTCTCTTAATCGGCGAACGGAGGTATACACCCTCGTATCATGGACGAGGGGATTGTAGTTCTCCAGCCATACAAGCTTTGTCATGGACTCTTTATCAAGGGATCCCGGATAAGCGATAAGTAGACTATGCAGCAGCTTGATCAAAACAGGTCGATCCTGAACCAAGACATTTCCCTCTGAATCAAGAAGTCGAAGAAATCGCAAATCAAGCGACCAACGCTTGGATAAGCGGACCTTCTCCTGAGAAGGCTGCATCTCTGAACTTGGACTTAAAAAGAGGCGATACCAGCTTGATTTGGCAGCGCCTGAAAGAGGATCGATCAGCTGACAAAGACTCAACGCTTTCTGTTGCTGCCCCAGCGCTTTCAGAAGCAGCGCCTCTGTCAGAACCAACCACGCTTGATCTTCCGGGCTCTCAACAAAGCTAAACAGAGTCTTGGTCTCCGCAAGCAACTCCTTGGCTCGATCGACCTGTCGAGTTCCGATCGAATTGAGAATCCGACCGATCGCCATCCTGAAGGCAAAGTGATGAATCTCCTGTGAGAGAAAATAATCATAGAGATCCTTCAATTGACCGTCATCAACCTCTTTACCCTCTGCGACTTGAAAGATCAGTCGGTAGGACTGAATCTTCCTCAGCTCAAAGGGAAAGCGCTTCTCGGGAATCTTCATCAAGCGCTCTTCAATTCGTGGGTCGATACTTAAACTACGATGATCAATCCACTGATACTCAAGGAGGGGAGTCAGAAACTCGAGGCAGTCCAAGTCTAGAGCAAACTCTGGAACACTCAGCTGATCCGTCGGATCTCCATTGGCAACCGCCTGAAGCCAATTCCGGAATGCTTCGACCAAAACGAGATAATCATTCGAAAGTCGCTTGGATCGACACATCGCCTGAAGCGCATCTAAAACCTCAACCACGGCTCCTACTGAAAGGCGAAAAGGAAGACTTCGCCAATAACAGGAAAAAATAAACTCTGAGATGTCTCCCTTCAGAAGATCGCCCTTTTCCTTTTGGAAGATCTGATCAGCCTGCCGAGCTTTTCCCTGAAGAAAGAGCGACTGGCTTTTGATGGCACTAAACTGAAATGCCGTAAAAGCGTTAAGCTCCGAGGGATCGACTTGATTGAGAACAAGGGTATGCTGCAGAGTCTGCGGAAAATGCCCCAATCGATTGTAGAGACTTGTAATCTGATTCACGAAATTGGTTCCATCACTCTTCAGCTTTCTTGTGCGAAGAAGTTCTTGATAGATCTTGGCACATCGCTTGGATTCCTCATCGTCACCCAAATCGAGTGCAGCATTGAGGATTTCCGAGAGACAGCTGAGAGTTGTTCGATCATCCAAACCCTCGCTCAGGCAAGTTTCAAAGGCTGACTTGGCAAGCTGAAGAGCCTCAGGAAGATCGCTTTCCAAAATTCGCTTTCGACTGCTGAGACAGGCTTGAATGAGGCATCGAGGTCTTGGAAACTTCATAAGCAAACTATGGTTGTGGACCAAAAGCGCTTCAAACTCATCCCAACGATTGAGCCGAGTCACAATCCAGAGTTCACTCGCCGCCCAATCCGCTCTCACTTCATCAGATGTCTCCGAGGAAAATGACTTCTGAATATCTCTGAGTTCCTCGAGTGAGGTCTCCGGCTCTAGCAAACAGAGCCGGCGCCAGTTCCAGGCCTCGACATTCAGACTCTTCCAAAGATCTTGCGAAATTCCCGCCCCTGTTTGAAAACGAAAATTCTGATAAAGAACAGGAAGAAGTGTTTCAAGCTCTTTGATGGCCTCGATCTTTCGATCAAGCCGTTGAAGCTGCCAGCAAAACTCTTCGCGCAAAGAGAGATCAGATTCTGCGGCGAGATCTTTAGCCATTTCTTCGCGAAGATGGCTTCGGTGATCACCATCCCCAACGAGACTCTGAATCCAAATCTTTGCTGCGGCGTTGAGGCGATATCCAGCCAACACACTAGGGTCTATCGAGTCGACAATGGCTGTCTGTTCCAAGAATGTGAGATCAGACCTCTCCATCTGACTCAAAAAGAACGATTCTGAATCCGGACGACGGCTTTCACACAAACTCGTCTTTTGCAAAACCCGAAGGAGATCATCCGAGAGAGTCGGCAATAGCTCGTTCCAGTACTTTGTGAGGGAGCTCTCATGAGAGCCAGATTGCAGAAGCAATCGCAGGAGATAGGAGTTGCCACGCGAAGCTTTCCAAAGATCTTCAATCGTGAGGTGTCTGTCTGGAAAATGCTTCTCAAAAAGCTGGCTCACTTCCGATTTGGAAAGGCCCGTATAGGACCAACATGAGACCTCAAACGCAAGATCAGTCGGAATCTTGGGAATTCGATTAACCGTGGCAATAACTCGAAGAGCCGAAGAGAAATCCTTGAGAGCTTGATAAAAAGGCGAAGGCTCATCGACTCGATCAAGATTATCAATCAAAAGAATCAAGTCCTTACTCTCAAGATGTTTGGCAATATCAGAATATTCTGGAGCCTTGGATCGAACGCCCAAAATCTGAGCAATCAGCTTTACAAAATCGGATGGAGAGACCCTTTCTGATCGTACATCAATCCAGAGAGCATTTTTTCCAAGATCTTCGAGGGCACGAAATGTCTGCTTAAGAAAGCTGGTTTTTCCGCAATGCGGTGGAGCTTGAAGCAAGCTCACAATACGCCCCTCATTCGATCGCTTGATAAAACGATCAATCAAATCTGTTTGCAAAAGCAGACTCGGACTCATTCGCCGCGCCTCAACAGCGCTGATGGACTTAACCGGGCCTTCGGAGAGGGGAGCCATTCAGTGACTGTTATGCAACGGGTAGGCCATTCAGTCTATTAGCAATATCAGGGACTTAGGTTGCACTTGATGTCCAGCAGATGTCCCGCTTTAGGGGCGCGATCTAAGAAGATCTTCCCAATTTTTTGAAGGTAGGTCGCAGTGCGGACAGTCGATCGTTTTTAACACCGTAGAGAGTCACGGGCTGTGATCTGCCCTCAATCAGATGGGTTCCCAGATCCTCAAAGCCAGCCTTCATTTCTGTACCCAAGAGAAGAAATGTGGGCTCATCGACGACTAAGGCGCAGCCCAAATGTTTGGCCATCTTTTCGAATCTCGCAGCCAGGTTCACAGTGTCAGAAATCACCGTGGCTTGCATTCTCTCTGAATATCCCAAAGTCCCCAAGATCATATCCCCCTGTGAGATCCCAACACCGATCTTGAGCTCAAAGGAACCAAAGAGACCACCGCCCTGCATATCTTCCACATGGTGCAAAATCTCTGAGGAGCAGCGATACGCTGAATGAGCCCCCTCTGGAAAAATCGCAAAAACGCCATCACCCATGATGTTGTCAATCCATCCCTTATGAGCCTCAATGATGGGGGCAATGGCTCCGAGGTAGACATTGAGAGTTCGAAAGACCAAGTCTGCGGGCGCCAGTTCTGCAAGCCGGGAAAAGCCTCGAATATCGATAAATGCAACAGCATAAGTTCCTCGGTGACTGTCTCCGTGCTTCAGAGAAGCAAGATTGGAAACGCCCAACTCTTGAAGAACTTTTTCAGGCACAAAGCGTTTGTAAACACTGGCGAGCTTCAAAACTTGTTCATTCGCTTTGAGAGCTTCAGCGTGAGCGCGACTGCTGAGATCAGCAGCCTTGATGGCACTGTCAAACTTCTCCTTGAGTGTTCTGAATTGGCGATGTCCAGCAGCGATCCAGATACTAACGATGAGTCCCGCGATCAAACCTGCGAAACCAAAATCAGCAAGAATATTGGCATAACTGCCAAGCCAAACAACTCCAAATGTCAGAAGGCTTGCCACCAATAGGGGAATCCATGAACCCAGCCAGTTCCCCCCCTCATAGGCGATAAGGATTTTATAAATGGGAATTGATGAGAGCTCACCGATGCGCATCACTCGGACATCGGCAGGTCTAAATCCTTGGCTCGCTGGAATCGAGGCGTAGTGACCCATCGTATTAGCTACGATATTATCCCAGTTATCGGCGAGCGCTTGCAGTTCATCCGGGTGAAGGCCATCGATAACGGGAGAGAAGTTAAAGACAAGCTCTCCGTTGGGCCCCATTTCCTTGAGCTGATCCACACGCGTTACCTTGGAGTACACCGCGGTCAGTGCGCTAAGCTTTGAGAAAAGACCCGCTGTGGAAAGAGTATTCGTCACCAAAAGGTTCACAAACTTTCCGAGAACTTCTTCACTGAGAGACTGAGCTCCAACCTCAAAGCAGAGCTTTGGGTTACCCGTTTTTTCAATGCAAGCTTTGGTGAATCGTGCATCAAAGATTGTTGAAACAAACCTCTCTTCCTGCTCGAGGTATCGAAGGGAAAGTCCACAGCTTCGAACAAGATCTTCGAGATCAATCTCAGGATGATGGCGCCGCAGATAAACAAGATAGGGCCGATAGACTCGACAGCTAAAATGCGTCCGCTGAAGACGAAGCTTCTCTTCCGTTGACTCGTCGGTAAGCACCAAATCCCCCAAGCACTATTATACAGCCTGGGATTGAGCTGACCGACCCACAATCTAATCCATTGAAATGACTGTATTTTTAAGCAACAAGAAGAGCGTCCCGTTGATCTCGCTGAATCAAATCACTCAGCGGGGATCCCACCTTCTCATGGTGCTCTCGATCATTGGGAAACATCATCATGCAGATCACATTGCCGTACTCGGGGTGATCTGCAGTTCGGTAGGGAACAAAGCCCACTCTTGAGTACAACCGATCGAGCGGCTTATTGCAGTCAAGCAACCAGACCTCAACATTTCGTGTTTGACCGAAAACAAACATTGCTTTCATGAGAGCGACGCAGACGTGAGTCCCTCGATACTCAGGATCGACGATTAGCTTTCCCGCAATCGCGATCTTGCCAAAACAGAATTGGGAAAACTCCTCAATCTCATAGAGATCCTCATGATCAATGGGACCTTCTCCCACAATGTTGACTCGGCTCGTTCCCACCAATCGATCATCTTCAAAAGCTCCAAAGATCAATCCACTCTCATCCATCTCATCGAGAACCATCTTTCTCGAATGATCGGGGGCCTTGGTCCCACGTTTCATTTCCTCAATATAGACTTGATATCGCAGGTGAAAGGCTTGTGCTCTTTCGGCTTCGCTTTTGAGTTGTCTTACTTGAATCATGACTGACTCCTTTCGAAGCCAGAATTACTGAACACCAGATTGAAACTCAGCTGACACTCTCTGACACAGACTGACATTGAGAAGGGCTGTAATGCCCCTAAAGGACTATAGAAAAGGGGGGCTCTAGGAGTGTCAGGCGATGTCAGACGACGTCAGTGCTCTTTATGAAAGCAAGCCCTTATCTCTAGGGCATGTGGATCACAAGATCACCCAAACAACTCAACAAGAAAGGACACCAAATATGAAAACACCTACAAAATATGAAATCGTTCGAAAAGCCTGGTTCGAAAAATTCATGGAGGCAAACATTAAATCCAAAGCTATTCAACGAATGGCTTCGGGAGATTTCACCAAAGATCATTATATCGGAATGATGCAGCAGATTTATCTGCAGGTCCGCGAAAACCCCTCGCTCCAAGCTCTTTCGACCTCCAAGTTTCGAGGAGCTCAGCGAGATATCATCAAGATGTACCTCAAGCACGCAGTCAGTGAGGTCGGACATGATGATCTCGTCCTTGATGATCTCAAAGCCTTGGGAGTTGACGTCTCAAAGATGAGACACCAAAAGCCAATCCCTTCAGTCGCCGCCTGTATTGCCTTTCCCTATTGGGCGATCCATCAATTGAATCCCATGACCTACTTGGGATTCATCTTTCATCTCGAAGCGATGCCCACCAATTCCGGCAATAGATATATGGAGATGCTCAAGGCCAAGGGCATTCCCGAGTCTGCAATGACGTTCATTCAAGAGCATGCCACCGTGGACATCGCTCACAATAAACTCATGGCGGAGTACCTCGAAGTCGCTGTGCAAAACGAAGAAGATTTAGAGGCGGTGATTTATGGAGCCAAAGTCGGTGCCGAACTCTATTTCAAAATGGTCGATGAAACTTTTGAATGGGTCGACAATCAAAAACCAAGTTGGGGGATTGAGCCCTCGGAGGTAGTAACGCTTGAGGAGAGCCACTCTCACGTCGCCTTTTTGGTGGACAGTCGATCTTCAGATTTTTCCTCTTCCCCCCTTGCGGGATCAGTCGTTCGCTACTAGAGAGAGCGGCATGCGGAGTCTTTCTCTCGTTGCAATGATTGGGATTTGTTTTCTAGGCTCGGGCTGTGGCTCTTCGACGAATGAGCCACGGCCTCCCGAGTTCACATTCGAGCCAATAAGCCCGAAGTCGGACTTTTCAAGACTTATGGCGGAGAGAGATCAATTACAGGTCCGATCCATCGAGACACTCACAGGCAAAGAAAAAATCTTTCTTGTGGCCGGGGGAAGCGACTCAGCAAACTTTGCTCAAGAAGTTATCGATCAGCGCAGACATTGGATGGGTTTGGGTTTTTCTTCTGATGAGATCGCCTGCTTCTATGTTAGGCCGACTCTTTCGGCAATGTACCGCGACCTGAAACAGTATCGAAGATTGTCCGATGAACTTTCCAATTGTTTTGCCGCCAACGCTCGAGTTATTCGATATGCTCTCTTTCTAGCATCGATTCGTAAACCAGACTTTGTTTACTTCTACTCAAGCTCGCACGGGGCACCACCGATGTCTCTGGCCAGCCAGATCCTGGACGCTAAGGATTCGGAGGAGCTCTATTCTCGAGCGCTCCAAAGATATCCTCATTTGGATCAGTACTGGCTTGTCTATGATGGCTCAGTCAATGGGGATCCTTTCAACCGATATAAGGTGGATGAGTCGATTGCATCCGGCCAGGAAAACAAAGATCACTATTACTTTAGCCCGGAGGTTCTTAAGACAGTCTTGAGCGAAAAGGGATTTGAGCAGACTGAAAAGATTGTGATTCTCCAGAGCTGTTTCTCTGGGGGATTTCTTGAGAGCCCCGTGCCCAAGTTTCAAGACCAAACGCTTCAATCTGTTTCGCACCTGACTCTCATCACAGCATCTCGATTTGATCGAGCTAGCTTTGGATGTGGTGTTGGAGCCGAAACAACTTTGTTTGGTGGCGAATTCAACCGTCTGATTTCAACAACACCTTACTCTCAGAGTCCTGATCAAATAGACTGGACTTCGCTCTACTCAAGCCTGGAGCGGAACATTCAAAACCTGGAGACACAACTCAAACTCGGCGATGAGCCTTCACTGCCTCAGTATTTTTCTAACTGAATATCCATACAGGAGAGCTTGCCTTCTCTGTCCACCTCGAGCTGGTGGATCAAGTGATGCTATTCCGAATGTTCGCAGCCGCAAATTTCACTCAGAGTCTTTGTCCCCATTCAAGTGGACATTCACAAAATCAATCATCACAAACGTCTGATCCCTTTTTTCGTATGGAAAAATTGCTTTTTCATTTCAGTATTTGATAATGACGCGGTCTCGAAAGAGCGGCCATGCGCCGAAAACCAACAAAGGAGTCATAGAATGAAAAACTTATTTTACACTTTAATGAGCTTAGGTCTGAGCTCGAGCATCTACGCTCAGAGCGGAAAAGTCATTATCGGATCCAACTCTCAAGAAATCACCCTCGAAGCTTTTGAGCTCATGAGCATCAAAGAAACCTCGAGCGTTTCAAGCAAGGTCAACAACTTCTTCGTTCCCGAGGCGTCCGCTCAGGATTTCTCAACGCCCGCGGATGTTGTCGAAGCCTACACACAGTTTCAAACTCTTTTCAGTCAATCGGCGACTGCTCGAAATCGCGCAATCAGCAATCCCTGTTTTTACTCAGATATCATCACCGCGGTGGCATACCCCAATCACGGCCACAAGCTGAATTGGGATACTCAAGATCCTCAATTCGACTTGGCATCCGACATTCTGGAGAACGCCGTAAGCCTTAGAAAATCCACTCACTGCATACCTCCCACCAACAGTCGATGCTGCAAAGACTCTTCAGGAACGCCTCACTGTGACACAGTCATGACGAATGCTTCTTGTCGAGTGGACGGCTCCAATAACTGCGAGCACGGTTCTACCATTTGTAACTAACCATTCGGGGACGGTGTGACATGTTGAATTTAACACTGCTTTTTGTTCTAGGACTGAATCAGCCAAACGAAGACATGTTGGGCCGTCCCCATGATCTTGTATTCTCTGCGGTCGTGACTGAATCGAACAGTCATCAGGAAACCTCCGCTTTGATTCACCTCAAGGAAATGGAGTATCCGACCTATGATCTACTCCAGCGAAAAATCTACTCGGAGATCATTCTTGAGCGCCCCTCCGATGCGATCTCGTATGTGGTGGGATACTTTGTGCTTCCCGCACGATACGCTGAGCCTCCGACTGAAAGGATTTTTCCAGTCGTCGGAGAGAGACGGGCGGGAACGTTAAAGTTACGATTTGATGGTCACATTGAATTTGAGCGCGTCAAACGACGCGAGGATTTTATTCCTCACCAGCACTCAGTCACTGTCAAATGGAGGGGCACCAAACCAAGCAATCTTGAAATCATCGATCTTGAAATTAAGGGGATTCCAGCAATCCAAACCATTCAATCGTTGAAACGCGAGGAAAAGAGTGACCTCACGCTTGAAGAAACAAAATACACTGGCACCATCAATCTTGGCGGAGGGAAGGAAGTCGGGGCGCTTTGGTTTTGGTCGATTACGGGCTCTTCCCAGATTCCGAGAATTGGTCTTTTTGCATTCAGTCCCGAAAGTAAAATGAAAGCAGTGGCTTCGCTGGGGCGAGATCGATCTAACCTTGAGAAATTTCTCAAAACGTTTAGCCGCCTTGAGAAGAGTTTTGGAATCGCTCGACTTCAGGAACATTTCTATCTGGATAGCGCCAATCAATCTCGCGAGGTTCAAAACCAAATGGAGTCGATTATTCATCAAGAGTTTCCAAGGACCCTCACAGTCCAAAAATATTCAGAACTGGGCATTGAAATCTTTGGCTCCTGGAAAGCGGTCCTGGGAATCGGATGCGGCCTGGTTAAAACAAGCCATCTTCCGCTTGTCGCTCAAGGCACTTCCGCGCCGTCTGAACTTTTCTATGGATACAGCATGAACTCTTCGGGTCGTTATGTTCGGTATCGCGAGATTCAGCTGAAGACCTTTTCTCCAAATGACTCTCGAGCCTCATTCGCTCAAACCACTTGGCTCATGCGCTCTGAGGCGATTGAGCCCTTTGAGATGAGAGAGGACCGCTGACAGCCATTTCTTGGTTTACGGAAAAAAACATTCAGCCTGACAACTGCTATGCGCTCCAAAGGGAAGAGCCGGTGGGCGAGCTGTCCATCGGGTCCCATAGACTCTCATCTGGTTAGTCCCGAGCAAGCCGATCACACCTCCGATCTGATTCCCGTCGCCTCCAGGAAACGTCGCTTCGATGACACTGCTCCGAATCTGTAACAACCCTGCGTCGGGACGGACAAGACCGACTCCTCCCAAAAGGCCACCAGTAACCCGAGATCCAAACAGCGATGAATTCGTGAATGAGTTATTGATATGAACGTCAGTGAGAAAAAGGGCCTCTCCAACCAATCCACCCACCTCGAGTCCTGTAAAGGCGCCAGAAGTTCGTGCATTCGAAATGATCACACGGCCCCCTGTTCGCCCAACAAGTCCGCCCACAGTGAAGTATTGCCCTGCGATTTGACCGTTGAAACTGACGTCCCGCATATAAACTCCCCCTCGACCCACAAGACCACCTAGGCCCAAGGCGCGGTCACCTCTGAGGTCTAAATACTCACCCTGAAATGTTCCCTGAATGATACCCGATGCCTGAACATTCACGAGATCTGAAAACCCGGCGCCAATCACTGCACCCATTCCGGCATCATCATCCATCCGAACTAGACTCAGACGGCCAGAAAAGTTTGAAACCTGAAGCCCTCTCACTATGCCATTCCCCCTCGCAGCCAAAGCACCTCCGGCCTGTGTGGCTTCGACTGAGAATCCCTCAAGATTCAGGTCTTGAATGACGGTAGAGTCGATCTCCCGAAAGAGTCCCACTCGATCTCCGGAGACAGACAAGTTTCGAATGGTATGATTGTTTCCATCCAGTCGGCCGTAGCGATAATCCAGGGGTTGATACTGCGCCAGCTCACTGAGATCGAGATCAGCGACAAGACGATAAGATCGATTGGAGCGAATGGCTAAGAACTCCTCCACCGAAGCGATATCAATTGGAAGAACTCGAAGAGTCCTTCGAAAGGATTCCGTTAATCCCCGCGCATCCGCAACTTCGAAGGCAATCTCAAAATCCCCAGAGAGTGCTAGATCCTGTGGTAGAAAGCCGATTTGGTAGGGAAGGCTACTTGGTAAATAACCAGGAACTCGCTGGACAACATTTGTGATTCGAATTCGATGAGTCAGATCACCGTCAATGTCATCAATCACTCGAACTCCAAAATCAACGCTATTGAGCGCTGTTCCAGTGCGAACTTCAAGAGGCGGCAGTGCGCGAATGCGCGGATCGTAGGATTCCCCTCCAAAGTAAAGGACGGGCCTGGTGGTATCTCGGATAATGTCGGCAAATGCCGAAGTTCTATTACCCGCTGAGTCGACTTGAAAGAATTCAAATCTTTTCACTCCATCAGGACCCTCCTGAAGACTCAGGACTTTTTCGAAAACGCCATCGACACACTCGACATCTGAGATGTTTTGATTGAGATAAGCGCTCGTAATCTTGACCGGTAGCCCTCGTTCGCAGGTTCCGGAAACTCGAGCCTCCAGCCAAAAGATTTGATTCCATGATGCAACAGTCAACGCAGGAGCGAGAGAGTCTTTGAAGAAAGAGACAGAGACCTCCGCCTCATTTCCTAGATCATCCATCGCATTGGCACGGATTTCGCGAGGACCATCGGCACCGATAAGACGTCCCGTCAGATTGAAGTGCCCGTCATCTCCGCACTCTCCTGAAGAGGCAATCTCAACTCCCTCTCCAGCATTGATAGAAATCTCAGAGTCTTTCTCGCAATCAAGACTCAGAATAACCTCATCTCGATAACTCCCCGCGGAAAGCGGACTTTGCAACGCGAACGGCGTTACTTGCGTATCGCGAATCAAGGAAGAGGAAGCCGTAACTTCATTCATGATCACAGAGTATTGAATGACCCCATCAACCCCAGAGAGCTCAGCAGCGACGGCAAAACGACCATTCAAACACTTTGTGCTAAGAGCTGATGCAATGCCTTGACCTTCGAGATGAACGCGAGCGCCCTCCACATTGCAGCTTCCTGTCACTTCGACCCTGTTCTTAAACCGCTGATCTTTAGCAGGACTATCAATACTCAATTGAGCAACTGTTGGCTCAATGACTGGGGGTACCGGATCCGGATCCACAATTTGGAGTGCTTCATCAGAGCACGCGGACATGGCCATGCTCACTGTCAGTCCAATCATTGATCCCATCTGCTTAAACGACAACTTCAAAGTCATAGAAACCTCCTGCTGACAGCGAACACTGCAGTCTCCATGCCCTGTTTACAGAGGTTTTAAGGGAGTTTTAGGGGGTGGCCATTGTCCCCATTCAAGTGGACAGCCAAAAGTTGTCAGTGAGACGGGGAAACAAACCCCCCTAATCAGAGGCAAGATCCCAGGCTGTACCTAGGACAAACGAAAGAGATTCTAAGCCCACATAGTATTTATCTTCGAACATGTATCGTCGCATCTGTCCTGTGTTGGTATTGACCGCAATCAAGCTGGGCTCAACATCTCCAACAAATCTTCTCGCTGCCATAAACTGCCACGGTGGAGCAAAACCCAAGGCGGCGTTGGTTTCAACCGCAAGAATCGTAGGAGATTCGGCTTGAATCTTGGTGAACTTATCAAGTCTCCAGCGCACAACATCCGCTGCGACGGCCCCCGTCGTGTGCTGAAAGATCAAGTCCGTCTTTTGTGGCGTGAGCGTCTCATGAACTGCCTTCACATCATAGTTCACTGGCAGTTCCGCACTGACAACATGTGATGCTTGAAAACTAAGCCCATTCATTTCATAAGCAATGATCTGCCCATCGGTCTTTCGGAGAATCAAATCCACATCTTCATCGGCATCAAGCTTGGCAACGCCTTTGATTTCAAGATCAATCGGCAACTTCATCGTTGATCCGTCCTGCATCAGGTTGACTTCAGACAGAACTGTTCGGCCCGAAGCTCCCCCGAGCTTGAGAACTTTTAAGCTGCGATCTGAGGCGATGTTGTTAAAAAGCAAAACATCAGTATAAAAATCGTTATCAAAATCATGAACCCCCACAACAACCCAGTTGGCAGCAATGGTTGAGTCAATGGGCAAAACATCGCTGAGCGATGTTTGCAGATTTGAATTCATCAGCATGGCATAGAGACCCACCCCAGTGCCTCCTCTAAGAATAAAATCAGGGATACCATCGCGATTGATGTCACCTCGCTTCAGATCAAATGGAGTGACCGTATTGTCAACGACAACAGTTTGACTTGGTCCAAATGCTGAGGAGCGAGTGCCCGAGCTGGTGGAGGCCGTTCCGTAAGCTAAAGAAAGACTCACCGTTCCCGAACCCAAACATGCTGAAAGAGTGATGGTGCGGCTCAACACCCCCGAGCCACTGACGCCAATCGTGCAAGTGGCAGTTCCTGTGGCATTCAAAGACACATCAGCAACAGCCAGCGTCACCGAGGCCGCTCCCGAGTAGGTGACAGTAAAAGTCACGGTCCCGGTTGAGTTGACTGAGGTCACGGAGGGACTTCCGATAATCAATAGAGGACCTGAGAGTTCATTGGCAGAGGGCGGGGGAATAATCACCCTCGACCCCTCTGATTCAGGATCAGAACCGCAACTTGTCAAGGTGATCAAAAAAACCAAAGACAGGGCAATCGTTGTGACATTCTTCATCGTCGAACTCCATGAGTTCTCAACCCTGCTGAGCAGAGAGTCCGCAAGCTCTATACCAGGTATAACTCGCGGTTAAAGGGATTCTAAGCAAAGGCCCAAGGCATTTTTGCCCGATTCAACCAAGGGATGCGGAGCGATCTAAGGGCCCTCCGCCGACAGTGTGGGGAGGCGCCTTGCTAAAACTTGCTCAAATCTCCAATTTGCGCCATCACGAGAGGGTGGGGCGCATACTCTGTTTTGTTCTGTTCAGCCTAGTCAACATCAGCCCTGCTGGCGTCATGGCCTCAAAGCCTTGCTCAAAACTTCTTCAAGCCATGACTCCCTCTCAATATCAAGACGGTCTTCTCGCTGTTTATGGCAAGAACAGCCTGATGACGATGCACCAATGGGCGTCGCGGTTTCCTATTTGCCTCACCGGCGTGACAGGCTCTCAATGTCCTGCGATTCATCTCAAGGATGCTTGGCTTGAGTTTTTGTTCGAAATCTCAAAACCAAATGCTGAGAAGAACGGGCTCCATTTGTTTCGAACAAACGCCTCTGCACAAAGTCACTTATCTGCGGCCGAACACTATTGGAGAGGATGGAAGGAGCTGGGACTTCTGAGCAAGACGGGCGAGCTTCAGGATCCTATCAGTCTGTTTCAAGTGGGCTCTCGTTTTCGAAAGGCCATGCGAAGGGCTGGATTCCCGATGGAGGTTTATATTCCCAAAATGGGCAGCCTTCACTGGAGTGGCAGTTTTCTTCCCTCTAAAGACTTTGCAGTTTCGATTCTCAAGGGTTCGGTTCCCATTGATGATCTGCATGCGATTTTCTTTCACTTACCCGATCTCATGGATGAGACCCGAAGAAAGTTTTTGATTTTGAGTGTGAGATTTCTCGAGATTGAGGAGCTTTATCGAGAAATCAAAAAGATTCCTCCCTCAAGCCCATTGACCATCTCCGAGCAACTCTTTCATGACAACTTTGAGGGTACTCAATGGGCTAATTCAAAAACACTTGGCGGCTACATCCAACTCATGAATCCCAAACTGAGAGGTATAGAACCGCATTCCGGCTGGACGACTTCTGAATGGCTTGAGACTTCTCACGGCTCTCTCCCTCATCTTATGGAGGCCATCAGGGGACGGGGATTTCCAAAACCAGAGCTCGATCATTCTCATTGGAGGTTGATTCTGCCGGTTCTGGAGCGAATCGTTTTGTTTTACCAATCCGATCTCGGATCTTCCGCTCGATTTTTCTATTCTCGGGAACAGACGTTTGAGAGCCTGGTCAACGACTTCGTTCGTGAGACGGCAAGTCTACGTTAGACCATAAACGCCCCAGTACACCGTCTGCTGCCTCACTGACAAAGAAATGCACCGCATCAACAGCTCAAGTGCCGGTAAAATAGAGAAATGCCATTTGATCTTCTGATGAACGGAGCTTTCTGGGAAATTGCAAGCTACGTCGTTACCGTCGTCGGTCTCCCCTTTGCCATTGGGATTTTCATCTGGGAACAGAGCAAAGAGCGAGAAAATGAAGATGAAGAAATCTTCCAGCGCCTGACCGATGAGTATGCTGAGTTTTCAAAGATTCTTCTCGAGAACGCAGATCTTCGACTGATGTCAGGCTCCGTCCCAGACTCAGAGCTTAATCAAGAACAGCGCGAACGAAAGATGATTATCTTTGATCTGCTGATCTCACTCTTTGAGAGAGCGTATCTTTTGGTTTACGAGGAACGGATGACCAAGAAGACCGCTCGAATGTGGGCCACATGGGATGACTACATTCGCTTTTGGTGCCGGCGCACGGATTTTCGAACAGCTCTACCGACGCTTCTTGAAGGTGAGGATGCCGACTTCGCAGGCTACATTCGGAAAATCACAGAGCAGGAAAGATAAGATTCAAAACGAGACTAGGGCACTTTTTTGATTGCCTTCAACTGAAGCACACAAGGGCTTGGCAGATGTGGGTTTTGGAATTTGAGATCAGAAATCGCATCTCCCACTTGATTAGACATATGCGTGACGGCGGGGCGGAAGCTCGCTTCTGATGTGAAAAACTCTGCTGTCACCCGATCCAAAAATGCTTCCTCATCTGCCAGTGAGTAAACCACTCGGTCATTCGCCGAAAACTCATTCAAAATCCTCTTAAGGTTCGGTCGCAGAACATTCTTAAACTCAGCAGGATTTTTGGGAGGGAAGACTGGCCAAATGTTTCCGGAAAGACGATCGAGTACGAACTCAGAAATTCCATCTTCGATCAACGCCTCCTCAAAGTCTTCTTGCTTGAAATCCTCAGGGGCCGTTTGATTGATATAGTCTTTACCCGCGTTGGTCGTGAGAAACACCGAAAGGCCTCGAGTATTGGCCGTAACAAACTGTCCTGAAGCTCCGTCACCAGATCGCTTGGTGGGAACCGAGATTCGAGCGTTTTCGAGAAAATCCAAAAGCCCCTGTTGAATATCCAATCGAGCTTTCTCAAACTCATCAAAGTTAATCACAGCAAAAGGGTTTGATCGAATAAGCGAAAAAATCTCTCGAAGCAAATCATCCACACTCCTGTGTGATGTGGGTCCGTACTCACTCATCTTGACCTTTTTGTATGGAAGACCTGCCGCTTGTGCAAAGGCAGCTGGAATTGTCGACTTTCCAAGCCCTCGAGGACCTGAAAGCAAAACACGACCTCGTGGCTTGTTGGGCTCAGCTGTTCCCGTCAACGCTCGACGATAATTCTGAAAAATAGCATCACGCACAGGATCGAGTCCCGCAACGCGCGCTTTAAACTCACTTTGAAACTCTTCGAAGTGCGGTTGTCGAAGCGACGGATCAAACTCATGAGGAGGAACTTTGTAAAAACTAAGTGCGATGGGATCGATCAGAGCTTTGGTGAGGGGAGTTTTGAAATCAAAGTTTTTCAAGCTCAAATCCGTCTTGAGCTCTTCGATCAATCGAATACTCTTGGCTGGTTGTGCTTCAATAGGATCAAACTGCTCGGATAACGA
>CAZZLQ010000021.1:27311-34421 GCA_964655245.1 uncultured Bacteriovoracaceae bacterium | reverse complement strand
AGGCGCTGCCGCAAACGTCACGATTGACGGACAGATTTCAGCTCAGGGCGGTCTCGAAGCTCAAAGTGTGCCCTCAACTCTGGCAGCGATTTCCAAGGCAGGAACCGGAGCTTTTTTGAGTAGTCAGGGGCAGGCCTTTAGTACTCGAACCGCAAGCCAGATTATCCAAGAAAACTTTAATCCGGGAGAGGCGAGAGCGCCTGCGGGTCCGCTCTTTGGCGTTCAGTTTTCTCAACTACCCTGTAGCGACCTCAATGTACGTCTTGCCTCATTCACTGACGGACGCGCAGCGATTTCCAAACCTTCGTTTGCAGGACTTATCGGTCCTCGTTCTCTGCCACTTGGCCTTGCGGCGGATCCAGGAGGCATTCCCCTCTACCAGGAAGGTGATGTTGTGGGTGGTCTTGGAGTGGAAATCAATGGCACATACACACTCGATCGAAATGTATTTGATTTCGATGATCAAATTGAGGAGCGAGTGGCCCTGATGGGCAGTGTTGGCTTTGAAGCTCCTTCAATGCGAGTCGCCTCAAATATCAATCTGGGAAAAAGTCTTCGATACTCAGACCTTCTTTATACTGATCTCAGCCCCATCACTTCAAGTGCCGCTCATGATCCAGCCCTTCTTATAGCTTTGCCCGAGTATTTTGATGGAAATATCAAAGCAGGCGCTGAGTTTGGGACTGCGGCTTCAGGTGTTTTGCTAACGACTCGAGCCGAAGGCCCATCTCAGATTCTGGTGAATGATGTCGGCGTCAATCGCTTCCCGTCTCAAAATGGTGCGGCACTGGGCGGCGCTGAACTAACGAGCGTAGAAGTTGAGGCACTCCTTGATTCAGCAATCCGAGTGGCTCGACGCACTCGTGCTGCGATTCGCCGACCTTTGAGCTCTCCAGCCGAAGTGAACATCTGGGTGGTCGACCATCTCGGTAATCCTTTGGGATTTACTCGAACGTCTGACGCTCCTGTCTTTGGTATCGATGTCGCGCTTCAAAAGGCTCGCACAGCCTCGCTGTTCTCAGCGAGTGACTCGGGAAGTTTTTTGACGGCTCAGGGACACACAGATTTAGTCTCGCAAACTCGCGCTGTCCTTGGCGACAAGGCGCTGACCTCAGAGCTCGCAATCAGCGCTCGAGCTGTGGGAAATTTGGCGAGACCTTTTCTACCCGATGGAATTTCCCAACAATCGAATGGCCCTCTGTCACTTCCATTTCCAGCATCAGACTCCGGCTCCGACTCATGGAGCCCGTTTAATACAGGACTTCAGTTTGATTTGATCGAGGTGAACCTCCTGAATGCTCTTCCGGGTGGAGCCTCTGTCAACTTTCCAGATGACTGTGGATCACCTCGCTATGGCAATGGGATTCAGATTTTTCCAGGAGGGGTTCCCCTCTATCGAGGAGGCACTTTGATTGGTGGAATCGGAGTGAGTGGCGATGGTATTGATCAAGATGATTTGATTGCGTTTTACGGTGCTAGTCGATTGGGTCTTGATGAGGCCGATCACACAGCTATTGGCGATTCCACTCTTGGATTTTTGCCGGCACGAAGTCTTCGCGCTGATCAAGAGCGTCTCATCGATCGTCGCCTACGACTAAGATTTATCAGCTGTCCAGAAAGTCCATTTCGAGGGGAATTGATTCAAAATGTCTGCACGAATCTTTGATTTCACTCGAGTCTCTTTGGCTCTTCTCGTGCTGATGGGCGAGACTTCCGCCCAACCCTTGTCACGGCCTTCGCCACAAAAAAAACAGGAGATTCAGGACAGCTTTGATCTGCAAAAAAACCAAGATGAGTTTCAGACAATTCCCAATCGTTGGAAGCCTTTTGTCAAAGACAACCTCCTGAATCCTTATCGCACAAATATTCTCAAGGGCGATCTTCCCCTCTTTGGCAGCATGAGAAATCCGTGGTTTCTTGAGATTGGACTCACCTCCACAACAGCCGCGGAAGTTTTGAATATTCCTGTGCCCGTTGGAGGAGTCTCAACCGAAAACTCAAACTCACTTGATCTCTTAGGAGATGGACGGATTATGGGCGGCGCTCAAATCCTTCAAGCCTCGTTGGCCTTAATTCAAGGGAACACAACATTTAAGCCCCCCAACTTTGAGCTTCGATTTTCTCCGGCCTTTAACTTGAACTATGCGCAGGCTCAAGAAACGGGCGTTTTAAATATCAACCCAGAGCGAAAGCTCAGTCGATGGGATCATTATCTGGGCGTTCAAGAGCTCTTTGTAGACTATCATCTCGCTGACATCTCCGCTCGCTATGATTTCATCAGCTCTCGTCTGGGCATTCAGCCCTTCAATGCTGATTTTCGAGGATTTTTGTTTATCTCCCATGAGCCGGGCCTTCGATTTTTTGGAAGTGCGGACAACAATCGATTTCAGTACAATCTGGCATACTTTAGGCGCCTCGAAAAAAACACCAATTCAGGCCTTAACATTATTCACGATGATCGGCGTGAAGATGTTTATGTGGCGAATGTGTATTTTCAGGATGCAATCGTGCTTGGTCACAGTCTTCAAGCTGTTTTGCTGCATCGACAAGATCACGGTGAGACCAATCAACGCTTTAATTCAAATGGCTTCTTGGTCAGACCCGCTTCCATCGGCGATTTGAGATCCAAGTCTATTCGCTCAACCTATCTCGGACTCAACGGAGACGGGCATATCGGACGCTGGAATCTGACACATTCACTCTATGGCGTCTTTGGAGAGGAGTCTCACAACGCGATTGCAGGACGAAAGGTCGACATCCTTGCAGCTCAGGCAGCCGTCGAAATCTCCTACGACATTAACTGGTTCAGACCCAAAGCATCGTATTTTTTTGCCACTGGAGATAAGGATCCCTTTGACGATCAAGCGACAGGCTTTGATGCCGTTGTCGAAAGTCCTCAGTTTGCGGGCGCTGACACATCGTATTGGAATCGGCAGTTTATTCCTTTCATTGCAGGTGGCGGCGTTGGGCTCACCAACAAAAAATCATTTCTGGCCAATCTCAGCTCTGGTCGAGAAGAAGGTCAGGCGAATTTTGTAAATCCCGGAATTCATCTGATGAATTTGGGGTGTGATTTTGAGCTCACACCCAAGCTGAAGCTCATCTCGAATCTCAACTATCTGATGTTTGCCCAGACAGAAAGCCTTGAAGCGCTGAGGCAACTGGAGTCGATCAGTCGATCCATTGGATGGGATTTTTCTGCTGCGATTTTTTATCGGCCTTTTCTCAATAATCACGTGAAAGCCAAAATGGGTTCTGCCCTTTTTGTCCCCGGCAAAGGCTTTGAGCAACTCTTTGGAAATCGTCTGCGCACACAGGCATTTGCTGAGTTGGTGCTAGCGTATTAGCTGGGAATCTTTGAACGATCGACCTCATATTCGAGTAGACCTCGACCCCGGTCTGTCAGTTAATCTTAAGTGATTGATGGTGTGGGGAGCTTTTGTATCGAGTGTTTTTGTTTTGAGCCTTGCTGGGCTGAAACCTCAGGACGCCAAGCAAGCAAGTCTTGGATGTCTTGACTGCCACACTCAAACGGACGCCCATACCATGCATGCCAGTGAGGCTGTGGTTCTTGGTTGCACTCACTGCCACGGAGGAGATGCCTCGATTCGAGCTAAGGGGCTTGAGCAAAACTCGATTGAATGGATCGATCGTCAAAACAAAGCTCACATTCTCCCCTCGCAACCCGAGATTTTTGTCAGTTCAGCGAATCCGCCCAATTCGTATGCCCGACTCAATGACGAATCGGCGGAATACATTCGATTCATCAATCCCGGAGACTTGCGGGTTGCTCGAGAGGCTTGCGGGGACTGTCACCCCCATGAGGTCTATGCTGTCGAGCGAAGCCTCATGACAACATCGGCCATGCTTTGGGGAGGTGCGTCCTACAACAACAATATTCTCCCCTTTAAAAAATATATTCTGGGAGAGAGTCTCACACGCGATGGCGAGCCACGCTCGATTTCTGATCCTCGCTGGAAGGAAGTCGAGTCCAAAGGCGGCCTCGAAAAACTCCTCCCCTTGCCCGCATGGGAGATTGTGGAGCCAGGCGATGTCTTTCGGGTCTTTGAAAACGGAGGGCTCAACATCAAGACCACATTTCCGGAGATAGGAAATCCCAATCCCTTTGAGGAATCCGGAAAGCCTGATGTGCGCGCATCAAACCGAGGTCCTGGAACAGGCTCGCGTATTGCCGTTCCTTTGATCAACATTCACAAGACACGACTCAATAATCCGCACTTATCATTTCTTGGAACCAATGATCATCCTGGAGATTATCGCTCATCGGGATGTACGGGATGTCATGTGATTTATGCCAATGATCGCGACGAGCGCCACTCCGGTCCTTACTCCAAGTTTGGGCATGAGGGCAAAACACAAACGAAAGATCCGATGATTTCGAAGACCGAATCAGGCCATCCCCTTAAGCATGTTTTTACGCGCGCCATCCCGACGAGTCAGTGCATGGTCTGCCACATGCATCAGCCGAATATGTTTGTGAATACCTACCTCGGATACACGATGTGGGATTATGAATCTGATGCTCCGCATCTTTGGCCCAAGGAGCAAAAGTTTCCAACTCACGAAGAAACCCGCGCGATTTTAGAGAAAAACCCCGAGGGCGCTGCGGTTCGCGGGCTTTGGTCAGATGATGAGTTTCTCAAGAACGTCAGCCAGCTCAACCCCAAACTCAAAGACACTCAGTTTGCGGACTATCACGGACACGGTTGGAACTTTCGTGCCATCTACAAAAGAGATCGAAAAGGAAATCTCCTCGATGCCAAAGGAAACAAAGTTTCCTTTGATGATCCTCAGAAATTCAAAAAGGCTGTTCATCTTGCGGACATTCATCTCGACAAGGGAATGCACTGTGTGGATTGCCACTTCGCACAAGATGCTCATGGAGACGGCCATATCTATGGCGAAGTCGCTCAAGCCATTGAAATTGATTGCGTCGATTGTCATGGAAGTGCCAAAGCCCGAGCGAATCTCAAAGCATCGGGGCCAGCGGCCAAACCAGGTCGAGACTTTGCCATGACCAAAACACCTTTTGGAGAGGCGAGATTTTTTTGGAAAGGTGACAAACTTTTTCAACGATCCAGTCTTAAGGAAGATGTCGTCTGGCCCGTTGTTCAAGTGGTGGATACCTTGAATCCACGATCTGAGGATTACAATGCGAAGGCCCAGCGAGCGAAACAGATCAAGTCCGCATCGGGCAACTACGCTCACGGCAATGACAAGATGACTTGTTTTTCGTGTCACTCCTCTTGGATGACCACCTGTGCTGGATGCCATTTGCCCATCGAAGCCAACTGGAAAACAGACACCAAAGTCTACGAGGGCAAGACCACTCGAAACTGGGCGACCTACAATCCTCAAGTCGCAAGAGACGATGCGTTTCAGTTGGGCGTGCACGGCCCTGCCAAAGATGGCCGGATCGCTCCTGTTCGATCGTCAAGTGCGCTGATCCTGAGCTCTACGGATATCAATCGACAAAAGATTTACATTCAACAGCCCCCTACTGCGGCTTCAGGACATAGCTCACAAGCCTTTGCCCCGCACTTTCCTCACACCGTGAGAACAACCGAAACCAAAGGTTGCACGGATTGCCACGTCTCCGAAGCTGAGGACAATAATGCGATCTTGGCTCAGTTGTTTTTGCTGGGCACTCAGTTTGTCAATTTCATGGGTCATTATGTCTGGGTGGCCGAAGGTGACGGAGGCCTTGAGGCGATTAAGGTCACTGAGTGGGATGAGCCGCAAGCTGTGATTGGAAGCTACTTGCATCGCTATGCGTATCCAAAGTTTTATGACGAGCATCAAAAGCGCGGGCTTGAGTTGGAAGAAGCCCATCATCACTCTGGGGGCGGTGGATCGATTCAAGCTGTTCAATTGCGTGGTGAGTACCTTCACGCGGTCGCTCAAAGTGGAGGCTATCGTGTGTTTGATGTAGCCAATATTGCCAATAAGGGATTTTCGGAACGCATTGTCACTGCTCCCGTCTCTCCGCTTGGACAAGACACGCACATTGCGAGCAAGGACGCGAGCGGTCTTGCTCTTCCCACAACCATGCCGATTGCGCCCTTTCGAAAGCAGCTTGCCGAAAATCTCGAAACGCCGCTTCATCCGCTCTATCATTATGCGGCCATTGTCGATGCCAAAGAGGGCCTCATTCTCGTGGATGTCGATACGCTTCAAGATGGAAACCCCACGAATAATTTCCTTAAGCGCGCTTTGACGTGGAATGAAAACGCCGTGCTATCAGGTGCGCGCTCCATCACATTGGCCGGATCCATGGCCTATGTGCTCACTGAGACTCGAGTCGTGATCTTGGATTTGGATAAGCCCCTCGCCCCACAAGTAATCACGACTTTACCATTTCAAAATCCCAAGGCCCTTGCTGTTCAGTTTCGGTATGCCTTTGTCATCGACGCGCGAGGCTTACATACCCTTGATGTGACCAATCCTCGAAAGCCCGAGCTCGTGAAAGGATCCTTGGTTGAAATCAAAGACGCTCGAAATCTCTATCTTGCGCGAACCTATGCCTATGTCGCTGCTGGAGCAGAAGGAATCGTGATTGCGGACATCGAACGACCTCGACGACCCAAGATGTTTATGGTGTTTAATGGCGATGGTCAGATCAATGACACCCACGATGTGAAGGTCGCTTCAACCAACGCATCTCTCTTTGCCTATGTGGCTGATGGAAAGAACGGGCTTTGGGTTTTGCAACTGACCGATCCTGAGCGAGTGCCCGGCTTCTATGGATTCTCACCTCCCGTCAAACCCAAGATTATTGCGCACAGACAGACGCGAGGTCCCGCACTTGCCATCTCAAAGCCACTTGATCGCGATCGAGCCGTTGATGAGACAGGACATCAGGTCAGTGTGTTTGGTCGTATTGGCTCTCGACCGTTTACGCTTGAGGAAATGCAGCGTTTCTTCCTGCGCGCCGATGGCTCTGTCTACAAAGTCCGCGACTAGATTTGGGGTCACGTCTCATTCCTGCACTTCCTGGCACCATATCACGGCATCTTCATCCGCCTTTGAAGAAGACCGGCTAGCTGTGCTGTGAGTTCAATCCAGGAATCCTGAGACGCCTCCAGCTCG
>CAZZLQ010000021.1:0-27211 GCA_964655245.1 uncultured Bacteriovoracaceae bacterium | reverse complement strand
CTTCTTCAAAGGCGGATGAAGATGTCCGCAAGGTCAGCAAGAAGCTCTGCTCCCAAATCTACTGACATTGCCCCCAAGCGGCCAAAACAACTCCCAAATCAGTCCCGTCCACAAATCGATCTCCCGAGAGATCCTTGGCACAACAACCCTCAGCAGGACAAAGATCCCCCCAGCTTTCAAACAAAGCGACAATATCTTCAAGACCAATTGAGCCATCTGCATTGAAGTCGCCGCGACAGGTGCCGAAGTTTAGGTTTGACCAATAGACAATCTCACCAGAGTAGTAGCCCCAAGAACCCCCTACGACTTCAACCTCGCCGTCCTGATTCAGATCACCCACAGCAATTCCATGTCCATTAAAGTCAGCAACATGATAGCGGCGAAACGAATCACACTCGTTTCGCCACACGGTAACCTTCGTATCGTAGAAATAAGAACTCGCCGCGATATCTTTGAGACCATCTTGATCGATATCCACTGCTAAAATACTGGTCTCCCCTTCGGATCCCAAAAAACTTTCATCCAGAATGATCTTTGACCACTGCTGCTGATCTGGACTCTCTGAGCGAAACATCACGAGTTTTTTGACGGCTGTATCGCCCTGATGGGTAATGATATCCAGTCGGCCATCATTGTTCATATCGGCGATATCAGCTGAAAACGTACCCCAAAGCCCTCCTGTTTGAGGACTGCCCCCGCCAATCGGAATAAAATTGAACTGCCCTTTTCCTTGATTGCGATACCAAGCAAAGTTGATGCCGGAAACCCAGCTCCACGGCACTGCCACCACCAGGTCATTCAACCCATCTTGGTCAAAGTCCACAACTCGTACCCAGCTGAATCCATTGATACCAAACGAGACTGGAGCTGACAGCTTGATCACCCGAGGATTGGTCTGCCAAGCATCTCCAATACCTTCTCCTGTTCCATTTTCATTTGGAAAGATCACCAAATGTGGATTTTGGGGATTCGTGGACATTTGAAATGCGACGGCGATATCGATCGTACCGTCTCCGTCCAGGTCCCCCGCATCCACAGAAACTGGCCTATCAAAAGGATGAGTCCCACTTCCTAGGACCACAACGTTATGTCCTATAAAGGTCACCGATCCCGAAGGAATAAACTCATTTTCAAACCAATAGACCGAGTTGAACGGAAGCCCCACAACCATCAAGTCTTGGTCGCCATCTTGATCAATGTCAGCTGAGCGCAACGAGTAAGCACCGCGAACAAAGGTGATATCGATTTGCTGCCCCCATAAATCCGACCCCAGATTTTGCCACCAAGACAGCATCCCATAGGCATTGTTGCCCTCGTAGTAACCCGCACCTGCAAGATCGAGCAGTCCATCGTTATCAAAATCAACAGCCACTACAGCCGAAGCTCCTGCGAATGTTGAATCCACAGTTGTTCGCTGAGGAGACCAATCGGCCCAAACGAATGATGGACAAAGCAAGCCAAGTGCAAAGACACGACTAAAAAAAGTACCAAGGATCTTCATCGAACCCCCCAAAAACTTTTCAAATCTAACTAACCCTTAACAAACCCTACTAACTCTTAAAAATCGACTACCTGAAAGTCAATCGGTAACTCTTGTGCAAAAAAAAAAATCAGTTTCAGCCCGAAGGGACTTTCAGACACTTGAACGTATCTTCATAAGCTCTTAATCACCGATCGGAACCTCACCCCTTATCATGAAGGAAGATGTATCTCGCTGATTTTCATATTCACACCCAATTCAGCGACGGCTCGATGAGCATCTCTGAGATCATCGACTTCTATGGAAAGCGCGGATTTGGAGCGATTGCCATCACGGACCATCTCTGCGAGGAGCGAAGTGCTCTGGGTAAAGCCGCTTCATACTTGGGCCGCACACTCACGCGAAACTCGTTTGAAAGATATCAGGAAGAGATCATTCGTGAGCGAAACAGAGCCTGGCAAAAATACCAGATGCTCGTGATTCCGGGATTTGAAGTGACCAAAAACTCTCTGATCAATCACCGGGCCGCTCATATTGTAGCCCTCGGAGTCACTGAGTGGATTTCGGCGGATCTGGATGTAAAAGACATCGCTCGACGCATTCGAGATCTCGGAGGGCTTGCCATTGCCGCCCACCCCCTCTCGCCCGATCGCAAACAAAATCGTCCTTACTATCTGTGGGACAGACGTGACGAGCTGCGAGATGACTTTGATGCTTGGGAAGTCACCTATCACTCGTGTTTACTTTCTGAGGTCATGGATTCTGACCTGCCCAAAATCGCGTCCAGTGATCTTCACAAACCTCACCAAATCAATTCCTGGAAAACTGTCCTCAACTGTCCCCGAACTCAGGATGCGGTTTTTCAGTCCATTCGAACTCAGGACTCAGGCGTTCAATTTTACTCTGAGGAGCAAAAACCTCTGCTTGAAGTCCTACCCGCACTCCAGCCATCGACACCGCTAAGGTGAGCAAGCCTAGCCGATCTTCTTCAACGACGGATGAAGATGCCATGATATGGTGCCAGGAAGTGCAGGCATGAGACGTGACCCCATATGAGAGGTGAGAGGCGACTGCCCGAGCGTCACCAATAGAGGTCTAAGCACCCAAGACCAGTGACAATTTGCGTCCGTCCACTTGAATGGGGACACGGCGCCCCACTTATAAATCTGATTTGAATCCGATTCAGAGCCGGCATGGAACCTGAATACCAAAAGCTCAGGAGGTCCTATGAAAGAATTTAAAACAATCACACAGAAACTCATCATTTTGGGTAGCTTGCTATCCCTAACCGCCTGCGGCTCAAGCTCTGCAGGGCTTACGATCACGGCGGATGATCAAACACTGTTTGCTGGCGACTGCCATGCCTTTACCGTCACTCGCTCGAGCCCGGCGAGCTCAAATCTCATTGTTCAACCCGATCTGGCATCTGGCCAGGGAGCGGTCTACGCCAATAACACCTGCACTCAACTTGCGTTTCTCAATATTCAAATGACCCAAGGAACTGACTCGGCAAAATTTTACTATAAGTCAGTGAATGTAGGAAATGTGACTGTCGCAGTAACCACTGTCCAAACCGTGAATGGAATGCCCGCAGGGAAGGATCTCGAAGGGTCAATCAATTTTGACGTGATCAACTAGTTCAACTCAATACAACCAATGCACAAAGGCAAAGTAGAGGGGAATTCCAACCACGAGATTAAATGGAAACGTGATTCCTAAGCTGGCTGTCACGTAGAGCGAAGGGTTGGCATCAGGGATAGCCGACTGAACAGCGGCAGGTGCGGCAATATAAGACGCACTGGCGGCCATGATCGAAAACACCAACGCTCCCCCTTCACTGAGTCCGACCCATCGTGCGAGCAAAACACCGATCAGCGCATTGATGAGGGGAACCACGCACGCAAAAACCGCCAGACGCAGAGCATGCTTCTTGATCTCAGACAATCTCTCTCCCGCCAAAACTCCCATTTGAATCAAAAACAAAGTCAAAAGCCCCGTGAAGGAATCGATAAAAACAGGAGCCAGAGGATCAAGCCCCCTCTTGCCTGACGCCCATCCAATCAAAAATCCACCAATTAACAACAAAACTCCCTGCCCGGTGAGCGCATGCTTGAGAATCTGAAAAACATTTCCTGTTCTCTGGGTTGACTTAGCCAAGAGCAAAGCCACTACAATCCCCACCACTTCCAAAATGGCAACGAGAGCCGGAAAAAAACTCTCAGAAGAAATTTTTTGATGATCCAGGAACTGCAACGCCACGATAAATGTCACAGCGCTTACACTTCCATAGTGAGCAGCCAACGCCGCACGATTATTGCGCGAAGAATTGAGAAGCCACTTGGACATGCCAAACGCAATCAATGGAGTGACGATCCCCAAAGCGAGGGTGCCAAGGATGGGAAACAAAAGCGCACCACTGTGTTCGGCAGCTAGCTGTCCCCCTCCCTTGAGTCCAATGGCAAACAAGAGATAGATCGAAAGCCCCGTATAGAGCTGCTCTGGCAACCGCAGATCGCTCTTAATCAGTCGGGCTGACATGCCCAGCAAGAATCCAAGAACAGTGGGTGAAAGCAAATTATCACGAGCGAGTTCAAACATAGACATGAGACTAATGAGCTCTGGCCTTTCTGTTAAGAAAATTGATTCGGCGCATCAAGTCCCTAAGACTGCCATAAAGCCATACTGGCGGCGCAGCAGGACCCCTTCGATTTCATGGCGCTTTGCGAGATAATGAAGCGGGGGTATTGGGTCATCCAAACAGCATGTCCACAGTGTCGGACTTCCATTGTCTGGAATGCAAACTTTTGTCATTCCTGCGGCATCATGGTGAAACCCTTTTGCCTCGACTGTCGTGTGGAACTTCCTTCCGAATCCCACTTTTGCTTCAGATGCGGCACGCAGGTAGGCCACAGTAAAGCCCCAACGACATCCGCAGCTTCGACCTCACCAACTGTATCAGCTCCTCGCCCCTTCGCGCCGATTCCAAGCGCACCCGCTTCACCCTCTGTGACATCACTCACTCCTCCGACTCCTGGACAAGCATGCAACATTGCGGGTGAAAGAAAGTTTGTCAGCGTTGTCTTTGCTGACATCTCAGGCTTCACCGCCATGAGTGAAAAGCTCGATGCCGAGCGAGTTACCGATATCATGAACCAATGCTTCAAACGCCTTGGCAAAGCCGTCTCCGATCGAGAGGGCTATATCGACAAGTTTATGGGCGATTGCATTATGGCTCTCTTTGGCGCACCGATCGCCCATGAAAATGATCCAGAGCTCGCCGTAGCCTGTGCTCTTCAGATGCTTGAAGAAATGAAAGCGTTCAATGCTGAACTCGGCCTTGAGATGGGAATCAGCATTGGGATCAATGCAGGCTTTGTTGTTGCTGGTGGCGTTGGGACATCGGAGAAACTCGAGTACACTGTGATGGGCGATGCCGTAAACCTCGCTCAGCGCCTTCAGTCGGCTGCGAAACGAAATGAAATCTACGTCAGCGAATCTATCTACAAAGCATGTCCCCAACGATTCGCATTCAAAAAGCTTGAGCCCATGTCGGTCAAAGGCAAGAGCGAGCCCGTTCTCGTCTACTCTGTGCTCGGTGAAGCCAAAGACGAGACCGAATCCAGCTCGGTCTTCCGAGATCTTTCCATCGTGGGCCGAGAGAGAGAGCTTTCTGTCGCGGAAAATGCCTTCAAAGAACTTGCGCAAGGTCGAAGTCAAATCTTGATGCTCGCGGGAGATCCAGGCGTTGGCAAAAGCCGTATGAAATTTGAAATGCGAAAAATCTCTCAGGATTACTTCTTCCGATGGGTCGAGGGCCGCTGCACTCCTCTCCAACGCGAAACATCGCATTCCGTTGTCATTCATCTGATCCGGAATCTCTTACAAATCGCAGAGCGTGAGGAGTTAAAATCTCAACGCGAGAAGCTCATGACCCTCAAATCTCTTGATTTGGACAATCTATCTATTCAGCTGATTGCGGATTTCCTCTCGATTCCGCTGGAGAAAGAAGAGCCCTTAAAGCTAGAGCCTCAACAGAAAAGAAAAGCGCTTTGGGTTGCCTTGAGGCAGGTCTTTGCACGAATGTCTCAAAGTTCTCCCGTGGTCTTGTTCTTTGAGGATCTGCAATGGGTTGATCGACTCTCTCAGGAGTTCATCTCGCATCTGATGGATCACCTCACCACGATGAAGGTCATGGTGGCTGGTGGATTTAGACGTGAGTTCCAGCATCAGTGGTCTCAAAAGCCAAACTTCTCGCAGATCTCACTCAACCCTCTGACGCCTGATCAGTCTGTCTCCTACGTCAAAGCACTCTTAGGCGTTGAACAACTTCCCTCGGAACTCGAAGCTCTCGTTCATCAAAAATCCGATGGAAACCCCCTGTATCTTCAAGAGATCATTAAGACCCTCATCGATACTGGAAAACTCAAAAACATCTCGGGTCTCTGGACCGCCGTGGGCGATCTCAGCTCCTTAGAGATATCCCCAACTGTTCAGGGCCTTATTGCCTCCCGTATCGATCGACTTGATGAGAGATCAAAGCAGATTCTGCAGTATGCATCGGCAATTGGGCGAAGATTCACGGACCGGGTTTTACGATCAGCTCTTGAAAATGCTGATGATCTTGATGAGCGCCTGCAACTTCTTCAGCATCGCGGCCTCATTGAATCTGAGTCTGAAAACGCAGAAGAGGCGCACTACAAATTCCATCATGCCTTAATGCAAGATGTGGCCTACCAAAGCATTCTTCAAAAGTTTCAAAAGGTCATTCATGAGCGAATCGGCCTGGCCATTGAGACGGTTCACCATCAATCTCTTGAGGGATTTTTGGAAGCTCTTGCGTTCCACTATGGACAAAGCAAAAACTTTGACAAATCTGTTGAGTACCTCAAAAAAGCTGGCAAAAAAATGGCCGACCTCTTTGATAATCAGATAGCTCTCAAATATTTTTATCAAGCTGCAGAACTTCTCGAATCTCAACCGCATAAAGATCCTTTGAGCCCAGACCCAAGACTTAGCGATCTCTACTTCATGATCAGCGATGTTACTGTTCTTATGGGGGAATTTGATGCAGCCGTTTCGTATCAGGAGAAGCTCATCAAGATGGGCGAAGCAAAGAACGATCTTTCACACCTTTGCAAGTCCTTCAGACGATACGGAGATATTCTCCGAATGCGCGGTCAAAACGAAAAGGCCATCGACCTACTTCACCAGTCTTTGGACTGTGCTCTGCGTGCGAATGATTTCGAGGGGCAAGTCAGAACTCAAAAGGCCATTGGAAACGCCTACCTCCGATTGAATCAACTCGATAAGGCTCTCGAAATTCTCGAACAAGGACGAACAGGAGCGCAAAGCCTTCAAAATATTCAGCTGCTCGCTGAGTTCAACAATGATATCGCCACTGTTTATATTGAGAGACAGCAATGGGACCTCGCCAAAACCGCTCTTGAGGAATCCATTCGGGCTTCAAGTGCTGATCAGCATCTTAAACCTCTCAGAGCCACTGCAACGCTGAACCTTGGGGTGGCCTTCTATTACCAAAAGGACTACCTCAGCTGTCTGGCCAAATTCAAAGAAGCCGCCAAGCTTCAAGAAGAGACTGGGAATCTCGTTCCTCTTGGAACCGCCAAGAACAACTACGGACATGCGCTGATGGAGTTTCAACGCTACGAAGAAGCTCTCGCAGAATTTGAAGGCGCTAAACGCATTGCAGAGAGTATAGGCAACGACAGAGAGGTCTTACACAACGCTGCTCTGATCGGATTTCTTAAGACCAAACTTGGAAAAACATCTGAGGGAGAAAATGAACTCAGAGATGTGATTGCCAATCTCGCGCGAATCCAAGCATGGTTTTGGTATGTCGATGCCACCGTCTATCTCGCCACCTATCTCGCTGAGAGTCAGCGATACCTAGAGTCTAAAGAAGCCTTTGACCTTGCCTCGCAAAAGGCCCTCGAAATCAACAATAGCCTTCTCAAGCAACGTGTTGATGAAGAAATGGCCAAGTTCAAAGACCAGATACAATACGCGAGCACCAAATAGAACAAGGCATGGCACCTTGCGACATCCCCACACCGGTCTGCATCGCATCAAGCTTTCAATCAGATATCTGACATGGCCCCTCAATTTGAAAATTTATCTAGAATATTCCTAAGTTGTTTCAATTCTCTCAAAATCTACCAAGCGCTCCTCTCCGCATAATGGTTTCATCCGCCCTGATGCTCATGACTTCGCTTGGCTCCCAAGCCTCCGAGGCAAAGATGCCCAACTATTTGGGTACTTCTTCCTGCGCTTCATCTCCTTGCCACGGCAGCGTCGTGCCACTGAAGGGATCAAACGTCATGAGAAATGAAGTGACTGCATGGTCACGCCACGATCAGCATGCTCGTGCTTTTGAAACTCTGTTATCGGAGCGCTCAAAAAAAATGGCCAAGCATCTGGGACTCGAACGAGCGGATCAAGCTCCTCAATGCCTAAGCTGCCATGCCACTGCGGCTCCTGCTTCACAGCGAAGTGCAAACTTTCGATTGAGTGAGGGCGTTTCTTGTGAAGCTTGTCATGGAGCGGCTGAGCACTATCTGAAGCCACATGTGAAATCAGCTGAATCTGCGCGAGCACTTGGGCTCTTGGATCTTTCAAAAGCTCATATCGCTGCGGGCATTTGCTTGGATTGTCATCAGGGTCGCGAAGGCTCTTGGCTCACTCATCAGCTCTACGGCGCGGGTCACCCACGACTCTCTTTTGAGCTCGATACTTACCTTGCCAACATGCCACCTCATCACCAGGAGGATGCTGACTATAGAGAGCGCAAAGGAAAGCCTCAGCCCGCCAAGCGTTGGCTCATGGGTGAACTCGAAAAAGCCAGTCGACAGATTCAGCAAATCCAAGCGGCTCAAAGTGGCGATTGGCCTGATCTTGCGAGCCACTATTGCTATGGATGTCACCACTCGCTTGCTCGCAATGAATGGTCCATCAAGGACCTTTCCGAGGATCCCGGAACTCCTCAGCTCAACTTAAGTTCGGTGCACCTATCTCTGATGGCCCTTGAAACTTTGAAGCCGGATCTAACCAAAGCCTTCAAGGCAGGTTTCAAAATTCAAAATCAGAAGGATAAAAACCTCAAAGGGCTTGCGGAGATTTTGGCTCAGGCTCAACGCGCTCTTGTTGATATGCCGATTTCAAATGAGGACACCAAAGTCATTCTGAAAAAACTTCTTAGCTTTGCCGCGAGTCACCGTATTGCCCAAAACTACGAACTTGCCGAGCAAGTGGCCATGAGCGCATCGAGCCTTCTTGCTCAGCTCTCAAGCTCAAAGCCTCTCCACGACAAAGAACTCAAAGCCGTTTACAAGACGCTTCAAAGCCCAGATTCGTTCAAGCCGCAGGACTTTCGAAAAGCTTGCACCGAACTTTCGCAAAAAATCTAATTCAGAAAATCAAACAGAAGCACGAGACTTAGGCGCAGCTTGAGCCTGCTGACGCTGCTCAACGTACCACTCAATAGTTTTCTTGAGACCCTCTTGCAGCTCTGTTCGAGGAGTGAAGCCCAGCTCATCACGTACCTTTTGAGCATCAATGGCGTAGCGAAGATCATGCCCCAATCGATCCTTCACGAATTGAATCTGATCTCCGTAGCTTTTGCCACCAGGTTGAGGAACCAAACTATCGAGAATCTTACAAATGGTTCGAGCTAAATCCAGATTGGTCCGCTCACAGTCCCCACCAATAGCATAGGTTTCACCCAGACGACCCGATTTGAAAACCGTGTAAACAGCCTCGCAGTGATCCTTCACAAAAATCCAATCCCGAACATTGGTTCCCGTTCCATAAATCGGAATGGGCTGGCCCGATAAAGCCTTTCGAATGACCGTTGGAATCAACTTCTCACCGTGTTGCTTAGGGCCGTAATTGTTCGAGCAGTTGGTGATGACCACGGGAAGACCATAGGTCTTAAAATAGCTTCGCACGATCATATCACTGCTGGCCTTGGACGCACTGTAGGGACTGTTGGGTGCGTACTTGGATTCCTCGGTAAAGAATCCCTCAGCCCCAAGACTTCCATAGACTTCATCCGTCGAGACATGGAGAAATCTGGCCTTGGCGAACTCAGGCTTGAGCTTAGAATTGGAATCGAGCCAAAACTTTCGACAAACCTCGAGAAGTCGGAAGCTGCCGACAATATTGGTTTGAATGAAGGCTTCAGGTCCCGCGATTGAATTGTCGACATGGCTTTCAGCCGCAAAATGAATCACGGAATCAATTCCGTGCTTTTGAAACAGGGCCTCAACCAACTTCGAATCACAGATGTCACCCTGAACAAACTCATGTCGAGGATGATTGATAACAGAATTGAGATTCTCCAAATTCCCCGCATAGGTCAGCTTATCGAGACTGATCACATGGGCGTTCGGATTCGCCTCCAAAAACAACTCAACAAAGTTTGATCCAATGAATCCCGCAGTTCCTGTGATGAGAATCTTTGTCATAAGAAAGACCTAAACCACTTGCCACGATTAGGCAACTAAGTGGGAGCTCGCTGCAGCTGAAGCATTCGAGCTAAAGCCTTCTCCCAAGGCTCAAAGGAATACCGAAACACCCTCTGCGTCTCTGAGAGGTCCAAACAGCTAAAGCCCGGGCGCTTGGCTGGCAATTGGAGGTCGCCTGAAGCGATCTCGTGCAGGGGATTTTGAAAGCCGGAAAGATCTCTGATCTTTCGAGCAAACTCATACCAGGTGCATTCCCCCTCATCGGAGAAGTGAAAGATCTGCGAGCCCTTCATCGATTGCATCGATCCGAGATGATCCACCAGGAAAGAAGCCAAGTTGCGAGCATAGGTGGGACGCCCCCTCTGATCACTGACAACACGCAGATCCTCACCCGACTCCAGCTTTCGCAAAATAGCTTTCACAAAATTTTTGCCAAAGGTGGAATAGACCCACGAGGTTCGAATCACAGTGGCCACTTTTGACTCTAAACAAAACTCTTCCCCCGCTCTCTTGGTTTGTCCGTAAACACTGAGGGGATGAGTTGGGTCCGTGGGCAGATAGGGACGAGTGCTTTGCCCATCAAAAACAAAATCAGTGGAGATTTGAACAACTCGAGCGGACTCTGTCTTTGCCCAATCGCAAAGATTTTTTGGGCCCAGGGCATTGATCCGATAGGCTGCTTCTTGATTGGATTCAGCAGCGTCGACTTGAGTGTAGGCAGCAGCATTGATCACCAGATTAAAGCTCTTGCCAGCCAGCCGTGCCTGGACTTGCAAAGGATCCGCGATATCCAGCTCTTGGTGCGAAAAAAAATGAAACTCATGAGTCGATGATCTAGCGAGCTCCTGAAGCTCAGATCCAAGCTGCCCCTTTGAGCCTGTGACCGCGATTTTCATTACAAATGGATCCGCTCGCCCTCAGCGACTTTTCGCAGATAAGCGGCGTAGTGATTCTTACCCATCTTTTCTGAAAGATTGATGAGCTGATCTCGCTCGATGAACTTCTTGTAGTACGCAATCTCTTCGATACACGCCACCTGCAAGCCCGTGCGCTTTTGAATTGTTTCAATAAACTGACTCGCCTGAAGCAGAGAGTCGTGAGTGCCTGTATCGAGCCAAGCATAACCTCGTCCCATCAATTCAACCGAGAGCTTGCCCTGATCCAAATAGAGTCGATTGAGATCTGTGATCTCAAGCTCCCCTCGTGCTGAGGGCTTAAGAGTCTTGGCCAATTTGCAGACATTGGCATCATAGAAATACAAACCTACGACGGCGTAATTGCTCTTGGGAGCTTTGGGCTTTTCTTCGAGGCTATTGGCTCGACCTTGCGAATCAAAACCAACCACTCCGTAGTGCTGGGGTTCATCCACATAATAGCCAAAGACTCGAGCTCCACCCTGAGTCTGAATCTGCTTCACAGAGTTTTTCAACAGATCGGAGAACCCATGGCCGTAAAAAATATTGTCGCCGAGAACCAGTGCAGCACAGTCGGTTCCAACGAATTCCTCTCCTAATATAAAGGCTTCGGCCAACCCATTGGGCTTCTCTTGAATCTTATAAGAGATATTGAGTCCGTAGCTCTGACCATCGCCCAAGACGGCCTGAAATCGGCTGAGATCCTCGCGAGTACAAATGAGCAAGATATCCCGAATGCCTGCCAGCATCAGCGTCGAGAGCGGATAATAAATCATCGGCTTATCAAAAATCGGAAGCAGTTGTTTGGTGATGGCTTTGGTGACCGGAAACAATCGACTGCCGGTTCCTCCGGCTAAGATGATGCCCTTCATAGAGCGATCAATCTAGGCGGCCACAGAAGGGGGAATCAAGTCGAAGTTATTGATTTCAGGACGCATTAAGCCTTGGTATGACTAGTCCTATGGATATTCAAAAGGGCTCAATCGAAGGTCTTTACGTGATTCGCCCCAAAGTTTTTGAGGATGAAAGAGGTCACTTCTTCGAGAGCTTTCGGCTCAGCAGTTTTCAAGCGGCTGCAGGACCGGTGACTTTTGTGCAAGAAAATGAATCTCGATCTCAGCGGGGTGTCTTTCGAGGTCTTCATTTTCAGAGGACGCCCAAGGCACAAGCCAAATTGATTCGATGTGTTCGTGGTCGAATTTTGGACATTGCCGTGGATCTGCGAGCACATTCCCCCACGCGTGGCCAGTTTGAAGTCATCGAGCTCTCCGCGGACAATCGACTGAGCTTTTTTGTCCCCGTAGGCTTTGCGCATGGATTCTTGTGTCTAGAAGACAACAGCATTGTGCAGTACAAGACATCTGACTACTACTCTCCTCAAGATGAGTCCGGCCTCAGTATTGATTGCATCGACTTTCAATGGCCTATTCCGCGATCCGAATGGAAGCTCACACCCAAAGACCTTCAATGGCCCGCAATGGATAAATGCTATTTGTTTGAGTAAACATCTCTGAGTTAGCATTGCAATGCGTTCGTGGACCTATTAATTTTCGGCGATGAACTTCTTGATTGGACTCGGACTCATTGCCTCCACTTTGTCTTTTGATCAACCCGCTCATGACATCAATCGTCCGCGCAGCGAGTTTTGGAAGCCACTCGGAAGCTTTCTGCTACCAGGACTCGGACAGTGGGCAGAGGGACAAATCGCCTATGCAGGGGTCTACTCAAGTATTGGACTTACGGGCTCGATATTAACGCTTTCAGGCAGACACTCAAGCTTTGAGGGATTTGCGGATCGAAGTCCGGAAGCCCGACGAGCACTCATCGGAGGATCTTTCTATTCAGGTGCTGGCGGACTGAGCGCCTATCATGATTTTCGAACAGCCGTGACGACTCATCGCTCGCTCGGAGAGTATGCCTTCCTGCCCGCGGACAAAGTGGAAACGCCGGGCCAGTTAGCACTCGCTCCGTTTCGGATGGATTATCTTTTGCGTTGGACGACTCTTCTGCCGCTCGCCATTTTGGGTGCGGGAGTGGCGGTCTATGGGTCTAAGTCTTCCGATGGATTTAAGAATATTCGTATGAGTGACACCCCGGTGATTGGAGCGATTTCCTACAACGCTGGGGTTGGAGAAGAGGCGGCGTTTCGGGGATGGCTGCTGCCCATGTTTCATCAAAAGATGGGCCAGAGATTTTGGGCGAGCAACTTAAGCCAGGCAGGAGTCTTTGCAGCTCTTCACATTCAGGAGGGAAATTATATTCCTTGGCCGCAGCTTTTGTTGGGATCGTATCTCGGCTGGCTGGCGCAGTATCGCGACTGGGAGATTTCTGAAGGAATCTTTATTCACGCCTGGTGGGATGTCCTGGCGCTGACTGCTCTCTTTGCAGCAACAGGCCAGATTGACGAGATAAGAACACCCACTCTTCAGATTCCATTTTGACCATCGACTTCAATGACAATACGGGGCCAGATGAGGTGCGCGTTCGGTTGATCTGGCCCCGTATTTTTTTAGGCACTTTCCGTGTTTCGGAAATTTTTGGGTGAGTTATTCTTCAGATACCACTGTCGTCTTGGCGGCACATTGAGCGGTTTCACCATCACGTTTGCAAAAGCGAGTTACCTTCACCTTGGCGGTGCCTTCGGCAAAGGCATAGTAGGTACCCTGATAGGCCTCTAGAGTACAGTCTCGGTCCGGGAACATCAGCTTACAAGCTTCTAGCCAACGATCATTAACTCCGGGGTCAAGAGTCCAACTAGATTCTACGACGTTGACTTCACTGCTACAGTCTTCAAAGCGCAATGCTTGCTCGACGCATCCCACATCGCACTTCTCCAGCTTTGCCTTGGCATCTTTCCTAGCCTCATCGCAAGCAATCGAATCCGCAACGCGCTTTGCCTGCCATTCAGCAGCGTCCTTATCGCGCCCGACTCCTCCACCCAAAACTGGGCCACCCTGCCCCTCACCTTCTTTTTTTGGACAACCTGACAGAGCATTACATTTCTGTTCACCCTCGAGGATCTGCACCAGAGTATCTGCCAATTCATTATCTGCGATCTCAAATGATGGTCCAGCGACCAAAACTCCTGAGAACAAAATCCAAGAGGCCAAACCAAACGACAGTCTTAAGTATTTCATTTTAAATTCTCCTTCATTTGGAGTCTATTGCATCGATCGCTCCTGAAACCGCTACCAAGGAAAAGCGCCGGCCACTCACTGGCCACAAGGCAACCACCGCAAAATTCTCATTAGAGAACCCTGTTAAATGAGCTCAACAAAGAGGTCTTGATTTGTCGTTTGCTATGCATCGTTTGCTGAGTGCAGGCGTCTCTCTTGCGGGCTTTTCCCAAAGAATCTCACTAAGAATCTGAATCCTCTCGGCTTTTATCAGGCATTCTTTGTGCACACCCAAGAACTAGCCTCAGGCACGAACCGCCCATTGCTGGCTCTGCATACTTCGAAAGGACTCAATCGATGACTCTTACCCTCTCCATCGTCGCTCTCCACTTAAATCTTGTTTCAGCCGTTGTCCCAGAAACTTATCGGCCAGGCCCCAGCTTGCAGGAAATGGAAGCCTATCTGGAAGCAGGACTTCCCAACGAAGAGGATCTGAAAAAAGAAATTCTGGAGGATTCCGGATGCGATGCGAACGGCAATAAAGCGATTGATGAAGCTGAAGTTGAATGTATCGCCAACTACCTGAAGAAGAAGCTCGGGGATCCTGCGGACCCAACGAAAGGCTGGAGTCGCCAGCAGATTCTGGACTGGTTAAAAAAGTATCTCGTAGACACCGGTTACTTCCCTCGGTGGGAAGGTGAAATTCTCGATGGAGCCTGGGGCAGAAAGGGACTCATGACCCTGTACGACTGCGACAAAAATGGTCACATTAGTTTTGAAGAGCTTCTCAATCTTATCAGAGGAATCAAATGTCCATCGAAATGAAAAACGTGATCATCGCTGAATCCTATACGCAGTCTCCTTAAGGATTCGATCAGGATCAGCTCGGCTTGGACGCTGCGCTGATCCCACAACTGTCACAGAAAGCGCAGACCCATAGAGATTCCTAACCTCCTGCTCTGTGACCTCAAACGGAGGGCCCTCGCCATGACTTCCATCTTCACGTCCAATCAAAATCATTTCCACGTCTGGCGCTGCGCAAGACCTCATCATCTCAGTGATCCTAGCCGCATAGCGCTTTCGTAAGTCCTCCGGAAGAGCAATCAAAGCCGCTCGATCATAGACAAAATCCACACCCTGAAACTCACTCATCGGGATCGCAAAAAAATCACCACACAGCAGCGTGATCCCTCCGCCAGAATAGCTCACAAAGCTTGCATGCTCGGTTTTTACAGCCGCCGCTCCTAGGTCTCGAAAAAACTCCTCGCACGCGATGGAGCTTAACTCGACTCCCACCACCGCCTCACTCCGCTGCTTCAGCCACCCTAGATCCAAAGACTTCCCACAGAGAGGGACGAGGCTTTTCTTAAGCGCCCGATTGGGGCAGAACTTCTTCAGCAACACCTCCACCTCAGTCTGATGCCAAGGCGTGTCACCATTAAGCCAACGAGACTTCCAGAAATCATTCATCACAATAAAAGGCATACTAGCGCCTCATGCTTCATTCGACCTAGCCAAATTGCATACCGCTGAAAAACACGTACAATCGAGATGAATGATGTATCTCGTTCATAAACCTTGGGCGCTTGTCATTGGCATTGTCGGCATTCTTGGAACCATCGGCTACTCGGTTCATCGAGCACAAGCGCTGAAGAGATTTGAGCGAGTCTCAGGGACCATCACAGAAGTCACAGCTAAAAACTCCAGATGTCAGAAACCAGGATCAGTCGCCGGGAGTCCGCAAGGAATCAAGCATGACTGCACTCTCTTCGAGGCGACTATTGAGTTTACAACAAAGTCAGATCAGAAAATGAAAATGACAATGTCCGCTGGATCAAGACGAGATCACAATAGGCCTATCGAATTGGCAGAGTATAAAAGAGGCCAGCAAGTCATGATTTCCTATGACCCCCTAGACCCCTCGGATCATATGTTGGACGAATTCAGTTCTCGATGGGCTGTATCATTGATCGTCGGTACGCTTTCACTCGTCTTGCTCATCATTGGCTTTGTTCCCTCAACCAGAAACAGATTTTAAGACCATAGCGGGCCTATAGCCTCTCAAAACATCAACCACCATCAAGCCGCTCTGACCATTGGCCAATGTGCGAGCAAATCAACTCACACTAGAGAGACCTGGAGTCATCAAACCAATTGAGGAGCACCCTATGTTTATTTTTCGAAAACCGTCTTTGAACAAATTTTCAAATCCCGCTTTAGCAACGATGCTCGCTTTGAGCCTCACAACCATTGCCTGCGAAAGTAGTGATGCACCCCCTGCTGAACCAACTCCCGCGACACTCTCAAAGCCCGAGCAGACCACTAGCCCCACTCCACCCTCAATTTTTCGCTCCGAAGGAACTCCCGGAGATGAGGACTTTGCCTTTGCAGGAAAGAACGCCATCCCTCAATCTGTCTCAAGGATTTTTCCCCTCACTCCACTTTCTTACTTTGATGACACATCCGTGCCCTCAATGGCTGTGGCCGCGGATGGCCGGATCTTTGTGCCCACATCCGCTGGCTCAACCTCTGATAACTTTCTTGTGATTGGGCTCAATCCGGATGGCTCTCTCAACCAATCCTTTGGAACTGACGGCGTCGCTGAGTTCAACGTGGCTGGTGGCTCGGACTTTCTGAACTTGATCGGAATCCAAAGCACTCCCGCAGGGGATCGCTTGATTCTCGTCGGCCGAAGTCAAATTCCCGAAGATCCGAACTTTTACCTCGGACTGATTGCTCTGGATATGAACGGCAAAATCGATCTTACATTTCGAGCAGCATCTCTTCTGGAAACCTCATCGTCCCTGCGCGGACTCATCCCCACCTCCATGATCTTTCAGTCCGATGGAAAAATTCTTATCGGCGGCTCCCTGCAAGGTCAGTTCGCTGTGATTCGCCTGATGAGCGATGGCGAGATTGACACAGACTTCGCAACCCAAGGCATCTTTAAGTTTGGCGAAAACGAAATCGGCAAAGTCCATGATCTCGCTTTGCAGAATCACGGTGATTCTCAAAAGATCATCGCTGTCGGAGACTATCTGCGAACTGCCACCATCGTGAGATTAACCGCAGAAGGTCGGATAGATCCCACTTTTGCAGGCCAAGGCATTCTACAAACCACAGCCAGCGAATGGCAGACTGAGCAAATCCAGGAGAGCAAAGCCAGTTCCGTTGTTGTTCTTAACGATGGCAGTCTGATCGTCAGTGGAGTCAAGGAAGGCTGGATCGCTGACTATGAGGGCTTCTACGGAACGCAGGAATCGGACATCGCCTATTACATTCAACGCTTGAGTTCCGAGGGAACTTCGGAGTGCATGGTCTGGAGACATTACTCGAGATACAGTGAAGCGACCGACCACTGGACACCTCGCTTTGCTACGGTGGACGACATGATCCTGCAGTCAGACTCTGACAGAGAGAAAATCTTTTTATCTGTTCGGGTGACTGGCCCCGGTGGATGTCGATACTACATCATCCGCTACAACGCCGATCTCAGCTTGGATGATGGAAATCCCATTGAGGAGTCGCGGTTGAACTGGGGAAGCTCAGGTGAGGACTCCTCACCAGGGGATCAGTTTGGAAAATTCGAAAATCTCGGAGCTTTTTCCGTGCGAGGCAGCATTCAACTCAACGCCACTTCGGAGAAAGGCCCATTGAGAGTCGCCCTTCACCCCGAAGGTGGATTGCTGTCACTTCTTAGAGATGAGCAAAGACTGAGGATTCAGCGCTTCTTTCGATGAGCCATCTCCTCAAATTGACAAGGTTCGGGGAAATCCGAACACTAAGAGCATGAAAAAAATTCTGATGGTTCTCACAAGTCACGATCAACTGGGAGCAACAGGCCGCAAAACAGGCGCCTATCTTGCCGAGATCACTCACCCCCTCGAGGAGTTTAAGAAGGCGGGATACCAGTTCGACTTTGTGAGCCCTCAGGGAGGAGCGGCTCCCCTTGATGGCGTCAACCTCGAAGATCCCATCAACAAAAAATGGATGGATAATGAAACTTTTCAAAATCAAATCAAAACAACGATGAAACCTTCCCATGTGAAGTCCAGTTCATACGTCGCGATCTTCTTTGCCGGGGGACACGGCACCATGTTTGACTTCCCCACGGATACAGCACTCGCTCAGATCACCTCTCAAATCTACGAAAATGGTGGTGTTGTAGGAGCCGTCTGTCACGGCCCCTCAGGCCTCGTCAACATCAAGCTCTCCGATGGATCGTTCTTGGTGTCAGGCAAACAAGTCTCGGCGTTTTCAAACTCGGAAGAAGAAGCCGTCAAGCTCACCGAGCAAATGCCCTTTCTGCTTGAGACTAAACTCAAGGAACGAGGAGCTTTGTATTCCAAGTCGCCAAACTTCGAGCCTCATTCTGTCAGCGATCAGCGTCTCGTCACCGGTCAAAATCCAGCGAGCGCAGCGGATGTGGCCAAGAAGATGATTGCTGCGCTCAGAGGCTGAGTTTTGGTCAAAGTCTTTGACCCTCGCACGATCGATCCCCTACAATTTGATTTGGGGATTTGATTTGTTAACTGCTCAACGTAAAAAATTTTTTGCCTGGTATGAAGCCTCTGTCGTGGATGCACCTCAGGATGTTGATCTGTTTCGAAGCATCTTCTTGCGAGTCTTCGGTCGATATCCCAAGACCTATCGAGAGGATTTTTGCGGGACGTTTCAGCATTCCGTTGAGTGGATTAAGTTTAATCGAAACAATCGCGCGTGGGCTCTCGACTTAGATCCTCGAACACTCGCCTATGGAGTTGAAACTCACCTTTCAACTCTTGAGCCCTCGCAGCAAAAACGAATTACGCTCCTTCAAAAAGACGTTCGAAGCATTCTCAATCCCAAAGTGGATTTTGCAACGGCGCTTAACTTCTCTTACTCGTTGTTTAAGACTCGAGCGGAACTTCTGAGTTATTTCAAAAAGGTCTATGCCTCCCTTCATTCCCGAGGGCTGTTTTTGGTGGATGTGATGGGCGGAAGCGCCCTTCATGAGCCCAGCAAGGATGAGAGACGGATTCCCAAGACCAAAAAAACTCCCGCACTGGATTATTTTTGGGAGCAAAAGACTTTTGACCCGATATCGAATCACGCCAAGTTTGCTATTCACTTTAGGCTCAAGGGAAAGCGTAAAGTGTATCGCAATGTTTTTACGTATGATTGGCGCCTGTGGAGTCTGCCTGAGCTCCAGGAGATCATGCTTGAAGCGGGATTTGATGAAGCCAAAATTTTCTGGGAAGGCTCTTCGCGCAACGGCCAGGGCAATGGAATCTTCCGTGAGCGCGTTCGAGGCGAGGCGTGCGATGTCTGGCTCGCCTATGTTGTGGGAGTTAAGGGAAGGTCAGGTAAGAAAGTATGAAAACATCACGGGACCTGGGCTCTCTCGTTCTTTCGATTGTCCTTATCAGTTGCGGCTCTGGCTCCGCGCCCGATGTAACCGCACCAACGGTCGGAGATGCCGGAGTTATTTCGACGAATCTGGCGACAACCTCGGTGAAGCTCACGTGGACCGCTGCAACGGATGAAGGTAGTGCCGCTTCGGATCTACAGTACCTCGCCTATCGTTCAACTGCTGCGAACCTTGATACCATCGCCGATATCGAAACCAACGGAACAGCGCTCGGCTCATACGTCTCTGACATCTCGACGATGACAGATACGGCTCTTACACCCAACACCACGTATCATTACAATGTGATCGTCAAAGACGAGGCCGGAAACAAGGCTGTGTATTCTTCCACATCAGCGACGACATCAACCGTCATTTATCTTTTTGAAGAAGGAATGGCCCGAAATGGAGACTTAAAAACTGCAGGAGGCCTCGCAACAGCTCGAGCCAGTGGAGATGCTCTTTGCGAAAGCAAAAGAGCGGCAAGCCATCCGACTCTCAACTGTCTGACATCCAAGGTATTTCTCTCGATCACTACTGATGATGAGATTCGAGATCTGCCGAGCAATTATTCACTACCTACGACGCTGCAACTCCAGGGCCCAACAGGCACTAAGGTTGCCGATAACTGGGCCGATCTTCTTGATAACTCCATTGATGCAACTTTAAACGCAGCGGTAGTGACTGATGATCTGCTTTTTTGGAGTGGCAGCGAGGGAGGCGCTTCGGACGGCTCTCAGAGCGGTGGCTCTTGTGATGCCTACACCAACTCGAGTGGCGGTGGTCCATCCGGGGGCGCGGGGCAAGCCAATCTCACTGGATTTCCGCTCGCGATCGGAAACTCCGACTGCGATGGGCTGCTCGTTTACCTTTGTATTTGTTGGTAATCGATGAGGCGATAGGACTCTTCTTAGGTGTTGGCCACAAACTCACTTCCAGATTTGATCTAGTTTGTCAGAGTAAAACCGAAGAGCCTTTTCATAGGATTTGATATTTTGATCCTGTGTTGTGGCGAGCAAAACAAGAAGCAGTTCCTCCACAGATCGAGAATAGTTTTGGAGATTGTAGAGGCTTAGGGCTCGAAATGTCTTGAGAGCCTGATTGTTGGGAAACTCCGCAATGCCCTTGTCAAAAGTCTCTAGAGACTTTTCATACTGCCCGAGACACCGATAGGTACTGCCCAATCCCAAAAAGGCTTCCGCTCGATGAAATGAAAGCCCCAGAGAGAGCGCCTGTTCGTAAAACGGAGCGGCCTCAGATTCTCGTCCCATGGAGTCATAAGTCCATGCGATTTGATAATGGATATCCGCCTGCTGCGGAAATCTCTCAAGTAATGGCAACAAAACATCGAGGGCATCAGACTGCTGACCCGACTTTCTCAACCCAGCGGCTTTCTCTAGCTGTTTGTGAATGTTCACAAAAAAACCGCTAACAGGTCTTATGCCGGATGTCACGGCATCCAATGACCCCCCCAGCAAAGGGTGGCCAAGGATGTGAAGGGCTCCAAGATGATTCCTGGATCAACTGTGCGAAACCACAGATTCCCTGCTACTCTATCAACAGCATGAAGAAGCAGAATCTCATTCATCTGATTGTTGAAATCCTTCAGCGAGATGAAGATTTACTGACTCGCGCAAATCTTGCCGCCAAGGAAGCGGCCACGGAATCAGAGGCAAAGCCCGAAAACCAATACGATACACGGGCTCTCGAACAATCTTATCTAGCGGCGGGACAAGCAAAACGAATCGAAGAAGTACGAGCAGCGATTCAGCGTTTGAGATCTCTCAATCTGATTGCCTTTGAGAAATCGACTCCCATCGAAGTCTCCGCCATCGTCACGCTAGAGGACGAAGACGGACAGAGAAGAACTTATTTTTTGATTCCCTCGCATGGTGGATTGAGAGTTTCATTCATGAAAGAGGAGATCTACACTCTTTCCCCCGAAAGTCCTCTGGGTGAGAGTCTCCTCGAAAAGCAAATGGGAGACAGTATTGAAGTGAGGATGAGCAACCAGATGCGCTCATTTCAAATCGTCCATGTGGAATAGTGAGGCACGCACAGCTTTAAACCGACAGGGCTCGGCATTGGAATCAAGATATCCCCTTAATCCAAAAAAAGTTAGCAGGTCACGCTCTCTTAGCAAGGAATCGCTCGGAGCGAATCTTATCGACCTACGACACCCTGACAAAATGCTTTAAGATTCTCTTTAAAACCGTGATACATCCTCTCCAGACTGCCGCAGTCAAAGAAATTCCAAATCTGGAAGAAGCCGCAGTGCTCAGCCATGCGCTCACGTGCGCACGTAATACAGCGCTTGAGATTCTCGCACTGACGCCTTCTGTAATCATCATCATCCGAAGTGTAAAAGTTATTGCACCCAACGTCTGGAAAATCATAAATCCCCAGAAGTCCCTCAGAACACCGACCCGATTCTTCGCCAACTTCAGTCTGCGCCGTGCTGTCTCCATTGACCGCTGGTGAAGGTGCCGCCAACAAAGCCGAGGCTTCACTAAGAGCCAGCGTAGCAGCTACGATTATCAAACAGACAAATTGAAGGTTATTCCGTATTAACCTCATCCTATTAGTATCCTACAGAAATCAGGAACGACCAAGTCCAGCCTTCGATGGCCAGGATAGAGGAAGCATTGGGGTCACGTCTCATGCCTGCACTTCCTGCCCCCAGGTCTTGATGCGAAGAGCGGAATCTCTAAAAATTAGTTTTTACCGACATGGTACGTTTTAAAAAATGTCTGTATGGGGAGTCGATACTTCATTGAGTCGCGAACAAAGACGACGAGAACCGATTCCTTGGGCCAGCCTGCCGACGGGGCCTCTAATCTCAACTTTGTAAAATTCACTGGTAACGCAGGCAAAGCGGGATCTTCTTGAGGAACTTCATCCCACTCCACTTTAGGATTGATTTCGGCCAAATCCAAGTCTTGAAAGCTTTCGGGATAGCTCTCAAGGCTTGTTTCGGGCGACTTGGGATCTTTGAATTTTGCGCGCAGATCCTCAGTGAGCGGGGTTTGATAAATCTCGATGACTAAATCTTTTTTAAGATTTTCGAGAGCGAGTTTGCCGGCTAGTCGAATCTCGATGGCATCTTTGGAATCTAAGCTGGGAGCGAGATCGCTAGAGCCTGATCGCAGGATTTGATAAGCAATGTTTTTTGCGACTCTCTTTTCCTCGTCGGTCAGCGTTCGTCGAAGTTTTTTGGTCATCAAGTCATAATGCTGTATCAAATCAGCAGTCGTTTTGATCTGCTCGTCAGCAATGCCCAATAGATATCGGTCATCTAAAGAGATGATTTGATCATGTGGTAACTCCATCGTCGAATTTTTGAGTGCCATGAACATTTGAAGCCTAGCATCCAAATCGAAGATATCGGTCGACTCAAAGCCGGGTGTAATGGGGCGAAGCTCGAATGCTTTTCTCGCGAAGAGTTCTAAAACTTGTACAGTCGCGCGACCATCTACCGTCCCGTCGTCAGCCTTAAAAGGGAGACTTGGTTTTGCTTGAAGTCCTAGGCAAGTAAACGAAAAGACAAAAACACTCATCAATCCAATTCGAATCAGCATGCCACAGCATAATTGGAACGGTCGTGCGAGCGCCATGTTTTTTGGTGGGCCTAAGGAAGAATTGGGATCACGTCTCATGCCTGCGTTTTGACTTTAGAATCGCGACCCTTTCGGGCGCAAGCCCACCATCTTGCCTGAGGGAAGAGCTGAGAAACTTTGTTTATCAGGAGGAAGTTACGATGGACTCAGTGAGACCGAATCGGTACTCAGGGTTCATGAATATCAGCTTCAAGTCTCTCATTTTGGTGTCTGTCGCAGCTCTCTCGATTCCTCAAGCTCAAGCCTTCGAAATGGAAAGTGTTTATCTCCAATACAACGAACATGTGGAAAGACGATCGAACACATTGAGATATAACCGCGACGGCAATGTCGGCATCGACTTTGGCTTTCTCGGGTTCTTTTACGTCGGGCCGCGCTTTGGAATGATACGAATGAGCGTCCAAAATATTCCGACCATAGATGTCGAGACCAAGCTCAGCGGCGGACTCCATGCCTATGGACTTTTGCCCTTAGGACTGTTTTCTCTCAAAGGTGGATTGGCCGCTGACCTCGTCGCGGGTGATGAGGAAGATCCCGTCTATTTGTATGTGGGTGCGGAAGCCGGACTTCGCTTGGGGCTCGGCCTTCCTGTCTACGTCGAGTTTCCCGTTGAAATGGGAGTTTTTCCGGACTTCAACGATCGGATCATTCTCTATCGATTCGGACTCCAAGCAGGCGTTGAATTCTAGAATTGACCGGCCGTGAGGTTTGCTAGCACTACTCAAGTTCATCAATTGCTGACTGAGGGTCCCCCACCCCGCCCAAAAAAAACCCCGAACCTTGCGGATCGGGGTTTTAATCGGCTTCCAGCGTAAGTTGAAGGAAGCCAAATGGTTGCGGGGGTTAGATTTGAACTAACGACCTTCGGGTTATGAGCCCGACGAGCTACCAGGCTGCTCCACCCCGCGATCAAAAAATGTTCCCCAACTTAACAAAGCATCCAGCATTTGCAACCCCTTTAAGTCGGCAAATGTCAGCCCCACCAAATCAATAGACGCCCCAGCCTCAAGTCCCCTAAATTGCCCACATCATGGCTAAAGCATCCACTCCCAAAGCTTCAAACAAAATCAAAGACTTCGACCCCAACTCAGCTCCCAGCGGCAACGGCATCTACGCTCTTCCCCACTCCACCGCCGACGCCAAACTCGTCTTCATCCCCGTCCCCTTTGAAGCCACCACCTCCTACCTCGGCGGCACCTCCAAAGGTCCCGATGCCATCCGACGCGCAAGCCACCAAGTCGACCTCTTCCATCCCGACTTCCCCGATTTCTGGAAACAAGGTGCAGCCATGCTCCCCACTCCCAAAAAAATTCTCGAACTCAACAAAACTGCCAAAGCCGCCGCCATTAAATCCCGAAAGCTGCCGGAAAATTCCAGAGAGCGAAAAAAACTCATCGAAAAAGTGAACCTCATCTCCAATCAAGTTAACGACTGGGTCGCCCACACCACTCGCTCTCTCATTGCCGAAGGCAAAATCGTCGGCCTCATCGGCGGCGACCACAGCACTCCGTTTGGCGCAATTCAGGAAACACTCAAAGCCTACCCCCGCATGAGCATCCTCCACCTCGACGCCCACTTCGACTTGCGACAATCCTATGAAGGCTTTCACTACTCCCACGCCTCCATCTTCTACAACGTCGTCTCGCAACTCCCGCTGGATCGACTCGTTCAGTTTGGAATCCGCGACTTCTGTGAAGCCGAACTTGAGTTTGCACAAGCCAATTCGCAAATCACTGTCTTTTCTGATCGCGATATTTTTGCACGCAAAGCTCGGGGGCAAAATTGGGATCAAGTTGCCAATGAAATCATCGAATCCCTCTCCTCCGAAGTCTATCTCTCCTTTGATATCGACGGACTTGAGCCAAGCTTCTGTCCCGCTACCGGCACTCCAGTTCCCGGCGGACTGCACTTCAACGAAGTCAGCTATCTGCTTCAAAAACTCGCCGAGTCCAATCGCAAAATCGTAGGCTTTGATCTCTGCGAAGTAGGCCCCGAAGAATGGGATGCCAACGTCGGAGCTCGAATGCTCTTTCAAATGATGGTTCAGTGCTTAAGAACTGCAACATCCGAACGAATCGCTGCCATTCGCTGAAGCTGCCCCTGACATTTTTTCTCAGCCGACTGGATCTCGGGCTGAATCTTGGCACTGGGTGAATCCACATGGTTCAACAACTGAACCACCTTTTCAAAATCTCGATTATCAAGAAGTTCATCGGCATCGTCCAAAACACTGAAGTACATCATCACTCTCCACACCAAAGACCACTCAGGCTGCAGCGACTTCAACGTACGCTCAAATTCATTTTTAAAATCCGAGCAAAGAATCATCTTCGATAAAAAATCAGCCGAAGCCGATCGCTCTTGTCGCTGCTCTCGAGTCAACATGCATTCCTGCATCACCCCACCCAATTTATAGAGCTTCTCCAGATCCATTTTTGAAAGACTGGAGTTTGTTTGAATCATTCTTCTCAAAATTGCCAGAAGCGCTCCGGTATGATGGCTGGTTCCAAGTGGATCCCCAAAAAACGTTTTGTGATAATGAATCGCCTGACTCATCGACACATGGTCAGTTAGCTGAACAGGGAAATCAGCATACGCAATCAGCGCCTCACGAAACTTCAAAGGCATTTCCTCAAACTGAACGACCCTCAGATTGCTTGGCATAAACTGAAGCTTGAGCTTCTCGCTCTCTCGCACAAAGATCGCAATCTGACGATCCATATACTGTGGGCTCACCGCCACTGCTTTCATGGCATCCACATATTTCTGTGCTGAAACAACATTGTCAGAGTCAGAGAAGCCGAGCAGATGATTTCGAAATGGATGTCGTCTCAAGCCAAGGCTCACAAGTGCCTCCTTCAGAAAATGACTCCGAAGACTGCGCTCTAATCCCATCAGCATAGCGCTTCGCGTTAATCGAGGAGGGATCACCACCGGAGGAACGTAGATCCCGCGAGCCAGCGGGCCAGTCGACATCATCACATAGGGACCTCGCCCCCGCCCTGAGCGAAAGATCGGTCGGGAATCAGAAAACCCCGAAGGCTCTTCGAAGAAAAAACTAAATCGACTGCGGTCAATCAGCCACTGCGGCAAGCCATCCATGGCTCGAGTCGAAAAGCTCAAACCATAATCAGCCAACGGCACTCGCTCTGTCCGCACCGAGATGATCTCCACTCCATCCACTCGAGACGATAGATAGGGCATATACTCGGGAACAAGATCCTTAAGAGCTCGAACCACGGATAAGTCATCATTCGAGGTGAGCGCTCGCGCATCCTCATCCACCGCAAAGACCACTCGATCCTGAGGGGAAATCTGCTTGAGATATTGAGCCATCACCCAGTTGGCCGCGACATCACTGGGCCCTGAGTGCGGCACCCCCGCATAAACAATGATTGTTCGGGGACGAGCGGCCTCAGCCTCAGCCGCTGTAAGAAACAATGCTAGGAATGAGAGTAAAAAGTGCATCCGATTGGGATAGCCCAGAAGACCCTCGGCGTCGTCAGCCCCAAAGTCTCAAATGAAGTTTGAGACGCTCGTCGGAAATGCTACCATAGGGGCATGCCCCATCAGTCGTCGCAGCTTCCACTCTCAACGGCCTGGCAGGTTACTGTTTCTAGCTGGAAGCTTATTCGAATGAATTTTTTCATGGCTTTGTTTTTTACGTTGATCATGGCGTTTACAACTTTGCTTTTGAATTTGATTCGCTATGTGGGTGCACCCCTGGATGGATTTGTCTCAGTGCTTTTGGTGAGTGGATTTTTGTTTGCATGCAGCAAATGGGCAAGTCAGCGAAAAGTAGAACTCGAAGATCTCTTTGTGGCTTTTTTTGATAAGTCTGTTTTTGCGCGAGTTCTTCCGTTGGGCCTCATGATTGCGGTATCGAATCTCTTGAGCACTCAAGTTTTAAGCGCTCTTCCTTGGCAGTACGCCCTCATCCCCCAACTCACCTTACAGCTCTTTGACCTTGTGGTGATCTTGTCGATTGGGGCTGTTTTGTTTGATCATGCTCCGGCAGTGAGTGCAGTCAAACGTATGGCTGGAATTTTGCGGCAACAGTGGAAGCTTACGATGGTCTCAATTGCCATGATGATTGGGCTCACTCTGCTGAGCATCGGAACTTTTGGACTTGGCTTGCTGGTGTATCTGCCTATCCTGCTGGGATCTTTGTATTTCTGGCATCAGGCCATCGCTCAAGAAGTGGATGTCGAG
>CAZZLQ010000020.1:0-34579 GCA_964655245.1 uncultured Bacteriovoracaceae bacterium | reverse complement strand
GAGACTCTAAACTCAGCTCCCCTCGAAGAAGCGCCTCCACTTGAGCATTAAACTTCGAACCCAAAACTTCCTTCGCCTCGTCACGAAGCACAGCTGGCTCGACCTTATCCTTTTTATCCAGAATGATGGCAAACTGGTGAAACTCAGTCTCACTCATGGCGTGCCGATCAGCAAAAGCTTGCAAGAGTCGGCGGTCATTGATTCGAAGCTCAAATCCCTCACCCCCCACTGAAGAAATTGCCGCAACGACTGCCTGAATCACCTCTAGTTCCGCGGCAAATGTCTTGGCGCCAACAATATCGACATCACACTGAACAAACTCTCGAAATCGACCCTTTTGAGAGCGCTCAGCCCGCCACACAGGTCCAATATGAAAGACTTTCCAAGGCAAATGGATCTGACCACGATGCTGAGCCACAACACGCGATAGAGGAACCGTTAAATCAAAGCGCAACCCAAAGTCAGCAATCGACTCCTCAGTCGGCTGAGCGGACAAAGCGTCCTTCAGTTTGTCGCCCCTCTTGAGGACCTTAAAAATAAGCTTCTCGTTCTCATCTCCACCGCCGGATCCCAACAAGACATCCAAATTTTCAAAGGCGGGGGTTTCAATTGCCTCAAACCCAAAGGACCTATAAACAGATGAGATTTTTTCCATCAGTTCGAAGCGTCGACGCGCCTCATCTTTGATGAAATCTCGAAAACCAGAAGGAGGGTTCGTTGAAACAGCCATAAGATCTGGATTCAGACTACCTAAACGGGCCGAGACTTCCAAAAAAAAAGAGCTTCGAATCACCAAACTCGAAGCTCTTTTCCGTGATCCCAGTCTGAAATCTACTTCAAAAAGAGAATCTCTCGATACTTCGGCAAAGGCCACAGCTCATCGGAAACGAGCCCTTCAGCCTCATCACAAAGCCCTCGGACCTTGAGCATCGCTGCCATGACCTTTTCACAGAGAGCGTCTGCTCGCTTGCCCTCATCGTGAATATCAAAAGCCTTTTTGAGCTCTGACTCTAAGGACGCCCGGGCTTTAAGCAATCCCTCGTAGATGGCTTTAATGTCCTCAAGGCGATCCACGGCCACAGACTTGCCTGCTGATTTGACATGACCAACCATCTCAGCGATTCGATACATTTCTTTCTCAACCGCTGCCATAATCTGGGTGTCGACAATCTCAAGAACTGTCGATGCCTCCATCTCGATCTGCTTGATATAGCGCTCAAGCATAATCACATGACGAGCTTTAATCTCTTCGTGGCTCAGCACCTTGCCCTCGGCTAAGAAATCCATCGATCCCTTTTTTTCAAAGACCTTCAGCGCCTCCGGGGTTGTCTTCAGATTGGGTAGTCCACGCTTCTCTGCTTCCTTCCTCCACTCCTCTGAGTAACCATTACCTTCAAACCGAATAGCTTTAGTTTCTTTGATGACTTCCCGGATCAGCTCCAGAATCGCGGCATCTCGGCTCTTTGAATTGGCAAGCTTCTTCTCCAATCGATCGCTCAGCTGATTGAAAGCATCAGCTGCTGCCGTATTCAAAACAGTGGCAGGAAAAGAGGTATTGGCCGATGAACCCACCGCTCTAAACTCAAACTTGTTTCCAGTGAAAGCAAAGGGCGATGTTCGATTCCGGTCCGTATTATCCCGTGCAACGACGGCAAGCTTCGAAACACCCAAACTCAAGATGGCTTCATCAGCAGCGCCCTCTATACTTCGTCCCGACTCGAGCTTATCCAGAATCGAGCTCAGGGTTTCACCCAGAAAAACGGACAAAATTGCAGGAGGTGCTTCATTCGCCCCCAGTCGATGATCATTCCCTGGTGAGGCGATCCCAACACGAAGCGCATCCGCATGATCATAAACAGCTTTCAATACCGTGCACAAGACCGCCAAAAATCGCAGATTTTGATGAGGCGTCTTGCCGGGCTCGAGAAGATTTTCTCCCTTTTGGGTCGCAAGGCTCCAGTTGTTATGTTTTCCTGATCCATTCACACCAGCAAATGGCTTTTCATGCAGTAAACACACCAAGTCATGTCGAAGCGCGACTCGCATCATCACGTCCATGGTCAAAGCGTTGTGATCAGCCGCCAAATTCACATCCTCAAAAACAGGGGCCACTTCATACTGCGCTGGGGCCACTTCGTTGTGTCGAGTCTTGATGGGAACTCCCAGTTCATAGAGCTCTTTCTCTACTTCCTGCATGAAAGCCTGAACTCGGCTAGGGATGGATCCAAAGTAGTGATCCTCAAACTGCTGTCCTCGTGTTGAAGAGCGCCCAACCAATGTCCGTCCCGTCATGATCAGATCGGGGCGCAACGAATAGAGCGATCGATCGATCAAAAAATATTCCTGCTCGACTCCTAAGGTCGGCTGGATCGTCGTAATGTCCAGATCGCCCAAAAGCTTCAAGAATCGAATGGCTGATTTCGACAGATAATCCACAGATCGAATCAACGGGGTTTTGGTATCGAGGGCGTGTCCATGATAGCTCATGAAAGCCGACGGGATACAAAGTGTCACACCATTGGCTGATTCCATCAAAAACAGCGGGCTCGTAGGATCCCAGGCCGTATATCCTCGGGCCTCAAAGGTTGAACGCATTCCACCGCTTGGAAATGAGCTTGCATCAGGCTCTGACTGAATCAGCGACGATCCAGTGAATCTCTCCATCACAGATGTCTGACCCGCCTCGGAGGTTTTTGTCTGGATAAAAGCATCATGCTTCTCAGCCGTCAGTCCGGTCATTGGCTGAAACCAGTGGCAAAAGTGCGAAGCACCGTTTGAGATCGACCAGACTTTGATGACGTTCGCAATTTCATCAGCGACGGATTTTTGAAGTCGCTGACCTTTCGTCACCATCGCCATCAAAGCGTCGTAGGAATCCTTCGACAGCTTTTCTTTTAATTGATCTAAACTAAAAGTTCTCTTCCCAAAGATTTCGCTAACGACCATTTTTTGACCAGCGAGCGAGGGAACTTTTCGCACATCTCGAGAAATAGATTTCAAGACAGCCTCGTGACGAGGCGAAAGACCTGACATTGTTTGCTCCTCTCAGCCTTTCAAAAGCCCAATTGAACCTGTGAAAAACCAAAATTGTCGAAACTCTACGAAGCCTCCCAAAACCACTTGGGATGAGCCTTTTAGAATCTCTTCTTATTATTATAGACGAGTTTAGTCAGACTGAGAACCAAGGCAAGATGAGCTTTGCGTCAACCCCTAGAATTTACTGCCAATCTCTGCCGTACGCACGAAATCCAGGTCCGGATAGCGCTCTACGGCTTTATTGAGGACATACTCAGACGAGCACAAAATGGCATACCTCTCTTCCGAGTCCTTGGCCAAAATGACATCATAGCTTCTCCCCAAAGCATCCAGAGCCGCAGTCATCTGTGCTTCTCGACCGGCCTTGGGACGAATCCATCGAGCAATCTTAAAAGGGCAGTTATCAAAAACAGATTCAGCTCCATACTCGTTCTCTAGCCGGTACTGAATCACCTCAAACTGCAGCTGCCCCACTACTCCAATCACAATGTCATTTGAGTTCTGAGGAAAAAAGACCTGAGAAGCACCCTCCTCACACAACTGCTGAAGACCTTTTCGCAGCTGCTTTGACTTGAGCGGGCTCTTCAGAATCACCCGCTTAAACATCTCCGGGGCAAAATGGGGAATGCCCAAAAACATAAACTTTTCTTTGGTTGTAATCGTATCCCCAATTTTGAAGTCACCGCTGTCATATAAACCAATGATATCGCCAGCAACAGCTTCTTCCACCTGGGATCTCTTTGCCGCAAGAAACTGAAAAGTGCTCCCCACTCGGAACTTTTTGTCGAGCCGAACATGAAAGGCATCCATCCCCTTTTGAAACTCACCAGAGCAAACTCTCAGAAATGCAATCCGATCGCGATGCCGAGCATCCATATTGGCTTGAATCTTGAAAATGAATCCCGAAAAATCGTTTTCCTGTGGCTCAACAATCCGACCCGTTGTTAGACGAGGCTGAGGAGCCGGAGAAATCTCACAAAACTTTCTTAAAAGCATCTCCACCCCGAAGTTATTGATCGCCGAGCCAAAGAATACGGGAGTTTGATTTCCGTTCAAATACTCCTCAGGTGAGAAGGGATCATACACTCCATCGATCAACTCCAAATTTTCCATCAGCTCGAGATAATGATCTTCCTCGAGCCATTCCTTCCACCGGGGATCATTCATTCCATCCACGGAAATCTCCTGAGGTCGCTCAGCCTCTGGGTCGAACGGACTGTAAACTTGATCCAGTCGATGATAGACGCCCTTAAAACTCTTTCCACTTCTGAGCGGCCACGTTACGGGAGCCGCCTTAATCTTGAGAACACGCTCGATTTCATCCAACAGCTCAACAGGACTACGACATTCACGATCGAGCTTATTCACAAAGGTCACCACGGGAATCTTTCGCGAACTACAAATCTCCATGAGTTTCTGTGTTCGATCCTCAACACCCTTCGCTCCATCCACAACCATCAGGGCTGCATCGACAGCCGTCAAAACGCGATAGGTATCCTCACTAAAATCCTTGTGGCCAGGCGTATCGAGGAGATTCAGGAACCGATGAGCATACTCAAACTGCATGACGGATGAGGTGACAGAGATTCCCCTCTCCTTCTCAATCTCCATCCAATCACTCGTGGCATAGCGAGCTGCCTTTCGAGCCTTGACGGTGCCAGCAATTTGAATCGCACCACCGAAGAGAAGGAGCTTCTCTGTGAGTGTGGTCTTTCCTGCATCGGGGTGAGAAATAATACAGAAAGTTCGACGATTTAAATACTTGTCGGTCACTGAAGACTTCTAACACCGGTTTGAACATCAGGAAACAGAAGTGTCACACCAAGTTCAGTGAGTGTCCCCTGGCTGTCGACTCGCTTTGATGTGCGCAGCCCTGGCCCCCGTGGGCTGGCCTGAGGATTTGAAGAAGAAATCGGCGCAATACCAAACTCTCTTTGCCACTGCGCAATCAACTCATCCCAGCGCTGCGGCCTTCCATCGGCCGCCAGGTAAACCCTGCCGGCAAGGCCTCGCTCAGCTGATGCCAAAAGAATCGCAGCTAAATCCTGAACATGAATAAAGTTAACGAGCTTCGGTGAAGGTCCAACTCGACCATCGATCACCCAACGTCTTGGGTCTCGTGAAGGTCCATAGATGCCAGCCGAACGAACAATACGTGCGCCATACTTGATCGCCACGAGCTCTCCCTGGACTCTTGAATCCTCCACATGAACAGGAGAGTTCTCAACGACTGTCTCACCCTCCTCGGACACTCGGTAGGATGAGGTCGTTCCCACACAGACGAGTCGTCCCAAAGATGGCGATTTTTCGCTTAAAAATTTTTCAACTAGATCCTTGGGCTCACATGGAAACATCCAGAAGGTAGCCTCCACAGGAGGAAGCGACTGCCACGTCTCAGGACGACTCAAATCAAAAACGATCGCTCCATCTCCAAGAGATCGACGCGTGCAAATGACCTCATCATATGAATCCTTCAAAAGGCCTTGAAGCACCTTGCCTGAATACCCTGATCCCAAAATAAGTGCGCGTTTCATGCCGTGATGCGTTACACCGGAGGACGACTTAAAAGTCAAATCCATCGCTTTTCTTGAGACCCCTCTTCGATCATGATTGGACCAGGGGGAGATATCATGAAATCTGTTGTTATTGCTCTGACGAGCCTTCTATGCGGCTTTGACGTCTACGCTACTGAGTTCTTCATGAAGACCTCAAAAACTAGTGCAGAGAAAATTGAAATCAATTTTGAAAAGAACGAAGCTGGAGATATCAAATTTTCAGATCCCTCCCAGCTCGAGCGATTCGTGCAAACCGACAAGTCCATTCGTGATGGCTGGATTTCTCGACGACCCCCTTCCGAGGTTGAACAAATTGTCGATGCCGCTTTTGTTGCGCTGACTGGCTTTTTGATCTTAGGAGTTCATGATTCATTTGATCTCAACTCGGAGCTAAGACTTTCGACCCACTCTGGCGTTGTCATGTTTTTCTTTCCGTTTCGCGATCACTACCTCTACGCTCACTGCGGTGGAGATCACCATCTCATCGCCACGAGCAATGAACCCAATGAAGAGACACTCCTGAGAATGAAGACTCTTGAAGACCTTGAGGAGATCTGCCAAGGAACCCGCCAACAAGAGCCTCAACAAGATCGCGAAAATAAGTCATAATATTGATATTAGACTGATTTTTACATTATTAGCGCTTTGGACTTCAGTGATTCAGCTACATGCATCTGAGTCACCGTGGATCTCTGGCAAGACTCAGAAGTCGCAGGTACGTCTCATCGCACCACTGACATCTGTCTCCCCCGAGACCAAAAACCTACGAGTGGGTCTTGAGTTTAAGCTGGCCAAAGGATGGCACGTCTATTGGAAGAACCCTGGAAGGGTCGGGTATCCTCCCAAGGCTCAATGGACATTGCCCAAGGATTGGACGCATTCATCGCTTCTCTACCCCATTCCGGAGCGCTTTTTGGCGGCAAGCTTTGAAACCTACGGCTATCACGACCAAGTGATCTACCTTGTGGATTTGGCGGGTCCAGGAGTCGAAGGGAAGTTTTTTCAAGCCAGTGTGAAGCTCGACTATCTCATCTGTGAGATTCAGTGCATTCCCGAGAGTGCTGAATTAAAAATCGCCCTCAAAAATTCACAGGAGGAGATTTCTCCCTTTGCGAAGACGATTGATGAGATCGCTCGGAATCTTCCCTCTGCCATGAGTCCCGCGCTTTTCCAAATCAAAGAGGAGGGATCCCAGTCGATCGTCATTCAGTTCAACGGCCCTCACCTGATCGAAAATATCTTTCCATTTGCGCTTTCAGGCAAAACTCAAACGCAAGCATCGCCTTTGGGTGAAAACCAGTTTGCTCTCACCTCGCCTCAAAATCGTCAGGATCTCGAAATCCTAGCCGTTTGGAAAGATGGCAAAGCAACCAGAGGAGGAATCATTGAAATTTCCAAGAGCTCTGATCTTGGAAGTCTCTCAGAGATTCTTTTAGCTCTCCTTTTTGCTTTTTTAGGAGGATTGATTCTCAATCTTATGCCCTGTGTTCTTCCCGTGATTGGACTGAAAACCATCTCACTCGTGAAGCTCGGCATCGCCCAAAACTCTGATGTCCGTCGATCTGCTCTGCTGACTTGCTTGGGCATTCTGAGTAGTTTTTTGGTTCTAGCCTTTTTGATTCTTTCGCTCAGGGCTGCTGGTCAACAAGTAGGATGGGGCTTTCAGTTTCAAAGTCCTGCCTTTGTTTCATTTTTGATCGCTGTCGTTTTTATCTTTGCTTTAAATCTTTTCGGCGTCCTTGAGTTCAGTCTCCCCGCTTCCAGCTCGACTTGGATGCAAAAGCTTCAACGTGGCCCCTTTTGGGAAGGAACTCTTGCAACACTCATGGCGACTCCCTGTAGTGCGCCCTTTCTCGGCACCGCCCTCACATTTGCACTCACTCAGCCATCCTGGCTTCTCATCATTTTCTTTCTGGTGATGGGAGCAGGGCTTTCAACCCCGTATCTTATGCTGGCTCTAATGCCAGGCGCTCTCAAGCTGATTCCGCGGCCAGGACCCTGGATGGAAACTCTCAAGCGAGTCCTTGGCTACTCCCTCTTACTGGCAGTCTTCTGGCTTCTCTACATTCTGCAACAGCAAACAAGCGCTCTCTTCTTGTGTCTTGTCTTGGGCCTTCTACTGATGATTTTTGTGATCTTTAAGGAGATCAAAGGAAAGCGCGCCTGGGTCCTCGTCTCACTCATGACGCTGGCGATTATTTATGGTGCTGAGAGAAAATCTCGTTCAGCCCCCGACGGCTCATCGCCTACCCATTCAACTTTCAGTGAGTCGGCACTTCAGGAAAAACTTCTCTCAGGAAAAATATTCTACCTCGTTGTCACTGCCGACTGGTGTCTGACTTGTAAATACAACGAAAACTTCGTGATGAAATCTGATTGGTTCAAAGATCTTTTAAAGTCTCATCATGTTGAGATTCTCATCTACGACTGGACAGCCCGCGATGAAGCGATCGGAAAATTTCTTGAGTCGCACAATCGATTCGCAATTCCCTTTTCCATGCTGATATCAAAAGACAAACAGGTCATCTTTCCTGAACTGCTCAATCGTCCCAACGTTGAAGAGCACTTTCAAAAGTACTTCAGCGAAGCTTCTGACAAATCGCGGCCGTAAAATCCTGAGTTGATGCCTTTCCCTTCAGATCCGGCGTCAAAGCCTTACCTTCTGAGAGGACTTCAATAAGAGCCGCTTTCACGCGAGCTGCCATCTCATACATCTTCAGATGCTCAAGCATCATCACCGCGGAAAGCAGGAGCGCTGTCGGATTGGCCAATCCCTTGCCGGCAATATCCGGAGCCGTTCCATGCACAGCCTCAAAAACGGCAGCTTTTGCTCCGATGTTTGCGCCTGCCGCGACCCCTAAACCACCAATCAATCCGGCACACAAATCGGAGATAATATCTCCGTAGAGATTTTCTGTGACAAACATATCAAACTGCTGCGGCTTTTGAACAAGCTGCATACACACGTTATCGACAATGATATCCTTGGCTTCAATTTCGGGATACTCAGTTGCGACCTTTCGAAAAATGTCGAGAAAGAGCCCATCTGTCATCTTCATGATGTTGGCCTTGTGAATGCAGTGAATCTTCTTACGTTTGAGACTCCGTGCAGTTTCAAACGCATATCGAATAATGCGCTCAGAGCCAGGTGCCGTAATGATCTTGAGACATTGAACGACTCCCGGAGCTAGTTGATGCTCAATCGCCGCATAAACATCTTCTGTATTTTCCCGAATGGTCAAAATATCAATATTCTTAAAGTTTGCTTCAATCGCTGGAATCGACTGTGAAGGTCGGACGTTGGCATAAAGATCCAACGACTTTCGCAAAGTCACATTCGCGGACTTATGTCCCTTTCCAATGGGAGTTCCTGTGGGGCCTTTGAGCGCAATCTTAAGTTCGCGGACTCGATCAACGGAAGATTGAGGCATCGGTGAATTAAACTTCACAATAGCCTCCTCCCCACTGGGGATATCTTCCCATTCAATAGGCGCCTTTGCAGCTTTGAGAATCTCAACAACTGCCTGACAAATCTCAGGACCGATTCCATCACCCTTAAGTAAGCCGACCTTCATGCTCATGATTCATACGCTCCCGAAAACAAATTCAGTCCATCTTTCTGCCAAAGCTTTTGAACTTTTTCCCAATGACCGAATCGAGTCACCTCAGCCAACAGGGAAGCAATCGATTCTTCGGTGATTTCCTCGCCCATGAATCGACATCTAAACCAATCGACAATCACACCCTCAGGAACAGGGCCGGGCCATACTCGCATGCCCCGCTGAGAGATCATCTCTAATTTAAACTGACCGACTCGCTCAGGAATCTTGGGAATTCCCGGACAGATCAAAAAGACGTCTAAGCCTACGCATTTGTAATCAAACATGTTGAGTATCTAACCAGAAGCTCAACCGTGCGTCTTGCGTTTTTGCAAAGAAGAAAGCTCAACGTACGCGACCAAAATCGTCCTGATAGCGGGTGATGTCATCCTCACCAAAATAGGTGCCCGTTTGGACTTCGACGATCTGCAGAGTCGTTTTTCCAGGATTTGAAAGCCTGTGCTTCGCCCCCAAAGGAACATCAATATGCTCGCCTACTTGTAAAAGCTGATCGACCTCGTTGAGCGTTACAAGGGCCTCCCCCGCAACCACCGTCCAGGACTCCCGTCGCTTGTCATGCGACTGATAGGACAGTCGCTGTCCAGGATCGACCTCGATCAGCTTGATTTTACAAGACTGTGAATCGAGTAAATTAACGAATCGTCCCCAGGGACGCTGTTCTGACCACTTCATAGGCGTCATAGCGCCCTTAAAATGGCACGTCACAAGGGCAAAATCGAGCGCATTTTGCTTTGACTTAAGAGGAGACTGTCGACGATAAGGGCGCCCATTATGAAAGCCTTATGGACTCTTTTTCTGATGTTTACACTGGCCTGCATCACGATTGGCTCGGTAGGAGCAACACCCCTCAATCCCTCTCTGAACCGTGACCAGTTAAGAGATCAAGATGGACAGAGCCTTGCCGAAAAAATCCGTCTTGCTTCGAGAGCTTATCTCCAACTCGATGGCCTCGAGGCTGAGCGACTCATCAAGGAAGCGCTCGATTTGATTCAAATGAATCCCCCCTACTTGGGACTTCGATCCGACCTCGCCCAAATCGCTTCATTAAATGTTGTTCTCAAGGAAGAACAATCCACCGTCATGCTGCAAATCGATCCTTTTCCATTCCGTCTCGACGAAGCGTTTCAGAAGAATCTCTCCGACCGCATTCGAGATTCCTGGGCCAAACAAAGTCGTCCAAGCGTCGAAGTGGCACAGCTCAATGAGTTCTCAGGAATTCGAATCTCTGGTGAGGTTCCTCGCTTACCAACGAGACTTTCTGAGGGTGATTACCTGGCTCATGCCTCAAAGGACGGAAAGCACTTTGGAGGATGGCTTCATGTTTCGAATGAGCGCGGGATTCATTTTGAAAGAGTCTTCGAAATCCCCTCACAACTCATTGTGGATGATAAGGCATCAAAGATAGGGGCTCGAATCACCACAAAAACTCAATCAGCCCAACTCAATGGCTGGCTGCAAACCGAGCTGGAAAAATCGAAGAGTCCACTCGTGATTGATCCAACCGCACTGGATCTCAGAAATGAGGAATCTCTCGAGCCAAAGTCGTCCTTCTATCAAAAACCCTGGTTTTGGATTGCTGTTGGTTTGGCATCTGGTCTTGGCGGCTTTGCGACCTACCAAGCTCTTCGCTCACCCACAGTCGTGCAGCTACCTTAGCGACTCACCACTTACTCAAGCTCATTACAGGTCACAGACCGAGAATCATCGATCGCAGAGACAATGGTTGAAGGGGTTCCATCACCGTCAAGATCTCCTCGAGCCACCACGAAAAACCAATTGGTGGGAAAAACGGCTGTCGGAACCAGTGCTGTTTGAGGATTCACACACCCGACAAGAGCGGCTGGAGCCGACCTCACTCCCAAAGTCGCATCGGCAGGCGCACAAGCAGCCGCTGCCGTCCAAGAGTTGGACGCGTAGACTGAGTACTGAAATCTCACGAGTCGATCCGGCCGAACAGCTAGACCACCATTTCCCCAAACAGCCGGGGTGGCCGTATCCCAAGCCACCGCTTCACCACGTGGAATAGCCGCGGGATGAGCAGTCGCTGCAATGTAGCAACCATGAAGGCTAAAATAGCTTTCCTCTGCAGTCTTGATAGACGCAATACTTGAGTTGGCTTCGTTGAGGTAAGAACGCCGGATGTAACTCATATAGATCGGGATCCCAACCGCTGCCAGAAGGCCTACGATCACAACGGCAATCATCAGCTCAATGAGCGTTAAGGCCGCAATACTTTTTCTTCCAAAGCGATTTGACATCATCTCTCCTTCGCTGTGATTAAGCTTTTCTCTCGCCTGAACCACCGTTATCTCGAAGCTTCATGGCCTTAAGCTCAGCAAGGCGTTCTTTCGAAACCTCTTCGCTTGCCTCATCCAAAGCGTCTAGCAAATCATAGTCGAGATCACCGTAGCCGCCGATACCATGCTTCTTCAATCGATAGCGCATCGAACGAGAAGAAATTCCGAGAAACCGAGCAGCCTTTGTTCGAGAGCCATGAGATTTATCTAACGCCTTCACAAGCAGATCCTTTTCAAAGGCATCAACTAAATGATCAAGAGCCATGCCTCCCGCCTCAAACTGCTTCTCGGCTTCCTTCAAGGAAAGCCGATCCTTGACTTGCTCGGGATTCAAAACATTTCCTGGAAGTGAGTCCACCTGGACTTCTTGTGTCATTTCCAAGGCAACCGATCGCTCAATGATATTTTCAAGCTCTCGTACGTTACCGAGGAATTCATAATTCGACAGATACTCAAGAGCTTTTGGAGAAATGCGGCGCACTTCTTTGCCGGTTTCCCTTGCATATTTTTTCAGGAAATAATCGGCTAGAACGGGGATATCGCCTTTGCGCTGTCGAAGGGGTGGCAACCCAATTTGAATGACGTTCAACCGATAGAACAAATCCTCGCGAAAGTTACCTTGCTTAACTTCATCCTCGAGATTTCGGTTTGTCGCCGCAATAATTCTGACATCGACTTCGACACTTTCCGTACTTCCCACCCGCAAAAAGCTCTTTTCCTGAATGACCCGCAAAAGCTTCACTTGCATGACCAGCGGCAACTCTCCAATTTCATCCAGGAAGATTGTGCCCTTATGAGCTGCTTCAAAGAGACCCTCTTTCGAAGCCACAGCTCCCGTAAAGGCTCCACGGACATGCCCGAATAACTCACTCTCAATAAGATTCTGTGGAATCGCACCACAGTTCACAGTCACAAAGGGTTTATCTTTGCGTGTGGAATTGAAGTGAATGGCTCGTGCCACAAGTTCCTTACCGGTCCCGGACTCACCATAAATCAAGACGTTTGTTTTGGTAGGCGCTGTCTTCTTGATCAAATCATAGACACGTCGCATGGGCTCGGACTCACCAATGAAATTGGTGAAATCATAGCGCTGAACCAGCTGCGTCTTGAGCTGTTGATTTTCCGCCGCAAGATTCCTTGTATCCAGAGCCTTTTGAATCACCACTTTGATCTCTTCGATTTTAAACGGCTTGCTGAGGTAGTCGAATGCGCCCGCCTTCATGGCTTCAACCGCTGAATCAGTCGTGGCGTACGCGGTGATCATAATCACCGGGACATCTGGGCAGTGGGCTCTAGCTTCCTTCAACAAGCCCATTCCATCTCCAACTTTCAACTGCAAGTCAGTGACAATCAGATCTAACGCCTGCTCTTTGATCACCTTAACAGCCTCTGGAAAATCCAGTGCTGTCACCACATCGTAGCCCTCTTTTTTGAGCAGGATCTCAAAAAACTCTCGTACGCTCAACTCATCATCAACGACTAGTATTCTTCTTTTCATAATCTCCCCCTTAAGCTGCAGACGAAGCCATCACACGACTCTCTGCCTTGGGCCCATCTCGGTACAGTTCAAACCAAAACAAACTTCCACGTCCCTCTTGCGACTCAACGCCGATCTCTCCACCATGCGCCTTCACCACTTGGAAAACCAACGGCAGGCCAAGACCTGTTCCCTCGGGCTTTGTCGTAAAGAAAGGATCAAAAATCTTTCCGCGAACAGCCTCAGGAATCCCCGAGCCTTGATCCACTATTTCAAAGCGAATCTTCGATCCATCAAATGGATTGAGTTCTCTCGCTGAAACAATCACTTCTCCGCCCTCAGGGGAGGCTTGCGCAGCGTTCAAAATCAGATTCCACAACACTTGAGAAAGCTGAAGAGGATCGCAGCGACATTCTAAGCGCTCCGAAATATCCAATTTGCAGCTCACCTTCTTGCCGACTCGATTCTGAATGAGCTCAACAATCTCAAGACAATGCTTTTTCAAATTGATGAGCTCAGGTCTCAACTCTGATGGCTTAGCGTACATCAAAAAGTTTTTAAGCAAGCCATCTAGCCGATCTGTTTCGCGAAGCACAATCTGCATGAGTTTTTCACTGGCACTCTCATGAGGCATTTCAGCCTTAAGGAGTTGAACGGACCCACTCAAGCTTGCCAAGGGATTACGAATCTCATGAGCGATCCCAGCAGCCAGTTGACCGACTGAGGCAAGTTTATCGTTCACCTTCATTCGTGACTCCATCTCTCGCATCTCTGTCACATCCTGAAAGATAACCAGCCAACCCTGCATATCGGGCAACTCCACACGCTGATGTCCAATCGATCGACTCTCGCCACGAATCTCCATTCGGCTCTCCGACCGATCCGCACGATGAAACAACTCCGCAAACGGACCCACTGCCAGTGATTTACCTATCAGATTTTGACCCAAAATTGTTTCGGCCATGCGATTCATCAAAATCACTCGCCCCTCTCGATCGATGGAAAGAATGCCTGAAGGGCTATAGTTGATGATCGCTGCATGGAGGCTTGAAAGATCCTTCAGAGCTGACTCCGTTTGGTCGAGACTCTTCCTCATTCGCTCGCGATTTCGAGCAAAATAGGCCAAGCAACCACCTAGAAATAAAATGCAGGATAAAACAAAGATCAAAGGCGGAAGCGACTTTGTATTTAAGACGTCACTGAGCGGCTGGCCATCGACAGCCAGATAGACCACCAAAAGTGCGGAGGCTAATGAAGAGACAACGGCACCTCGGGAGCCAATCACAACAGAGGCGAACACAATTTGAATAAAGAAGAGTGCAAGGGAGATGGACATAACGGCATTCATCCCGTGCATCAGATAAGCCGCAGCGCCGAGATCCCAGATCACCTGAGCCCAAATGAGCAGGGGCATCCATCTCTTGGCAAGCAAGGGCGAGAGGATCCCGGAAACCACGGAGAAGCCAAGCCCTGCCACACAAAGCTCAATGACCTGAGCTGCAGGATTTTCCTGGTAGAAAAACCAGAGCACAGCGGTAGAGCCCATCATCATCACCAAAAAGGCGATACGAAAGAGAAGAAGCGCTCGAATTTGTGATCGAAAATCCATGCTTTATCCTGCCTTAATACTCGAGGCCATTTCGAAGATCGGCAGATACATCGAAACCACAAGACCTCCAATAATTCCCCCTAGAATCACCATCATTGCCGGCTCCATCAGACTCGTAAGGCCTTTGACTGCAGCATCCACCTCATCATCATAAAAATCGGCAATCTTCCCTAACATCGAATCGAGCGCACCAGTCTGCTCCCCGACGTTAATCATCTGACAGACCATGGGAGGAAAAACTTGAGCCTGCATGATAGGCTCTGAGACTGTTTTTCCCTCGGAAATACTCGCTCTGGCTTTATAAATGGCTTTTTCTACTGTCTTATTCCCGGCAGCTCGAGCCGTGATATCCAAAGCTTCGAGAATCGGAACCCCGGAGGAAATCATGGTTCCTAGGGTTCTCGTAAATCGAGCAACCGCTACTTTCTGAATCAACGGTCCAAAAACAGGAAGCTTGAGAAAGATGTCATCCGTAATCTCGAGCGTTCTGGGATTCTGGCGGATCCACTTCCAAAGAAAGATCATTCCAATACCAGCCAGGATTAAGAGACCAATATTGCTCTGGGTCCACTTACTCAGATTAATCACAATCTGGGTTGGCACAGGAAGAGAGGCGCCACCAAACTCCTTAAACATCTTTTCAAAAATCGGAATGACCCACACAAGAAGCACCGTCACAACCGCAATCGCAACCGCCATAATGGCAATCGGATAGACCATCGCTGACTTCACTTGACCGCGAAGCTTCTGAACCTTTTCCAGATAAGTCGCCAGCCGCAAAAGGATGACATCCAAAATACCCCCCACCTCTCCGGCAGCGACGAGGTTCACATACAGGGAATCAAAGACCTTAGGATGTCTTCTCAGAGCATCGGCAAATGTGCTACCGCCCTCGACATCCACTTGAACAGCCTTGATCACGGTCTTAAATGCGGGGTTCGCGGTTTGATTTCCAAGAATTTCCAAACACTGAACAAGCGGTAAACCCGCATCAATCATGGTCGAGAACTGACGAGAAAATACGACGAGATCTTTGAGACCCACACCGCCACCGAAGCTCAAATTGAACCCGCCGGATCCGCCCTTGACCTCTTTCAACTTACGAGGGCGGATTTGCTGAGACCGCAAGAACTGAAGAACAGCCGCCTCATTGGCCGCTTCCTTCGTGCCAGCCTTGACTTGTCCGTTTCGAGCAACGCCTTCCCATTTGAATACCGCCATAATCTACCTCGTTATCTCTTTCTTTGATCCAATCCGCCTCTTGATCGGTCCTCTGATCCACCTGCTGCATTCGATGCTGAAGTGATGATACTTCTCAGCTCTTCCGGATCACCGCTTGCCATAATACAGTCATCCAATGAACAAACTCTCTTTAAATAAAGACTCGCCAACGATTGATTCATGGTGATCATCCCATGCTTTCCTTGACCAGCCTGCATCTGCGAATAGATCTGGTGAACTTTGTCTTCGCGAATGAGGTTTCGAATCGCGGCATTAGGAATCATTACTTCTGCGGCAAGCGCTCGCCCCACTCCACTCGCCTTAGGCAGAAGCTGTTGAGCAACCACTCCCTCCAAAACAAATGAAAGCTGCGCTCGAATTTGAGGCTGTTGATGCGGTGGAAACACGTCGATGATTCGATTGATCGACTGAACAGCTGAGTTGGTATGCAACGTGGCGAAACAAAGATGTCCCGTCTCAGCGATTGTTAAAGCCGCCTCAATCGTTTCTAAATCTCTCAACTCCCCCAGCAAAACGACATCAGGATCTTGTCGGAGAATGTACTTTACAGCTTTACCGAAACTCTCAGTATCGGAATGCACTTCCCGCTGATTAATGATGCAACTTTTGTGGGGATGCAAAAATTCAATGGGATCTTCAATCGTCAAGATATGCTGACTCGTCTCGCGATTGATCTTATCAATCATTGCCGCAAGTGAGGTCGACTTACCGGATCCTGTCGGTCCCGTGAGAAGGACCAGGCCTCTCGGTCGATCTGCCAACTCACCGACAACGGGCGGCAGCCCCAAGTCAGCAAGGGATGAAATTTTAAATGGAATCTGTCGAAATGTTCCAGAGACAACGCCCCTCTGAACAAACAAGTTTGCTCGAAATCGGGAGAGGTTTTTCACACCGAAGGAAAGATCAAGCTCGTTGTCTTCTTCAAAACGAGCCTTTTGAGCATCAGTCAAAACACTGTAACAAATCTTTCGGGTATCCGCTGGAGTCAAAGGAGGCAGCTTCAGCGGCATCAGCTTTCCATCGACTCGAATGACAGGAGGAGTGGCTGCTGTGATATGTAAGTCACTGGCACCCTTTTCCAGCATTGTCTTTAGAAGCTGATGCAATGAAAGCCCCGCACCTTCGCTTCCAGGATTCAACTGATCATTCGTCTCACTCATAGATCCTCACACTTAGTTCGTGTCACTAGCTGTCACGCGAACAGCCTCTTCGATGGTGGTCACACCCTCTTTGATCTTGTGAATAGCGCTCATCCGCAGAGTCTGCATTCCCAATCGAATAGCCTCTCGCTTTAGTTCGGCAGTGCTTGCGCCGTTCAAAACAAACTCCTTCAGTTCGTCCTTCATCACCATGACTTCGTAAAGAGCGACTCGCCCCTTATATCCAGTATTTGAACAATGCGCACATCCACGCCCCTGACGCACCTTCATTCCATTCGCCAAATCTGGCGGAACACCAATATCCAAAAGGCTTTGAACTGGGACTTTCACTTCATAGGAACACTCGCCGCAGATTCGACGCGCAAGTCGCTGAGCCACGATGGAGTTCAGAGCAGATGCCACCAAAAAAGGCTCAACCCCCATATTCAAAAGTCGACTGACCGTGCTTGGCGCATCGTTCGTGTGAAGAGTACTCAAAACCAAGTGACCAGTGAGGGCAGCCTTAATTGCAATCTCCGCGGTCTCAAAGTCCCGAATCTCCCCGACCATGATAATGTCTGGGTCTTGTCGCAAGAACGAGCGAAGAGCTGCAGCGAAGTTCAATCCGATGTCCTCATGCATCTGCACCTGGTTGATACCCATCAGGTTAAATTCAACAGGGTCCTCAGCTGTCGAGATATTCTCGGAAATCTGATTGAGCTCAGACAAAGCAGAGTACAAAGTTGTCGTCTTTCCTGATCCAGTGGGCCCCGTCACAAGCACCATACCAAATGGCTGATGAATGGACTTTTTGAAGTCGGCCAACTGCCGCTCCTCAAAACCGAGCTTCGTCATATCGAGCTGGAGGTTACCTTTGTCGAGCAACCGCAAGACCACTTTCTCACCAAAGAGTGTTGGCAACACTGAAACCCGAAAGTCCATCTCCTTGCCCTTGCCGTACTTCATTTTGATACGACCATCTTGAGGCAAGCGGCGCTCAGCAATGTCCAGCTGCGCCATGATCTTGATCCGTGAAACAATAGAGCTCTTAAGCTTAACAGGAGGCTTCATTTGCTCCTGAAGTACACCGTCAATGCGATAGCGAATCCGAAGCTCTTTCTCATAAGGCTCAACATGAATATCGGATGCATTTTTCTTAATCGCCTCAATGAAGATCAAGTTAACAAGCTTAACTACCGGCGCTTCCTCTGAGGCATTTGCCGCCTTTTGAGGATCAAGATCATCTGCTGAAGCAACGACCTCAACCTCTTCGTCCTCAAATCCAGCAAGAACCTCACTGAATTTAGCCTGTTCCCCGTCATAGTATTTCTCGATGGCATCTTTGATCGCTTGCTCAGAGGCGACCACTACCTCGACGTTATAGCCCGTCATGAACTTGATATCGTCGATTGCGAAAATATTACTGGGATCGCTCATCGCTAGAATAAGGTTACTGCCCACCTTATTCACGGGCATGACCACATGCTTTTCAGCAACATTTTTGGGAACGAGCGAGATGATGTCTTGATCCACAACAAAAGACGTCAAATCAACAGATGGCACTCCGAACTGCTTGCTGAGAAAACTTGTCAGCTCCTGCTCCTGAATGAAGCCTAGCTTTGTGAGGTTGTAGCTTAAGCGACCGCCATTTGTGCGCGTTGCTTCCTGCGCCTTCAATAGCTGAGACGCCGAAATCAGGTTTTCCCTGACAAGCATTTCTCCTAATCGATTCGATGGAACCGGTGGCATTTATCCTCTCCCCCAAAAAACCCTCAGGCCCTTTCGTCAAAACATGACGCAAAAGGCCGATACACTGAGTCTAACATCGAGTCGACATTTTGTGCCCCCCCAGGGACCAAAATTGTCTCTGCGTCCGCGCAGCAAAAAGCCGAAACGCGATCTCCGTAATCTTTTCGCGATCGCCATCTGGCTCGCTAAATTTTGCGCAGCAGGCGACGCGCCTTCTCACCATCTAGAAGACTCGTCTGACTCTGTGCAGCCTGATGCGCCCTCTCTTCCATTTGCTGAACGAGCGACTCAGCTCTTCGAAGAAGCTCAGCGCGATCGCTCTGCGATTCCCTGTTGGAAAAGATGCCGACTGTCACCTGGGTCCTCTCCATGAGGGCAAGGACCTCAGTGAGATCGTAGTTAAATTTGGCTTTCATTTGTTCCTCCTTTTGCTGTGGCGCGTCAAAACTTTGAAAAACGCCTATAGCTCGGAGGAGATCGGACGTTTCAGCAATTATTCCTAGTATGATTTGCTAAAGGAGTGGTTTGGAGCCTTCAAAAGCCCTTGGAAGTAAGGTGTCGAAAACGCGTCAAAACAAAGTCTAAAGGGCGAGGAACTGATCCAACTGAGATTTGGTCATCGAGTCCTTAGACTGACTTTTCACTTTGCCCTTTTTGTCGATCAGAAACACACGAAACTCCCCCGCACCTACGTTTAGACGATTTCGCAAATCTGCACCGTCCTCAGGCCTGAGTTTCAAATCATCAGCTCGACCCGTCTCAGTCTCAAAAACATAAAACACGGCGAGAGACTTTTTTCGAAACTCTTCATAGCGCCCCAAGAGTCCGTCTTGCGTTGCCTTAAACCTTTCATCCTTTGGATCAGGGGCGAAGAGGATCAGTAAATTCTTTTTGCCCTCAAACTTTTTAAGATTGTATTGCGAACTACCGAGCGATTTCTTCCCTGATCCCTCAACAGTATCTGCACTCCAAACGAACAGAAATGAAACGAGAAAAAGACTTCGCATTAGAATTCCTCCACTAAGCGATTGAATAGAACTTCTGGCTTTTGAAACGTCGACGCCTTGACGGACGCACTCACATTGGCCACATCACTTCCTATCTGACTCACCAGTGCATCAACAGAAACGAACCGTTGCTCTGCCCGAATCTTCTTTCTGAAATGGATTCGCACATGGTGGCCATACAGGTCTCCCGAGAAATCCAGCAGATGCGCCTCAAGCGTAGGCTTGGCCGCTGAAAATGTTGGCTTCATTCCAAAATTAATAGCAGCGACAGCCACCTCACCCGTATCGACTCGTTCGACAAATCCACCGTAAACACCGAATGGCAGAATCAAATCTTTGTTGACCTCAATGTTGGCGGTTGGAAAGCCCAGCTGAACACCACGACCATCACCATGCACAACGACACCAGTGGCGCAGTACGAGTATCCGAGCAAGTCATGCGCAACCTCAACATCGCCCTGAAGCAGAGCTGTGCGGATTCGAGAGCTGCTAACAACTCCACCCTCTCGCTCAATCAAGTCTCCACTCTTCACTTCAAAATCCGTATACCGTTTCAACAAATCAACCGTTCCACGAGCTTCAAATCCAAATCGAAAATTTGCACCAACCATGATCATTTTGGCTTTCAGTGCCCGAATCAGAACATCCTCAACAAAGGTCTCCGCAGGCATTTGCGAAAAAGGCCGATCAAACTGCTGCAGCAAAACGATATCAAACGGCATCGAGCGAATGAGGTCTGATTTCTCCTGATTAGACAGAATGAGCCTAAGATTTCGATTCTGATTTAAAACATGTGCTGGGTGCGGATCGAAAGTCATTAAGCACGACATGATCCGCTGGCGCTTTGCATACACGAATGTCTCGCCAATGATACTTTGATGCCCGCGATGCATACCATCAAAATTGCCGAGGCAAACCACTGACGCATCGACGCCCCGAACTAAGCGGTAATCGTTCCACACTGCGCTCATCAGTTATGTTATTGTAAAAAAAGGAGATTCTGTCCATCAACCCATGGAGCGAACACCAACATTTCAGGTCCAAGGCTTTGGAAACTACTTCCTCCTCGAACGAATTGCTGTTGGAGGCATGGCCGAGATCTTCAAAGCCAAACAGGTCGGGGTTCGTGGATTTGAGAAGATCCTCGTCATCAAGAAGATCCTTCAACACCTCAGCGAGGATCCCGAGTTCGTTGAGATGTTTGAAGATGAGGCCAAGCTCGCCGCTCAGCTAAACCAAGCGAACATTGTTCAAATCTATGAACTTGGGGAGATTGACGACACCCTCTACATCACGATGGAGTACATCGATGGAAAGAACCTCCGCGATGTCACTCGGGCTGCTGCAGGACGCTCTCTCCATTTAGGGATTGATCAATGTATTCATATTGTTACAGAAGCCCTGAAGGGACTCGACTACGCTCATCGAAAGACGGACTCTCAAGGATCTGCCTTAAACATCGTTCATCGAGATATCAGCCCCCAAAACATCATCCTTTCCTACGAGGGCGAAGTGAAGCTCCTCGACTTTGGAATTGCGAAGGCGGCGTCCAAAATCAGCAGAACCGAGGCTGGCGTTTTGAAGGGAAAATTCTCTTACATGTCTCCAGAGCAGGCATCAGGAAAGCCGGTAGATCAAACAAGTGATATTTATGCCATTGGGGTCATTTTGCATGAGCTTCTCACGTCTGATCGGCTGTTTCGATCAAAATCCGATGTCGAAACGCTCGAGAAAGTCAAAGCGGGGCTTGTTGCACCACCTTCGGAAAAAAATCCCCTTGTCCCAACAGCGCTGGATCAGATTGTCCTGAAATCACTCTCGAAGGATCGATCAACACGCTATCAAACCGCTGGAGAGATGCTGCAAGATTTGCAACGACTCTCATTTGAACAGCAGTTTAATATCAGCTCCCAAGAGCTTTCGGCATTCATGAAGACTCTGTTCGCCGAATCCATCAAAGATGAAAAGATTCGACTTCAGGAAAGCCTCAAAAGAATTCCTGCGAAACCCCAGCAAGGGATTCAAAATGCTCGAACACACATCACATTTAAACGTGATCAATTAGACGCTGCCGTCACGGCAAAGCCGTCGCCAAATGACGATGCCGAGATTACAACGACCAAAGATCGAGTTTTGGGCAACCCCAGCTTTTCAGCCTCGCAAAGATTAACGGTATTCAGCCTGATTATTGCCATCATTGGTGCCGCTCTTATCTGGCAGAACTACTTCAAGTCCCAACCTGAGATGGCTGATGAAGCGCCTCAGGAGGCGGGGACTAAGAAACCAGAACCTACACCGATTGTGCCGATTCCAGTTCCACCACCGTTGGATGAAAAAAGAGTCGAAAGTATTCTGAAAGCGCCTGGCGATGTGCCGCTCGAAAGCACACCAAGCAAGCCAATTGTCGAGATCGAAAAACCCGTCGAAATTGAGAAGCCAACCTCACCAGCGCCCAATCTCGATCTCCCCACACCAAGAAATGTACCCTCGGGTTCTTCAAAATCTGAAACGGCCTCCAAAGCGACACGACCGAACTTAGCAGAGCCCAGAAGGAAGGAGCCTGCGAAACTCAATGTCACGGCCCCACCGGAAGGATTTGCACAGCTCTATATCAATGGCGAATCCTTTGGATCAGTACCCGGCCCTCGGGCTCGCAATATCTCTGTCCCCTCTGGCAAAGTCAGCATTCGCTGTGAAACGAGAGACAAAGTCTACTCGGGAAGCATCCGATTGAAGGCAAATGAGACAAAGACTGTCCGCTGCCAGGACTTGAAGTCTTAAGGACTTTTAAATCGAATGTTAGCTCGACTCGGCGGCTCATCCACCACCGTCAGATAGTAAGTCAACCCACCCGTTGAAATCAGGGTTCCACCAATGATGGACCAAAACCACCAGGTCTCCCAGAACGGAGTCTTTTCTCCGCCAATCGTTGGGCGACCCGCCAGAACCCCTTCGCCACTTAAGATCTCAGGGCTTATCGAAAACTCTCGCCCCCCCGCTCCAGATTCCACATTGAAGTTTGCCGCTTGCAGAAGGATCGGCTTTTCCAAAATCTCCTGAGGATTCGGATGAACAAATCCATCACGATCTATGTAGTTCATGAGTCGATAGACAACATCCTCAAAGGATCGTTCTTCTTGTGCCCTTTGAAAAACAACTCTCTCAACTGCGGACAAAGTTTCAATCCTTGCATCGAACAACTGAAGTTCGAGATCCAGCCCTTCACCAGTTTCCGTCAAGCTGGAAAGCACAAAAATATCGACCGAGTTATCCTTTTGTGCAGCCTTAAAAAACTGTTTTTGATTTTCACTAAGCACTCCAGTGATCGGCCGGAAGAATTGGTCATTAGGATTCAAAGCCAGCTTGAAGTTCGAGATTGAAGACTCTCCGTAACTACGGCTGTATCGATTGAAAAGCTTCCTGAGTTGATTGACGTATCGCTGCTTTAAATCCGGATCAACAAACTCAGAAAATGTCCCAAGAAGTGCCACTGACTGAGGAGTTCCCCGAAAGTCTTTGATCTTCCCGCTGCCCTGCGCATCGACCGAAGCGAAAGGAACGTGGGCAAGCAGCAAGCTTAAACCGACAGCTAAAGTTTTTTGTGTAGCCATACGAAAGTTCATCATCATCTTCCCTACTGAGCAGCTCCTACACGCACTCGAAGATTGTCCTCAGGCTTCAGGAGAAAATAGCCTCCCGCCCCAGCTCCCGCCACGACTGCGCCGGCAACAGCCCAGGCCCACCACTCTTTATACCATGGCTTTGACTTGGTGACGACGGGGCCCTCTTCCACGACGGCCAGTTTCTCCGTCATCACATATCCAAGAGGAGAAATGTAATCGAAAAGCTCAGAGACAGCTCTTTCAATTGATCTCTCAAGATTATCCGTTGCCACTGTCACGACGGGAGATGAGCGTAACGATTGGTTCTCGATCCATTGAGCATCAACATGAAAATCGCCACTTCCATACCTTTCAATCGATGCGAGGACAAACAAGTCCGATTTCAGAGAGCGCATGAATCTCTTGAGCTCCGGTGAGGGGGTGCTGTTGCCGATCGGCTTGAGCAAGCTCGTCACAGCCACCGTGCGGTCCCCCAAGCTCACAAATTCGAGATCACTGGGAACTTCATGGAGATCAAACAAAATGGGGGCAAATCCCTCTCGCTCGATTACTAACCCCTTCTTGCCCCAAACGGGATGCCCCTTAAGAACCTCCACTGAAAATCCATTGTCGTTTTTGGCCGACACCATTTGGCCCATAAAGCTGACCTTAACGCCCTCGAGACTTCGAGGGGACAAACGGACCCATTCCATAGGATAGCGAGGCTGACGGCGAACTTCGTTAAACAGATCGTTGAACTCGGGAGGAAATTTCTGTGTATCAATCACATAACTGGGATCCAGATCCAAAATGGCGGACAGGAGGGATTGTGCCCGCTCTTGATTTCCCAAAAAAAACTCAGTGGCAGAGAGCAACTCAAGAATTTGAAAGGGAACATCAGCATTCAATCCAAGCAAAGCATCGTTGGATGTTTTGAAAGCTTTTTCCAACGTGTCACGAGAGAAATCAAACTCGGACGCTAGATAACTTTTTCGAGCCGATTCAAGCAGCGAGTTCAGATCGGACTGCTTCTTTTTTTGTTCATCGATGAATTTAGCGACTTCCTCTCGCAGAGGATTCTTTTTCACAATCGCCGTTTGAATCTCCGCTTCCGGGATAATCCGAAATCCCCCGACTGCGGAAAGAGCCTTCAAAAAAATTGCTTTGGCTTCAGCTCTTTGCTCCTGTGAAAGAGATCTCGAATCAACATCAACAAACACAACAGATCGAGGAGTTGCTTGGGCGTTTAGGACTGAGAAAGCCGAGGCGATGGTCAGGACCAATCCCAAAGAAATGAACCGCCTAAGAAAGCTGACCCCCACCATGAGGACTATTTTTCCGCGTTTCCTCAAAGAGATCTAGATGTTTTGACATAATCTGACGAACTTGATCGCTTAGGGCATGACGATCGTCCGCTTTGAGTCCCTCGGTCGAGATGGGCTTGTCAAAAACGATCTGGATCACCCCTCGTCGAATCGAGAGCTTGTTCTTGGGCAAAACAAATCGTGAATTCAATATCGTCACAGGAACGATGGGAACCTTCGCCTCGATGGCCATAACAAATCCACCCCGCTTAAAACTGCCTAAGTGTCCGTCGGAAGATCTGGTGCCCTCTGGAAAAATCAAAATCGAAATCCCTTGCCTTAAGAGCTTGTGGATTACTTTGAGTGAAGCGTTTTCAGTCCCCCTCGATCGATCCACAAAAAGCGTCCCCACCAGCGCTGATGCAGCACCGAAGATCGGAATGGAGCGCAATTCCTGTTTAGCGATAAAACTCGTATAGCGAGGAAGAAACTGAACCAGTGCTGGGATATCCATGAGACTTTGATGATTGGATACAAATACACAGCCCTTATGACTCTTGAGTTCCTGCAAGCCAGGACCTGAGGCAACCACTTGGATACGATGGCTCCAAAGCATCCAGTACGACCACCAGAGCTTAGTCAAAGTCCCAACAGGTCCCCACTTACCCTGCTTCAACAACGGCTCTCTCATAAGGAAGTCATAGAGCCCAAACACCAAGGCAAAAGTCCCAAAAGCCAAGACACTCGGAACAGTCAAGAAGAGGCTTCTAAGAAATCTGATCGCTTCAAGCAGCATTTAAACCAACTCCTACCAAGTCTCTCTCCAACCCCCATGAAATCTTGGGTTGCCCGAAGAATAATGGTTTACACAAAGGGGCCGTCAATGACATCCATCGTTAAGGTGTAACGCATCGGTATAAATGTGAAGGAGAAAAATATGTCTGGAATTAATAAAGTCATTTTAGTGGGAAGATTGGGTAATGACCCTGAAATTCGCTACACTCAGCAGGGAGTGGCTGTTTCAAACTTTAATTTGGCAACATCCGAAAACTGGATGGATAAAAGCGGTCAAAAACAAGAAAAGACTGAGTGGCATCGAGTGGTTGTTTGGGGAAAGATGGCTGAAACCTGCTCTCAGTACTTAGGCAAGGGTCGTCAGGTTTATGTCGAAGGCAGACTCCAGACTCGTCAGTGGGACGATAAAGATGGACAAAAGCGCTACACTACAGAAATCGTAGCCTCCACCGTTCAGTTCCTCGACCGAGGAGACAAATCAGCAGTGACTGCATCGGACGATCAACCCATTTCTGAAGCTCTCCCTTCAGACGTTGGAGCTGACGAAGAGATTCCATTTTAAATCGATTTGATTTTTAACGAGATCCAAAGGGCGTGGCTTCTTTCAAGAACCACGCCTTTTTTGTTTCATCAAAGATCCAAGAATACTGCCGTGTGGTTTCAACAAGCTCAGATCCTGTCTGGTCAAAAAACTCAAGATTCAAACTAACAAGAGCGCTTTCAAATTTAGGATCTGGAAAAATCTTTCGAACTTCCACATTGGAAAATTTATAGGAACCAAGAGAGGAAGAGTTTGAGGCAAAGGCTCTTTGCTTATCCGGCGCAACAAAGCCCAAAAGCATCATCTCATCTGCATCCCGAAGAGCTCTCGCATAACTCTTGACCGTTGACTCCAAAGAAGCCGCTCGCTGTTTTGTCGAACAACTCATCGCAGCAAAACAACAAAGCAAGGAAAAAACACTCAGGGCCTTTTTCATTTCTCCCTATACTACTCTAAAGGGAATAAATCCCAAAGGGGGAAGCAATGATCAATTTTGACCTAACACCGGAACAAGAAGCCTTAAAAAATCTCTCTCACGAGTTTGCCGAGAAAGAGATTCGCCCTCGTGCTCGACATCATGACGAAACCGGAGACTACCCCCACGAACTCAGCAAAATGGCGTTTGAGGCAGGACTTCTGAATGGTCACGTTCCGCAAGCCTACGGCGGACCTGGACTCACCACTCTTGAGGAAGTCATTCTATCCGAGGAGCTGGGCTGGGGATGTACAGGCGTCTCGACCGCCATGGAGGCAAATAACCTGGCCGCCTCACCCCTCATTGTTGGCGGCTCTGAGGAACTGAAGAAAGAGTTTCTCGGTCAGCTCACATCCGAGTACTGCCTTGCCGCTTATTGTGTGACGGAACCCGGCGCTGGCAGTGATGTGGCAAACATCAAAACCACCGCCGTCAAAAAGGGGAACTCCTACGTCATCAATGGATCCAAAATGTGGATAACGAATGGTTCTGTCGCTCGGTGGTACTTTGTTTTGACGGTCACCGACCCTAGTGCGAAGCACAAGGGGCTCACAGGATTTGTCGTGCCCGCCAACACGCCCGGAATCAAAGTGGGTAAAAAAGAGAAGAATCTCGGTCAGCGATGCAGCGACACCCGCGGAATTACATTTGAGGATGTGGTTGTCCCGGAAAAGTACCGAGTCGGAAACGAAGGCGATGGCTTCAAAATCGCCATGGGAGCCTTTGATCATACGCGCCCCGTTGTTGCCGCTGGAGCTCTTGGATTGTCGCGGGCCGCGATGGAACATGCGATTGATTATTCTCTTGAGCGACAAACCTTTGGAGTACCCATTGCTCAACACCAAGCGGTTGCCTTTATGATCGCTGAGATGGCTCGAGATGTTGAAGCAGCTCGATTGATGACCTGGAAGGCTGCTGCCATGATCGACAAAGGGCAGCGAAATACTCTCTATGCTGCTTACGCCAAAGTCTTTGCGGCGGATTCAGCGATGAGAATAGCCACTGATGCAGTCCAGATCTTTGGAGGCTATGGCTACTCGACTGAATATCCCGTTGAAAAGCTCATGCGAGATGCCAAGATTTTTCAAATCTACGAAGGAACCTCACAGATTCAACGACTCATCATTGCGCGAGAAGTGATTAAGAAGCGGAGCTAGGCCCGACTGGACTCGGCTCATCACCGCGACCAAGCCAACTCCATCAATATAGTTGCCGATGAGACTGATACCTTGGGGAAGCTGGCGAAGAACTTCATCTAATGCTGCGGTATGCCCGACCTTTAACTGCGGGATTCCTCTTTTATAGGTACGAAATTCACTTGAGAGCGTCTTTCCGATGCCAGGAATCCAGCTCCTTATCTGCTGCTCATAACCTCTTGGATCATCGGGCAGATGGTCGCCAGAAAAAAACTGCGACAGAGTCACCTGATTGCCGCAAACAGCTCCCTCAAAAATCTCGGATCGCCAAAGACTTCCAAGAACGGGGCTGCCCTCAGTTCTTGGTACCAAACAACCAAAGCCTCGCGGGAAAGAACTCATTCTCTCGGCCACCCAATTCCAAACCATAACAGGCTGATACGGAATCCTAGTTAAAAATTGAACTTGTTCGTCGGGTATAAACCCCTGAAGTAGTTTGGCGGACTCAAAAGCGGGAAGAGCCAAAACAACCTGATCAAATCTCTCCTCACCGAATCGAGTTCGAACAAACCAAAAACCTTGATGATCCCTGCGAATCATCTCCACGGGCTGATGGTACCGAATCCAGGCGCCTAGTTCGTGAGATAGAGCTCGAACGATTTCTTCAAGGCCCTCCGGGAAGCTCACCATTTGAGGACGCCGCTCCTGAGAGGCCTGGGACTTCATCCCTTTTATAACGGATCCTTTGGCTTTCACTCCCGCCCACAACTTTGGAAAACAGGATCTCAACGAAAGAGAGGCTGCATCTCCCGCATAAATTCCACTGATGAACGGCTGTAGAAGTCGATCGAGGATTTCTCGATTCAGATATCGTAGCGCAAAGTCCTCAATACTTAAGTCGTCTTCCTGAGGGCGATCCGACCGAATCAGATCCGCAACAATTTTTTTCTTTGAGCTCCAGGACAAGACTGAACTCATCAAAAACGAAAACGGACTCGATGGAAGTAGTCGCAGCTTACCCTCAAGTACAATAAAACGCTTTCGACTTTCCGCGCGAGGCAGCTGCGGCTTGAGGCCCAGATCTCTAAACAAACGAAACCACTCCTCAGTGGCCATCAGGGTGTTGGGCCCCCACTCCAAAACACTCTGCGCATCTCGCTCAGACTTAACCCAGCCCCCAACTCGAGAGGAGGCTTCAAACAGCGATACAGAGTGACCGGCCCGCTTCAATCGAAAACCAGCCACCAAGCCGGAGATTCCGCCTCCAATCACTGCAACATTTAAGGGGTGTGGCACTCACAAAATTTGTCTGATCGCGACCGCTTCTGTAAACTACTTTCATGAGACCTCGTATACTCATTCCGCTGTTGATCGCCATTCTTGGCGTCTATGGCGTTTTGAAAAGCTCTCTCGATTCCCGAATGGAGCAGCGCCGTCTCACTCAAGATGTGCGATATCTCCCCCATCCCAAGACGGCGTCCCTGATGGCCGCTGGCTACAAAATGGCGCTAGCTGACATTACTTGGATTGAAGCTCTCAACTACTTTGGGGGTCAGCTAATGGACAAGAATCGATCCTATAAGTACCTCGACTCCTATCTTGCGATTATTCTGAAACTCGATCCCCTTTTCCGCATGTTCTATGAGTGGGCAGCAACGGCCTTTATCTACAATGGCTTACAAATCACTAAGTCATCACTCGTTCAATCCAGTCGCTACATCAATGATGGAATCAAAGCCCTAGCTGCGAGAGGAATCTATGATGAGAACATCATCGCCAAAGGGGCGTTCAACTTTGCCTTTGAAGCACACGATTTTAAAAACTCTATCCCCTACTTCGAGCTAGCAGCCCGCTCATCACGAGCTCGGCGCGATTTTCTTTTGATTGGTGCAACCTATGCCAGACATGCTGGAGATGAGGATAAGTCGAGGAAAATGAAGCTTGAATTTCTCGCCTTCACTACCTTTGAAGCTCAAAATCAGGAAGAGCTTCGATATGCTTTGCAGGTTCTTACATCCGGGCAATTTGATGCTCAGGCAGCGACCTATGTTAAATCCTTTCGTCTTCAAATCGAAAAGGATGAGAAAATCAAAGAGCTCATTCAACAGAGATTCGCCAGCTCTCCCCTGCTTCGATCCGAAGCCTTTGAAGATGTTAACCTTCAAAGAGATTCTCGCCTTGAGAATCTCATGAGAGTCAATACGAGGAGAAATTGGCTTCCCGCCGATCTTCACCTGCTTCTGAATCTTTAGACTTTTAGCTGAAACTCAGTGACGGCATCCACAAACACCTTCACGGCATCCTCGGGCGCTGAAGGCATAATGCCATGACCCAAATTCACAATGTGGCCCGGGCCGGTGCCATAGGAGGATAACATTTTCAAGACCGACTGACGCAACTGGCCCGGACTCAAATGAAGATGATACGGATCCAGGTTACCCTGCAAAGCGGTGACCTGAGGAACTCGTCGGCGCACTTCCGACAAATCCACTCGCCAATCCACACTGAGAGCCTGAGCTCCGACCGATGCAGCCTGATCCAAGATTCCCGCAATTCCATTCACATAATAAATCCCCGGAACGGTAACTTCACTAAAGACCTGTCTCGCATAAGGCAGTGCGAATTCCTCGTAGTCTTTGGGACATAGTGCCGAAGCCCAAGTATCAAACAACTGAACCGCATCCGCCCCTGACTCTGCCTGAGCATCCAAGTAGGCTCCTGTAGACTCCGCCAAAACACCCAGCCAGCGATGAACAATCTGTGGATGTTCCGCCATCCATCGCTTCATCACACTGAGATCCTTCGTAAGCTCACCCTCTAGAAGATAGGTAAGCATTGTAAATGGCGCGCCCGCAAAACCCAAAACGGCTTTTTGCTTTGGCAGAGCTGCTCGCAAATTTTGGATTGTCTTTAGAATCGCTGGAGTAGCCTCGCTGGGATCAAAGGTCTTCTGGAGCGACTCCAACTGATCAACGGAACGTGGGGGTTCGATCTTAGGCCCCTTATCGGTAAAAGCTAGCTTTGCGCCCAGTGCTCTCAACGGAAACAAAATATCAGAGAACACGATTGCTGCATCGAAGTTGTACTGTTCAATGGGCTTCAGACTCACCTGAGTGGCCAGATCTACTTCGTGACAAAGCTGTTCAAAGGAATACTTTTCTCGAAGCTTTCTAAACGACGCCTGGTATCGTCCCGCCTGCCGCATCACCCAAACGGGTCGACGGGGTGTTGGATTTAACGAAAGAGCTTCAAGAACGAGATTCTTCTCCATAGTTAATTATCTCTCCTTATCACAGCCCCTTCAGGCATCAAACAGCCGATCCATTCGCCCTTGTAACTACTGATTTTCTGTTTTACCTCAGCGGCTGTTCCAAAATAAAAAGCCTCGGAAATTTTGGAAAGCTCCTTTGCCAGAATCAACTGTCGACTACCCGCCACCTCGATCAAGAGGTCTAGAGTGGACTCAATACGATGGGGAGACTCAAAGAAAATCGTCGGCACGGTTTGTGATAGGCGCATCCATTCCTGCCTATCTTTTGCCCGCGGTGGAAGAAAACCAACAAAGGTAAAGCTTTCAAAGTCGAATCCTGAGCCCGCAATGAACGATGTCAGAGAGCTTGCCCCCCCAACGATCTCGATCTTAAAACCACGGCTTCGCACTTCTCGCACCACAATTGCCCCTGGATCAGACAGACCAGGCATTCCAGCGTCAGAAACCAATGCCACAGACTGACCCGCTTCGAGCACCTGTATGATCTCAGCAGCCGCCTTATTCTCTTTAAAGTAAGGAGCGGACTTAAGAGGCTTTTTGATCTCATAGGCATTGAGCAACTTCACAGTACGGCGAGTGTCTTCGCAAAAGATCACATCAACAGATTTGAGGACCTCCAACGCTCGCAGGGTAATCTCTCCGAGATTTCCAATCGGTGTGCCCACAACGTAAAAAACACCACTCATTGAAGCACATCCCAGAAGGGCTCAACTTTGCCCGCACAAACCGCCATCAAATCCAAATGCATCGGTGCCGATCGACTTGATTGATTCAACATCTGATAAAACTCACTCAGCTGACGAAGCTTCCTCTGCTTTGCACTCGGAAAAAGCTGAGCAACATCGGCAAACTCAGATCGAGACCGCACTTCAATGAGATGAATTTCTCCGGCTTTCTCAGCAACAATATCAATCTCACCGGCTTTACACTTCCAATTGCGATCCACAATCTTAAACTGATTTTTAAGCAGAAAACTGACGACCAGATCTTCTCCCTCTTGACCCTTATCCTTGGTCGTTAGCTTCTTCAGAAAGCTCATTCGGTGAAGCTCGCAAGGACCATGCTTTTGGATGGCATCACAGTGAACCTCTGTGCCGTAGCCCTTGTGTTTTTCAAAACCGTAGAGCGGAAAATCTTTTGCCGCCTCGGTCATCCACTGATCTCGAGTGACTTTGGCGAGAATTGAAGCCGCCGCAATTGATTTCGAGAACTGATCTCCTTTGATCACTGCCTCTTGTTTCACATCAAGACCGGGGATGGCGTGGTTGCCATCCATCAGAACAAAGTTAAGCTGAGTGGGACATTTCTGTTGAACCAAACGAACGGCTTCTCGAGCTGCTTTGAATGTCGCCTGAAGAATATTGATACGATCAATCTCTAGTGGTTCAACCTTCGCAATCGCCGTCGCAAGAGCGTTCTTTTCGATAAAAATTTTAAGCGCTAATCGCTGCTTTGCAGACAGCTTCTTGGAGTCCTGAATCGCTTTAATCTCGTCACAGGTGCTGTTGCGCAGCTCACGTGGAAAGACCACAGCCGCGCAAACGACAGGACCAGCCAAACAACCACGGCCGACCTCATCGACACCTGCGATTAAGTCTTGATTAATGCGATTTTCAATTCCAAATGAACAGAGGTTCATTAAGCTTGGACAGCTTGAGCTTGAATCGGAGCTCCTGCTTCAGATCCCGCTTCACCAGCAGGCTTTCCTTCAGCCTCAGCACCGAAAACGAGATCTGATTTCAATCGAGCAGCTCGACCCTTGAGATCTCGCAAATAGTAGAGCTTTGCTCGTCTCACTTCACCGCGAGAAACCACCTGAACTTTGTCGATAGTGGGAGAATTGAAAGGAAAAATTCTTTCCACGCCAATGCCGTAAGAAATCTTACGAACGGTGAAACATGAATTGTTTCCACCACGCTTTTGGCGAAGAACGAGGCCTTCATAAACCTGAATACGAGTTTTCTCGCCTTCTTTAACTTTCACATGAACTTTAACAACATCACCGATGGAAAAATCAGGCATCGAAGCACGTGTGCCGGAGACAGCCTTTTCAGCTTTTTTCATCAACTCAGAGGGATTAGGTCGCTTTGTGCTCATCCGGGGATAACATCCAAAGGGGCTTCGTTTGTCAACGGTCTCGACCCCATAAGTCGATCAAGATAAATAGCTACCGCCGAGCGCACGGAAAGGTGATTAAAGTCACTGGGACCCTCAATAGGGCCCAAGAACCCGTCCAAAATCTCTGCCCACTGGGGGGCCAGCCCATAACCCGTGCCAAAGACCAGTAAAACAGGCTTTTGGGCGATCTGGGCCTTGAGCTCATCGATGAAAAAGATCCCCTGGCCCATTTTTCGAGCATGCGTACCGACCTTAAGGGGGCGCTGCCCGCATTCCCGCTCGATGTGACTCATCACGGCCTCGAAATCATGCACTAAATGAACCAACTCTAGGGCTCGGGTGCGGGTTGGATGCGATCGCAAGCCGAAACCCGAATGCCAGTGACTGACAATTCGCCGGTTCAAAGCCTGCTCATCCTGAGAAGGATGAACAACAAAGTATCCCTTCACTCCGAACGTTCGAGCACTTCGGGCGATATCATGAAGATCCATATTCGTCACAGAAGACGTGATCTGCTGCTTGTTTCGGTCGATCACCGGATGATGAATCAAGGCAATATAAAGTCCAGAGGAGTTCATGATCGACGCTGCTGCTTTCTCCAACGCTTAATCTCCGCGTGGTTACCTTTCAACAAAACCTCGGGAACAAGATGCCCTTCAAAGTCAGGAGGGCGAGTGTACTGCTCATGCTCACGCTCAGCTCCGACCGAAAAGCTCTCGTCGATGAGAGAGTCTGGATTACCCAAGACGCCCGGCAGATGCCTGGCTGTTGCTTCGAGAACTACCGACGCAGCAGCTTCACCGCCCATCAAAACATAGTCGCCAATACGAACCTCTTCGTCGGCATAAAACTGGGAAACCCGCTCATCGATTCCCTCGTATCGACCGCAAATCAAAATCAAATGATCAACCTTTGCAAATCGAGCGCTCATTTTTTGAGTAAACTTTTTACCTTTGGCAGCCAAGACGACCACGCGAGTTTTCTCCCCCGAGACAGTGATCGCATTGAGGCATCGCACGATGGGCTCAACCTTGAGCACCATTCCAGGACCACCACCGTAGGGCTGATCATCCACTCGTTTATGCTTATCCGTAGCAAACTGACGTATGTCGACAATCTGTATGTCGATTGTTTTGCTTTGAATCGATTTCTTGATCAAACCCTCTCTCAAGACCCCCTCGAAATAGCCGGGATGGATCGTCAAAATGGAGAGGCGCATGAACTACTCAACGATTTTGAGGTCAGCGTTGAGCTTATACTTTCGAGAAGCTGCGCTGAGGATCGTTCTCATGGCAGAAGCTGTTCGGCCATGTCGTCCGATCACTTTACCCAAGTCTGATTTGCCCACTTTCAGTTCATATGAAATGTGGTCACCACTTGAAGAAACTTCGGTCAGTTCAACCGCAGAGGTGTCGTCAACGAGAGCAAAAATCATGCTTTCCAAGAGAGTTTTCAAATCACCTGATTGAGCAGGCGCAGTTTTTGAGGCAGCAGAAAAAAAGTTCTTAAACATAAGAGTCCTTAACAGTAAGTAGTGAATAAATTTTGTTTATTAAGCAGCGCTTGAAGTTTTTGAGCTCAAGGAAATCTTAGCTCGCTTCAGCAT
>CAZZLQ010000019.1:0-34931 GCA_964655245.1 uncultured Bacteriovoracaceae bacterium | reverse complement strand
ATGCACTATAATCCTGCGAGTCTGGAGCCCAAGTGGCAAAAATATTGGGATGACCATAAAACTTTTAAAACGGATTTTGATCCAACCAAGGGATCCAAACGCCCGAAGTTCTATGTTCTTGATATGTTCCCCTACCCCTCGGGCTCGGGTTTACACGTCGGCCACCCCGAAGGGTACACAGCAACAGACATTGTCGCTCGATACAAGCGCATGAAGGGATTTGATGTTCTTCATCCGATGGGATGGGATGCCTTTGGCCTTCCAGCAGAAAATTACGCACTGAAAACTGGCACACATCCCCGCATCACCACTGAAAAAAACATTTCTAACTTTCGAAGACAGTTAAAGCGAATCGGATTTGCCTACGATTGGGATCGAGAAGTGGACACCACCGACCCCCACTACTATCGATGGACACAGTGGATCTTTGTTCAACTGGCCAAGAGAGGGCTCGCCTATCAAGCCTTTGTCCCTGTGAATTGGTGTCCCAACATGAAAGCAGTCCTTGCCAATGAGGAAGTCGAGAATGGCTTATCAGTTGAGGGTGGACATCCTGTTGTTCGCATGAACATGCGTCAGTGGATTTTAAAAATTACGGCCTACGCTGATCGCTTGATTGAGGATCTCAATGATCTCGATTGGCCCGAAAGTATCAAGGAAATGCAGCGCCACTGGATCGGCCGAAGCGAAGGCGCTGAGATTGATTTCAACGTCAAGGGGTCATCAAAAAAAATTCGTGTGTTTACGACACGTCCAGATACTCTCTACGGCGCAACCTTCTTAGTTCTCGCGCCTGAGCATCCACTAGTCAATGAACTGACTAGCTCTGAACAAAAGGCCAAGGTCAGCGCTTACAAAGAAGCGGCTGCACGAAAGTCTGATCTGGATCGAACGGAACTTGCGAAAGACAAAACCGGCGTGTCTCTAGGAACAAGTGCGATCCATCCTCTCACCGGCAAGGAAATCCCCATTTGGATCGCGGACTATGTCCTTGGCCACTACGGCACGGGCGCCTTGATGTCAGTTCCTGCGCATGACGAGCGAGACTATGAGTTTGCAAAGAAGTTTGATCTGCCGATCGTACAGGTACTTGAAGCTGATGAGCTGCCATTTACTGGCGACGCCATTCACATCAACTCACCTCTGATCGATGGGCTCAATGTTTCTGATGCTAAGAAAAAGATCTGCGCGGAGCTCAAGTCTAAAAATCTTGGCGAGGAGAAGGTCACCTATCGATTAAGAGATTGGGTCTTTAGCCGTCAGAGATATTGGGGAGAACCCATTCCTGTTTTGCACTTTGAAGATGGCAGCTACCGAGTTCTGGACGAGGATGAGCTCCCCCTTCTCTTGCCAAACGTCGATAAGTACGAACCATCCGGAACTGGGGAAAGTCCTCTTGCAACAATCGACTCATGGGTGAATGTGATCGATCCAAAAACGGGCAAGAAGGCAAAACGCGAAACCAATACGATGCCTCAGTGGGCAGGATCCTGCTGGTACTACCTTCGATTCATTGATCCGAAAAATCCAAACGCAGCATGGGGCAAAGAAGCTGAAAAACACTTCATGCCGGTGGATCTCTACGTCGGGGGTGTTGAACATGCAGTGCTTCATCTGCTCTACTCGCGATTCTGGCACAAAGTTCTCTTTGATCTGGGCCTTGTTAGTACGAAGGAGCCCTTCAAAAAACTCGTCAACCAGGGCCTCATCCTCGGTGAGGACGGAGAGAAGATGAGCAAGTCGAGAGGCAATGTCGTCAATCCAGACGATGTGATTGAAAAGTACGGTGCTGACTCACTTCGACTCTATGAAATGTTCATGGGGCCCCTTGAAAAAGTGAAGCCCTGGTCAACAGCGAACATTGATGGCGTCTATCGATTTCTGAACCGTATTTGGAGAAGCTTTGTTCACGAATCAAAAGTCAGCAATCGATCGATGAATGAAATCGAACTAAAGATCCTCAATCAGACCAACTTCAAAGTGAGTAAAGATATTGAGAATCTTGAGTTTAATACGGGAATTTCTCAGCTCATGATTTGTCACAATCAACTGACGGATCAGGCGGATATCTCCAAAGAGGCCGCTCAGATTTTCACCCTGATGCTGTCTCCCTTCGCTCCTCACATTGCTGAGGAACTGGGTGAGCAACTTGGAATGAAGTCATCAATCTCAAGCTACCAATGGCCAGCCATCGATGAAAAGTATCTCATCGAATCAACGGTAGCCTTTGCTATTCAAGTGAACGGAAAGCTAAGAGCCACAGTGGAAGCTGCACCAGACGCCTCTAAAGAAGCGATTCGAAAGCTCGCAGCCGAAAATCCCAAAGTTGCCAGCTACCTTAACGGAGAGATCGTCAAAGAGATCTTCGTTCCCAAGAAACTCTATAATTTTGTCGTCAAAGGAGATGCATCATGAGACTCATGCAACGCCCCCGCCGATTGAGAGCGTCGGAAAGCATTCGTGAGATTGCCTGTGAGACTCGACTCCATCCATCTGACTTTTGCCTTCCCTTCTTTGTTACCGAAGGAAAGGGCATCGCCAATCGCAACAAGCATCTGCCGTCTGCCTTGACCGTCTCTGTCGATCAGATCAAAGATTATCTGAAGGATACCAAGTCGCTCGGAATTTCGATGGTATGTCTCTTTGGTGTTGTTGGCAAAAAAGATGCGAGGGGAACAGGAGCATTGGATCCCAACGGTCCAGTCGTTCAGGCGATCAAAGAGATTCGATCAACATTTCCTCACCTCATCATTTCTACAGATGTTGCGCTCGATCCTTATACGGATCATGGCCACGATGGACTCTTCAAGGATGGTGAAGTTCTCAATGATGAAACCATTGAGGTGCTTTGCCAAATGGCCCAGCTTCATGCGAGAGCTGGAGCACAGAATGTCTCGCCGTCCGATATGATGGATGGACGAATCGGAGCCATTCGAGAAGCTCTCGACTCATCAGGCCACGAAAGCGTATCGATCATGGCTTACACTGCCAAATATGCCTCGTCGCTTTATGGTCCTTTCCGAGATATCTTGAATGTGAATCTTATCGGCGACAAAAAAACCTATCAGATGAATCCAGCGAATCGACGAGAAGCTTCGAGAGAACTTGAGCTCGATCTCAAAGAAGGAGCGGACATTGTGATGGTGAAGCCCGCCTCTTGGTATCTCGACGTGATTGCTGATTTCAAAGCTCGCTCAAATATTCCGGTTGCAGCCTATCAGGTCAGCGGCGAATGTGCGCTGATTGAGCTGGGCGCTCAAAATGGCCTCTTCGATCGAGCTCGAGCAATCACCGAGTCATTGGTTTCAATCAAGCGCGCTGGAGCTGATTTGATTCTTACCTATCACGCCCTCGAGGCCGCCCGATTGATCCAGAAATAGCCTTTGCCCCAATTTGAACCTCTTTTCATAGTGACGGCTAAAGAGGGCTTAAAACCCCTCAACCTCCTGGTCCAAGTTTTGCTCCACTACCGTTTGTGGTGGTGTGTATGTGGTTTCTGCGAGCTCTCGCTCGCCTTTCATTTTCAGTTGCGACTCTATTAGGCTTAAGCCTCGCTCTCTCCAATTCCGAGCCCGTCTACGCTCTCACAGTTGAAGAAGCGAGCGATCAGGCCTGGTCTCTTCATAATCGACTCACGGGAGTTCCTCCTAAGACCGATGTTCTTGAAAACATGACCTACCAAGTCTTGTTGGGACGGCCGGATCTCGCCGCGTTTGAGGCCATGAACAGCTCCTATTTCTATACAACTTTTCTCGTTAAACTTTTCTCTCCCGATTCTAATCGAGGAAAAAAATACGAAACGAACCTGAACGACTTTCTCACAACAATCACCGGACTGGTCTATGACAACCGTCCTTTCAAAGAAATACTCACCGGTGATTATCTTTATGCCGGCTCACGAGATATTGTCGACTTTGAGGCAGGAACAGATCCCCTGATTCAGCGAGCGGGACCCAATCCCACAGGGGGGGGCGAGGTCACCTCCCAGCCAGCCCCATCAGATCCCACCAAGATTCGCGCGCTCATTGAAAATCAAAGATTCACAGGGTCTGGCGGACTTGTGGTGAGACTACGCTACAACTCCAATGACCACTTTGATGATCTTCAACAACGCTATCCGTTTAACTGGCATCAAAAGCTCGAGCGATTTCTCCATAGTGAGGTATTCACAAAAGCTGCATTTGATCGTCTTGTCTCGGCAGCAGAAACCAAGATCATTCCCACCTGGCCGCAGGCAGAGTCCATGGGAGTCATGATGACTCGAAAGGGCTCCACCGAGTTTTTTATGGCAGGGACGAATCGACGAGTGATTGATGCAGTTTTTGATCGTTTTCTTTGCGCACCACTCGAAACCATCAGAGATGCTGACCTGCCAGACAATAGAATCCGGCGCGATATTGATCGCATTCCCGCAGGCGATCCAACTCTCTTTCAAACATCATGTCGATCGTGCCACGCGGGAATGGATGGGCTCGCCGGTGGTCTGACGTATCTAGATTTTCGAGGAGATTTGGACTCATTGTTTTATGATCCCGCCTGGCCCACGTTCTGCGGAACAGGAGACAATAGTGACCCGCGCTGTAAGCAAGTCCGTCAAGCTTCGGTTTTTCCTGAGGGGCACCGTCAGACAAACAACTCCTTCGTCAACTACTGGAGTCAGGGTCGAAACGTGTCTTTGGGATGGAGAGCGCCGGAGGAAATGAGCGTATCAGAAGGCCAAGGAGCACATCAGCTCGCGCGAGTGATCGCTGAAACTGAAGCCTTCTCCAATTGCATGACGAAGCGAGTCTTCCACACAGTTTGCGGCCGGGAACCAACGGATCAAGAAGAAGAATCCCTCCTCGCAGTCGCGCGAGAGATTGAAATGGGTCTCTCGGAATACTCGGGTCTTTCGGCTGCGAACCCCTATAACTTCCGAGCCCTTGTTGCTAAGACTTCAAGCTTTTGCTTTGGGAGACAGTGAGATGAGGTTGCGCGCAACGATAAACAGTTTGTTTCAAAAGGTGGTGGATCATCTTTTGATCTCCATCTTCCTGGCAATCGCTTTCATTGTGGGCTCCGGCTGTTCTACGAATCTTGAGTCAACAGATCGACCGATCGAAGGGACTACTCCCACCCAACCCGGTCCCGGAAATGGCCCTGATGGCCCTGATGGCCCAGCGGCTCCCATGATCGAGGGCACGAGATTTCTCAAAACAAAGGCGGGCCCCGAAATCAAAGCAACCTTTGAACAGCTGACCGGCATCAATGCGCCTAACTCACCATCAATCAGCGGACTTAATAACTACTTCAATGAAAACAACGGCAATCTTCCTACCGGCGACCAGGCCTCCATGGTTTCCGATGTTAACTTGGTTGCCATTCAAAACTATGCTGATGAATTCTGTTGGCAATTGCTGGGAAACAGCACCGCGAGAAACCAGTTCTTTGATGGCACATCTTTCACACAAACAGGAGTCATACTTCGAGATAGCCTGCTCGACACGCCAGACAAAAGACGTCAACTTGTCAGGTTTCTTGTCTCAAAGTTCTGGCGCCCCTCAGCCTCACCACAGCGGGAAAATGAAATCTCGATTCTCAACGGATTGGTCGAGGAGCTCTATGCCACAAGCCAAGAAATGATGAATAGTAACACTGCCGATCAAGGGAAAAGAATCGTATCCGCCATCTGTATGGCAACTCTTGCAGCTCCGGCTGTGATCTTTAACTAATGGAGAAAACTATGAAGAAGAAGGGTTTGATAACAGAGCCTGAGGAGCAAAGAATCAAAAATGCTGAAGCTGTTCAAAAGCTGCAAAAGCATTTTGAAGGACATGGCAAACCCAAGACTCGGCGAGAATTCATGGCGCGAGGGCTCCTTGCAGGATCATCTTACTTAATCATGCCGTCTCTTTTGAATCTCTTGAAATCTCCAAGCCTTCTGGCAGAGGAGATGACGTGCGACCTCTCTGGCGCAGGTCAAAATCCGAACTTCCCACTCATCATCTTCGACTTCCAAGGCGGAGCTCACTTTGCAGCAGAACTTCTCATCGGTGGCATCGGCGGACAAACCAATCCACTCACAAATCTTGTCAATTATGGGATACCTAACGACCTTGGAACCAACTCAAGTGGCGAATTCGGGCTAAGATTTAGAAACGACTCCGCAGCCCTTCAAGGCCTGCGTGCGAGCGTGCCAGCAAGTATGCGATCCAACATCGATGGATTTTCAGTGGCGTGCCACACTCCTGATGACACAACAGAGACTTATATGAATCCCATGGGGTTTCTCTCAAAATTTGGGAGCATCGGAAGTCTTAGCTTCTCATTTGGAACTCGGGCGGCAGACTCAGGCGGATACGCCAAGCCTAATCCGGGATCCTTTTCGCCCGACAAAAGACCAACACGTATCGTCAACGCCAACATGGCTCGAATGCTGGTTTCCCGAGGGGCAACCTACAATGCGCTAGTCAGTGCGGAGACAAGTGCCGTTGCGATGGGGCAGCAATCAAAGGTGAGGCTCGCGCTCGCGCAACTCAGTGAGAGCCAACTTAAGCGATTTTCAAACCTCACACCCGATGAGCAGATTCACCAGCTGATTCAGTGTGGGCATCTTAAAGCGGAGAGCCTACTCGAGCGGGTTTCCCCAACCCAGGTTTTTCCAGCAGCGGGGACTCCGGAGTACAATGAACTTGTCAGCGTTTTTGGAAGTGAACCTGAAAACAAGCAAGTTGCTGTGTTAACTTATATGCTGACTCAAGGTTTTGGTTCGGCAGCCACCATTGAATTTGAGAATCATGACGATCATGACACTACGGCGAGGACCTCAAGGCGGAGTGTTTTCAATCGATTCAAGCAGATCGGCTCAGCCATGCGATACTTTCTGATGAAGAACAAGCCAGCCTTTTTCATGATCATGACCGATGGATCGATGGGAAGAACGAATGTAATTGATGATGTTGGCAATCAAGGAACCCCTGGCGCTGAGGGCCAGAGCCCATCTGACAGCTTCCTCCCAGGTGGTGCAGGAATGTTTCAAAGACCGGGCGATGCCGCCTCGCTCGCTGCTCATATGGCCTTTGTTGTTCACCCCACAGTGACGCGAGTGGGAAATCCATCAGCATTCGTCAATAACGCTGATCGACAGATTGGGGCGTTCACTGCGTCTGGTGTGAATCTCGCACATCTTCCCATTATCGCTAAAGATCCCGGCATGATGTCTCTTGCTATGATTTACAACTATCTAGCGCTACAAGGGAAAGAAGATCAGATTTCACTCACGCGTCGAGGAGGTGACAACCCCTTTGCCAACATCGACTCACAGGTAAGAATCTTCAAAAAGATAACTTAAAATCTATTCTTATCACTTAAAGAATCTTTTTGGATTTCATCTGTCCCAAAGCATCCATCTCATAGACATACGGAACAGCCGTATCAATATTGAGTTCAAGTATCTTCTCTTTGGACAACCCTTCAATCAGCATCACGATGGATCGCAGGGAGTTTCCATGCGCGACAACCAAAACATTCTTTCCTGCCTTTAAATCGGGCAAAATATATTCCCTGAAATAGGGCAGACTTCGTTTAGCTGTATCTGCCAAGCACTCTCCTCCCGGGGGTGCCACATCAAAGCTTCGTCTCCAGATGTGAACCTGCTCATCACCAAACTTCTTTCTCGTCTCATCTTTATTGAGCCCTTGCAGCTCACCGTAATGTCTCTCATTCAATGCAGAATCTTCCCAGACAGGGGGAGTTTGATTGAGCCCCTTTAAAACGAGATCCAAGGTCTTCTGCGCTCTCATCAGCCGAGAGGTGTGCGCCTTTGCGAAAACGAGCCCCATGGGTGCCAACTTTTGCGCTGCGCTTTCGGCCTCTTTGATTCCGAGCGGAGACAGATCTACATCAATCCAACCCGTAAAACGATTTTCGAGATTCCACTGTGATTGTCCATGTCGTATCAAAACAAGCGATGCCATTGGATGAACAGTATTGCCGATCCAAACTTGGTTTGGCTAAAACTTATTTCAGAACATCGTTCCGCATCTGAGACCTTCCCTCCCCACGGCTATTCAGCGAAATGACAGTTAAATCAATATCTTACGCTGCCTTTTCGACGGCACACCTCTTGCTCTTCGGAGGATAGGCAAGAGCATGAAGAAACCTTTCTGTCATTTCGGTTTTTCTGCATTGAGAGTCGCGCTGACGCTGATTCTTTCTTCCGTCTTGAGTCTGTCGGTTAACGCAGCTGACAGCTCACCTCAACAAATTCAAAAATTCCGCCTCAATGCCGCCGAATTCAAGGACTGGCTGGCCAAAAACCCCGAGGCTCAGCGAATTTTGGCTCTCCCGCAAAGCTCCGAGCGAGACTTATTCATGAGTCTTACTAAGCTCACACAAGAGTTTCTCGAGTTGGACAGAGACAATACAGTCAAGTTTGCTGGCGTTGATCCCAAGGGCCAACTGTACGGAATGCTCTACGGGATCACTGATCTTATCATGAGCTCTCCCCCGAGAACTCAGTTCGCTCACCCGTATCCCGAGTATCTGGGCCTTATCATGCAGTCGCAATTCATTGCTATTGATTCAACAGGTGGCCAGCTCCCATCATTCACTTTCAATCGCATGATGGCGGGCCTTCGATTCATGCTCCAAGCGGTGGGATCAGGCCATCACCATCCCGCGGAGATTCGGCAACTTGCCGAAAAGATGGAATTCACGGTGATCAATACCATCAATGGCCGTCAGGTTCCAAATACCTTCAAAGCCACTGAAGCCCTTCGAGTTCTCGACAGCCTTGGCCTGCCCCTCACCACTGATGGAGAAACTCTCGCACCTCATTGGAAACATTGGAGCAGCTTCAACTACAAAGCACTCGAAACCAGCGGCAAGTTTCAAATGACCCCCATGGGGCCCATCAACCCTGTTGAAACCAAGATACCCCTTGGAGTTTTTCACGTGCTTGAAGAACAAATCTCCTCAAGCGTTGCTCCTCATCTAGTGTCCGAATGGAAAAAAACCTGGATCAAAAACATTGCTAGCAAAATCAACTGGGCGAAGCATTTTCCCCAGTCCTCTTCTCTCACTGAAGAGCAGAGACTTGAAATGGTCACGGCAATCCTAAACACTCGGGAGAAAGACCCCTCGAGATTTACAAAAACAATCCTTGCTGATCTGAGCAAACTCTCGTTCGTTAAGCCTCTCAATTTAAACTCCAAAAACACTCGGGCGCTTTGGCAAGATGCGCTGAATGCATCCTATGAAGAGATTGCGAATCTTCGCCAGGTCAAAGCGGAATCAGAAAAGAAATTTCTCACTGAGCAAGAAGAGGCACGCATCAAAAAAGAGATTGAGGCTCAGGAGATCGCAAGAACCGTTGAAGCCAAGGAATTCATGACTGAATTGTTACGGAGCCTGCATGATACCGATCCAGACGTCTCCTATATCAGCCATCATGCATCCTTTATCTCGCAAATCGTTTTTGAATCGATGGCAGCTGGACGACTTGACATTCCGAAGGGTGAGGAGCGCACGCACCAACTTGGAAACATTCGAAACATTTCGGAACTCATGAAGGCTGCAATCACCATTGAGCAAGATCATAATCCTGTTTTGAGGGCTCACCTTGAGGAACTCGAACAAGCTGCTGCCCTCAAACTCGGCCGAGGTCTCGAGCCCAAAGAGAGAGTACTTCTTCAAACAGCCCAGGCCGAAATTCTTGCTGAACGAGTAAAACAGGCGACAGACAGGACGGAAAATCTAGAGCTTCATCCCCTCATTCAAAAAACGCTGCTTCACCTTGGGCTCTACAATGACCCTGAAAAAGATTGGTTCCATCTCTACCAAATTCCTCACTTAAGAGCTCGACCTGAAGAGCCTGAATCAAAGACCCTCAAGCGAGCTGCCGCGAGGAGTCTGAATCTGCCATCAACGGAAGATCCTTCACGACTTGCTGATTATCTCCTGAAAAGACTCAATATTGATGAAACACTGATCCATATGGATCTTTATGACTCAAGCCTAGACAGCTTTGATTTAAGGCAGGTCCAAAGAGATCTGAAACGAGCGCTGATGATCTTGATCAACAAGAACCCTAAGTCCCCCAAAGAACTTCAAGGACTTTTGATGGACACTAAGCTTTTGCGTGCTATCACGGGAAACCCCCATCGAATTCAGCTATCAGATGAGGCAGCAGGCTTGCTCTACTCGCAGGCACTCACGATTATGCACGCTCTCAGCTATCCTCAGGATTGCCGATCGATGTTCAAAAATCTCGCACTCGATAAACCATCTCGCTGAGACAGTTCAACTGAACTATTTGGCCTTCTTGGTGGGCTTTGCGTTCTCCGACTTACATCCCGATCCACACTTTGAAGAGCATTTGGAAGAACACTTAGAGCCGCATTCAGATTTTTCTGAACAGCATTTGCAGCCGGCACCCTTGGTCGCACAACCAACTCCCAAAATTCCTACCATAAACAAAGAAAGAATTAATGATTTCATACGAATCTCCCTCGCAGTCATTTTAAAACGCTCGAGCGTGAGAATCAAATTGAATGCATTGATGCGTCACAGCATCTCGGACGAACGCCTCTTCACGTAAACAAACCAAGTCAACGCCGCAAGGCCAATGAGTCCAGCACCACTCATCAACGGGAGGTTTGCTCGAAGGTCATAGAGCACGCCGGCCATGAGCGGAGCCAAAACTCTCGCTAGACTTCCCGCCGATTGAAAAATGCCCAACGTCGATCCCTGCTCGTCATCGGAGGCTGACTTAGAGGCCAAAGCCGAAAGACACGGATTCATAAGACTGTAGGAAACCGCCAAGATTGCGAGGAGAGCGACAAACAGCCAAAAATGCTGGTTCATAGCTAAAGCCGCCAGAGCCACCACTCCCCCTACAAGACCAAAGCCTATCAATCGATACTCTTGAAATGTCCTGGTAAGAGGTCCCAGTAATCCACCTTGAATGATCGCCATCATCACTCCCATAAAAGCGAGCAAGAAGCCGACATCTGTTTCCGCAAGACCGAATCGATCGACAACAAAAAGTCCAAACGTCACTTCCATTTGAACAAATGCAAAAGTAATCAGAAAAAATATCAGCATAGGAAAAAACAATTCCGGCCTCTCCAGGACGAACTTCATTCGCCCCACCGAGAACTTTTTCTCCGTCGGCTTTCTGGTCTTAGGCTCGGTCAAAATCATCGTGGCGAGAACGAAATTCAGAAGACAAATCAATCCCGCCCCTAACGATGGAGCCCAATGTCCATACTTCAGTAACAATCCTCCAACAGCTGGCCCATAAATACAACCGAGACCAAAAGCGGCTCCTATCAATCCCATCCCTTTTGCTCGTTCCTCACGTGGAGTCACATCCGCCATGTAGGCTGAGGCCGTCGAAATATTTGCCGCAAAAACCCCCGCTGCCACTCGACTCAACAAAAGAGAAAGATAAGTGGTTGATCCTGCCGCCCACAAAAATGCCAGGCCCTGGAACAAAATGGTGATCAGTAATATCGGTCTTCGTCCGTATCGATCAGATAAACTTCCCCACAACGGAGATACAAAAATCTGCATAAACGAATACACAAACATCAGCGCACCCACCTCGGTGGCATCTGCTCCGAGACTTCGAGCATAAAACGGTAGCATCGGGATCATGATTCCAAATCCCAAAAGATCCACAAAGACGATCACGAAAATAATGAGACGAGAGGCCTTGGCCTGCTTGCTCATAGGCCCACCCAAAGATCCTGAAAGTAGTGGATCATCCCATCCAGTCCAAGAATGACGAAGGAGAGAAACAAATAGAAAATCGAAACGACAAAAAGCTTGCGATAAGCCTGAGTGGTCTTTTGTCGCAGTCGATCGACAGTCTCCTTCATGTACCAACCCCAGATGAGTAGCAAGGCAGTGGAAGACACGACACCAACCATTCCCAAAGCAACAGGGATGAGAGTCAGAGGCAAAAGAAAAATCGTATAAGCATAAATCTCAACAATCGTTCGCTTGTCCCCGCGAACGTTAGGGAGCATGGGAATATTGACTTTCGCGTATTGATCCTTGATCGCCAAAGCAAGCGCCCAAAAGTGCGGGGGCGTCCAAAAGAAAATCAGCAAAAACATAAACCAAGCCATCGCAGAAATCTGATCTTGATAAGCAGCTGATGCAATCAGAGGCGCAGTGGCTCCGGCAGCACCACCAATCACGATGTTGTAGTGATGTCGACGCTTCAGCCACAAAGTGTATACGAACACATAAAACAGAATGGTACCCAAACTAATCAAAGCAGCCTGTGCACTTGCTGCCCACCAAAGATAGAGGGTCGAAACGACACCGGTAACAAGACCAAAAGCCAGCGCATGATAGGGTGAAAGCTGGGCCTGCGGCAGAGGTCGACGCCCTTTCGTTCGCTCCATGACAGCATCAATATCTCGGTCGACAAACTGATTGAGTGAATTAGCAGCCCCTGCTGCCACGACGATCGCCGCCAAAATGAGCATCATCTCTGTGGGTCTTTGAAAAAGAGAGCCCTCAGCAGCCATCGCACAAAGCCCTGTGATGGCAACAAGCAACACAATCGTAGGTTTGGTTAATTGGATGTAACTTCGAAGAAGAGCACCCAAATCACGAGTCATGCCATCGATATAGCCCTAAGAAGGCTCCTTGTCATTGACCCGACTGGATATAACGCTCGATCGCAAAATCCCGTGGGATCTTTCTCTGAACCGCGGCTTTGACAACCCCTCCATCATCCCGATTCGGATCCAAGACGCCCACCCGCTTCAAGCTATCCGCATTATCAGGAGTCGGGGCAGGTCCCATCGCCAAAACATAGTGAGCCAGAGCCCAGCGCTCATTGGCGGATAGTTGAGGATAGGCAGGCATATAGGGCGCCAAGCCGTTCTGAAGAGTGAGGAAAACATCACTGGGTCGACGTCCATTCTTCCATCCATCCGCCACAGTATAGTTCCTGGGCTTCACAGGCAGATTAGAGCCCGGGCCGTTGCCCTTCCCTTCAACACCGTGGCAAACAGCACAGTTCACATCATAAAGATTCTTCGCCACAGCATTCATTTCAGGCGAAGGCTCCCAAGGTCGCTTAAACTCAGGGCCTCCAGCTGCTGCCACCGTTTTGAGGGGATCACCAACAACTTTATACCCAGCAGGCCGAGTAAAAATATCTGCAGCGGTTTGAACGATAAAAATCGTGACGAAGATAAACGACGAATAAAAGAAGACCCGATTTTCCTTGGAGTCAAACTTAAGACCCATAAAAAACAAAGTCACAATCAACGCTTTAGCTGATGCAATCGCCATCGCTAAAGCAAAGTTCCAGGAGGCTCCCAGATCAATCTTAGCTGCTAGGACAGTGATGATGGTCATCCCCAAAAGAAACAAGAAGACATTCCGACTCGTTGGTCCCGAGAGAATGTGATGAATATTGTAGTCGTACTCGCTGTTATGATGATCGTTATGTGATCCCGACATAGTTTTCTCCCGTTTCCGCTATCCCACCAAATAAAGAATGGGGAACAAATAAATCCAAATCAAATCCACCAAATGCCAGTAGAGACCTGTCATCTCAACAGGCGTGTAGTAGTTAGAACCAAAGTCCCCGCGACGCGCTCGAAACCACAGCCAAATCAAGACTCCCGCACCAATCAACACGTGGATCCCGTGAAGACCCGTCATCGCGAAGTAAAATGCAAAGAACAAAGGAGCTTGGGGAGCAACTTCCAGTAGCGCAGCATTATGAAAGTGGCTTCCCGGCAACAATCCATCGTGAACCTTGTGTGTATATTCCAAATACTTCACAACCAAGAATCCAAACGCACACAAAATGGTCCAAAGTAGATTTTCCTGAAGCGCCTCTCTGTTTCCCCGTTGCGCAGCAGAAACAGCTCGGGCCATCGTAAAGCTACTGGTGATGAGAATGACCGTGTTGACTGCACCCATGACCGGGTCCAATGATTTGGCCGCTTCGTGGAAGCTGGGGAAATACTGTCCCTTGTACATGAAGTATCCAACGAAAAGAGGAGTAAAGAACAGAATCTCCTGCATAATGAATACCCACATACCAAGCTTTGCCGTGACAAACTGCTCGTCTGCATTCTTGAAATGATGAGCATGGTGAAAATTCACCTGCCCCTCTTGAGGCTTTTCAGATGAATGATGATGCGCTGGTGAGCCCATGTTGATTTATCCCCCTTTTACCGCTGTGTAGTCGTATGGACCATGAGTCACGACAGGATCATGAGTGAAATTTTCAATGGGTGGTGGCGAGTCCGAAGCCCACTCGAGTGTGGCGGCCTGCCATGGGTTGCCACTGGCCTTATTGCCCTTCCACAGGGCATAGATCAGATAGAAGGCCGTCCAGAAAAATCCAGCTGCCAAAATCAACGAACCAACCGAGGATGCAATGTTGAGCGGAGTGTACTCGGGAAGATAGTTGAAATATCGACGCGGATGTCCGAGCTGACCAGCAATAAACTGAGGCATAAAAGTCAGGTTGAAGCCCGTGAAGACCAATAACCATCCAAAGACTCCGGCCTTTTCATTGTAGGTTTTCCCAAAAAATTTCGGAAACCAGTAGTGAAGTCCAGCCAAGAAGGCCATCAAACTTCCACCGACCATAACGTAGTGGAAATGCGCTACAACATAGTAGGTATCATGGAAGTGGATATCTGGACCTAGAGTTGCCAAAACGACTCCTGTCAACCCGCCGATCACAAACACAAAAAGGAATTGAAGCGCATAAAGCATCGGGGTCTTCAGCCGAATCGTTCCCTTGTACATAGTGCCCAGCCAGTTAAAAACTTTCACGCCCGTGGGAACAGCGACGAACATGGTGATGAGGGAGAACATAAAGTTCGCAAAAGCGGACTGACCCGTTGTGAACATATGGTGTCCCCAGACCACAAATGAAACGAGCGCAATTCCGAAAATCGCTGCCGCCATTGCCTTGTAACCGAAGATCGGCTTTCGAGAGAACGTTGGGATGACTTCGTTAATGATACCCATCGCAGGCAGGATCATGATGTAGACCGCAGGATGCGAGTAGAACCAGAAAAAGTGCTGAAACAAGACAGGATCCCCTCCCAACTTCGGATCAAAGAACCCAATTCCAACCAGCTTCTCAAGAGCAAGCATGGCGAGGGTCAGAGCAATCACGGGTGTTGCCAGAATCTGAATGATCGAAGTGGCATAGAGCGACCACAAAAACAGCGGCAGCTTATCCCAGGTCATTCCAGGTGCTCGCAACTTATGAATCGTTGCAATGAAGTTCAATCCAGTCAAAATCGAGGAAAATCCCATGACGAAGGCGGCGCTCACCATCAAAGCCGCTCCCATTCCAGTACGGGTTGAGTAAGGGGTATAGAAGGTCCATCCCGTATCAACACCACCGATGAACAAAGTACCCAGAGCCATGAAGGAGCCGAGAACAAAAATATAATAAGACAAGAGATTGAGTCGCGGGAAGGCAACATCCTTTGCTCCAAGCATCATCGGCAAAACGAAGTTTCCAATCGCCGCAGGGATCATGGGGATGATCACCATGAAAACCATAATCGTCCCGTGATAAGTGAAGGTTCGGTTGTACTGAGCGGCATCCATCAAACCTTGACCAGGTGTGAAATGCTCGATTCTCAAGAGAGTCGCAAAAGTTCCTCCCAGCAAAAACCACAGAAGTGTCGTTGCGAGATACATGATCCCGATTCGCTTGTGATCAAGAGTGACAAGCCAAGACCAAAGACCTTTCGGATAAGTAAGATAATTCGTTCCAGCGGGTGAGTGATGCATAGACCAACCTTCCTTAGTTTAAACTCTTCATATACGCGATGAGTGCGTTCATTTGCTCAGCAGTAAGCTGACCCTTATAGGTGGGCATAATCTGCCCTTCGAATCCCTTGATTACACCGGACTGAGGATCCTCAATCTGCTGTCGAATGTAATTCTCATCGATCACCATTCGTCGTCCATCCGCGAGCTCGACAGTGCTACCAAAGAGCCCCTTGTAAGAAGGTCCGATTTTGGTTGAGCCGTCATCTGAGTGGCAGGACACACAGCCCAAAGAACCCGACAGAGCTCGGCCCTGATCCGCGAGACCACTGTGGGGACTTTTCTTGTCCGAAACAGCTGCAACCTGAGTCTTTGGCTCGAGCTCGGCCTTTGTAGCCGAAGAGCCCCATTCAGGACCCACCAGTCCGACCGGTTTTGGCAACGCAATTTCAGCGCCCCACTTCCACTTTTCAAACTCTTCGGGCTTTACCGCAATCACCTTTGCCATCATGTCTGAGTGACCGGCACCACAGTATTCCGTGCAGAAAATCACGTACTGACCTTCGTTCGGCACATTAAACCAAAGGTAAGTAAACATCCCCGGCACAGCGTCTTTTTTGATTCGAAAGTGAGGAACAAAAAATGAATGCAAAACATCATTTCGGTCCGCTGTGATCGTCAACTTCACAGGCTGACCCGTTGGAACATACATTTCATTGGTCGTTGTTCGTCCGTCGTCGTATTGAAAAGTCCAGTTCCAACTTTTCGCCACAACTCGAATCTCCATCGCGTTTTGAGGGATCTGATAAAGCTGTCGATAAACAACCCATCCCCAAACAAAAATGACCATCACAATCACAGTGGGAATAATAGTCCACAGGAACTCGAGCTTAAGATTGTGCGTAATGTGAGTGGCAGCCTTGGCTCCAGGCTTATCTCGATATCGAATAGCAAAATAAACCATCGGTATAATGACAATCGCAAAGAACACCACACAAACGATCATCAAAAAGTAATAAAGATTGTCCCAATGCTTCGCATACTCAGTTGCGTCAATGGGAAGCGTTCCGCCTAATCCACCCATACTTTCTCCTTACGCTCTCGCCTCCAGAACCAAAACAAAAAGGCTGCGAGCAAAATGATGGTTAAAACTCCACCCGCTTGAACGACGCGAAGGGCCTGTAAGCCATAGCCGCGAGTCATCGGGTCATATTGATAACAAAGCATCCACACTCTCTCGAAAATCGAGCCCACTTTTCCATCTGAGGCCTCGAGAAGGCTGAGTTTCAAATCCTTATTCGGAAAATCGATCCCATAAAGAACCCGGGAAATCATTCCATCCGGAGCCAAAACAAAGAGTGCGGAACCGTGTGCATATTCCTTTGTCTTGGGATCAAGAGCGTACCCAAAACCCAATTGATCAGAGAGCTTCTTAATTTGATCCTCGGAACCCGTCAGCCAATGCCAGCCAAGAGATGCATCAAGACGTGAATACTTTTGAAGATAGGTCTCCTTCTTTGCCAAGGCTAGCTCGGGGCCCTCGAGAGGATTGATACTGACTGTCACCACATGGAACTGATCTCCAATGGACCAATCAAGCGATCGAATCGAGTTGGTAAACCCATTGAGTAGATAATTACAAATGCCTGGGCACTTATAATAGACCATCATCATAATCACGGGCTTTCCAGCCTCGAAAAACTTCGAAAGCGGAACTTCCACGCCGTGCTCATCTTTAAAGCGAAGCCCACTAATATCGACCTTCTCGCCTAGTTTCTCGGTGATCTTCACCGCTGCGACATCAGCAGGAAGCTGCGCGGACTCGGCTGCCTTTTGAGGCTCAAGAGCTTCCGCTTTGAAAGCCGCAAGGAGAATAGCGATGGTAGCAAGTCTCAACATAGATTAACCGTGATGATGAATCGACGCCTCCAACCGGGGATCCTTGAGTGGAACAATACGAATTCGTTCCATAATCAGACCTACAACCAAAAAGAATAGAGCAAAGAAACCCAACGCCACTCCCAAATCGGTCCACGCGAGAGAAGCATGGCTTGCATGAGTCTCAGCCATATGTCTCATCGCAGGCTTGATAATCCAGAAGAGTTCAACCCACTGTCCCAGCAAAATGACAAAGCAAGCGGGAATGAGAATTTTAAAGTTTCGCTTACTGCCGTAAGGAATCAAAACAAAGAAGGGAAACGCTAAGCGAATCAAGAGCATTGCCAATCCGAACCATTCCCAACCATGAGTCATTCGCACGGCGTAGAAAAATGTCTCTTCGGGCAAATGTGCATACCAGATCAACATGAATTCACTAAACGCGATGTAGCCCCAGAAAATTGAAAACGCGAAAAGATACTTTCCGAGATCATAGAAATGCTCGACGTTCACAAAGCCCTTAAGGGCACCTGATTTGACGGCCATCCAGGTCAAAATAATAGTCATCGCCAATCCGGCCTGAAAAAAGCCTGCGAAGAAATGAACGCCAAACATGGTCGAAAACCAGTGCGGCTCAAGAGACATCAAAAGATCAAATCCAGCGAGCGAAACTGAAAGTGCAAACAAAACCAAAGTCAGAGCTGACCATCGTCGGTTTGCAATGGTTCGCTGTACATCGCCGTCATGATCTTGCTTCATTGAGTTCCGAACCAAAACAAAGGTCGTCACGATCCAAATGGCGAAATAGGCAATCAATCGAAATCCAAATGCTTGCATATTAAGATAGGGCTCTTTGAACTTGAGAAGCGGATCCGCATTCACAACATCGGTGTGCGTCCACTCATAAATAGAGTGGGCTCCGTAATAGATTCCGAATCCAAGGAGAGCGGCGACGGGCAGAGTCAGCGCCATCGCTTCTGCAATTCGTCGAAGACTCGTACTCCAAGAGGCCGAGACGATATGCTGAATCGCTACAAAGAACAGACCACAAAGCCCCATCCCCAAAAACAAGACAGAGCCGAGAAGATAACTCATCCAGCCGCGAGTAGCGTCTTCTTTGAAAGTAAGGTGAAGAGATAAAGCTCCAACGGCCAAGAGCACCAGCAAAATCACCCGCTGACGAAGGCTCATTCGGTAAGGAGTGATGGAAGTAACGTTCATGGAGTCTCCTTTTTCACAATCGCATCAAAAGCTTCAAGATCCGCAACTCGAGGTCGATCTGCCAATTGCAGCACTCGAACATAATGAACAATCGCCCATCGATCCCGCTCACGAATCTGAGCGCCATAAGCACCCATCGTGTTTTGACCGTTCGTGATCACATGGAAAACCTGGGAGTCAGCATAGTCTCGAATCTTGTCTGAGTTCAAAGTAGGAGGGTTTGCAAAAGGACCGACGACGGGTCCATTTCCATTTCCATCCTTGCCATGACAAACATAGCAGTTGGATTCAAACATGAGCTTTCCGCGAAGCACGACCTCTTTTGTTCGAGGAAGAGGGTTCGCAAACTTATCTACATTCTCTGCCAAAAACTCTGCGCCCTTGAATCGGTAGGGTTTCACTTCTCGTGCCACCGTTCCCTGTGGAGCAACCAGTGAAGATGAAAAGTTGCTATAAAAATCGAAACCTCGCTGGGGCTTCAAGGCCTCAGTACGATGCATATTGGGCATGTATTGCAAAGGTTGCTGATTCCAGAGGAAAAAGCCCGAGTGCTTCTTGAACCAGTAGCCAACAAGTCCGAGAACAATCACAACCAAGATCGCTTTTGTTGAGGTTTTCAAAGTTCGCCTCCTACATGATGAATATCCTGAGCGTGAATCTCTTTCAAAAATCGCTTCACAGATTCAACCTCGGCCTCAGAACTCACTTCGATCGCCAAAGCAAAACGGTCATTCGTGATGTCCGGGTGAAAAATCGGCTTACTCCAATTCGGCAACTTCAAATAATGACCAAACATCGCAAGCACCGTTGTCACTCCAGCCAGAAGAACCGTGAGCTCAAACAAAATGGGAACGTAGGCTGGCAAAGCAAACAGTGGCTTACCTGCGATATTCAAAGGCCAGTTAAACATATGGGTCCAAACTTGAAGTCCAAACGCAACACCAAAGCCCATCATCCCTGCCGCGAAGCTAATATAAGGAAGAGTGCTTCGCTTGATGCCCATGGCCTGATCGATTCCGTGTACGGGAAACGGAGTGAAAGCATCAAAGTTCGCAAAGTTTCGCTCACGCGTCTTTGCACTCGCTTCAATAATCTCCTCGGGCGAGAAATAATAACCAACGACACATTGCTTAGCCATGGTGACCCCCCTTCGTGGGCATAACCGATTTTACTTCAGCCATCGCAATGGTTGGCACGAATCGGCAGAACAATAGGAACAGGGTAAAGAACATTCCAAAGCTTCCAATCAAGACTGAATAGTCCCACCAGGTAAGCTTGAAATAGTTCCATGATGATGGGAGATAATCAGTCGCAAGTGATGTGACAACAATCACGAAACGCTCAAACCACATTCCCACGTTCACGAACAAAGACAGCACAAACATGAGGGGAAGATTTCGACGCAGAGATTTGAACCAGAAGAACTGCGGTGAAATCACGTTACAACCGATCATGATCCAATAGGCCCAAGCGTACGGACCCATCGCCCGTTGAAGGAATATATAGCGCTCGTAAGGCACCCCAGAGTACCAGGCAATAAAGAACTCTGTCGCATAGGCTAATCCAACGATCATACCCGTCGCCAAAATGATTTTGTTCATCGCTTCGAGATGATTGATGGTGATGTATTCCTCAAGGTTGAAAACCTTTCGCGCGATCACAAGCAAAGTCACAACCATCGCGAATCCAGAAAAGATCGCCCCAGCCACAAAGTACGGAGGGAAAATCGTTGTATGCCAACCAGGAATGATGGAAACGGCAAAGTCAAAAGACACGATCGTATGCACAGACAAGACGAGTGGTGTCGAAAGACCTGCGAGAATCATGTAAGCGATTTCATAATGATGCCATCCTCGGCTTGAGCCTCTCCAGCCCAGCGAGAGAAAGCCGTAGACCTTTTTTCGAATCCAGTTTTTGGCTCGATCGCGAACCGAGGCAAAATCAGGAACGAGACCCGTGTACCAAAAGAAAAGTGAAATCGTGAAGTAGGTCGAAACCGCAAACACATCCCATAAGAGTGGCGATCTGAAGTTCACCCACAATGGACCCATGGTGTTAGGCAATGGAAAGAGCCAATAAGCTGAGTACCAAGGACGCCCTGTGTGAATCAGCGGGAAAATCCCCGCGCACATCACCGCAAAAATCGTCATGGCTTCAGCTGAACGGTTAATGGCCGTTCGCCACTTCTGTTTGAACAGAAACAGAATGGCCGAAATAAGAGTTCCGGCGTGTCCGATCCCAATCCAGAACACGAAGGTGATGATCATCATCCCCCAGCCCACTGGCGAGCGAATACCTGAATATCCCGTTCCCATGAAGATCATGAGACCGATGAGACCGAAGCCAACAGTCATGATCGTGGCCGAGGCACCGAAGGCCGCAAGCCAAAGCTTCGTAGGAAACGACTCCAAAGGCCGGCACACATCGTTATTCACGTCAGCGTATGATTTATTTCCTTCAACCAACGGCTGAGTTACAAGCTGTCCCTTCATACTGAATCCCTATTTCTAATTCTCGGCAGATAAGTCACCGATGGTTTGGTATTCAAAACTTCCAGAACCTTAAATCCACCCTTAGCATGAGCCAATTTGCTCACTTCTGACTCGGGATCGTTCAAGTCTCCAAAAACAATCGCATCCGCTGGGCAGCTCTGCTGGCAAGCCGTTTTGATGTGACCATCTGGCACTCGCTTCATTCGGCTCTTGACCGTCTCATCAACGCCATTTCGAATTCTTTGAACGCAGAAGGTGCACTTCTCCATAACCCCTCGGGTTCGAATGGAAACATCTGGGTTGATCATCAAAGGCAAAGGATCAACCTTTGTCACTTTGTTGGCCAATTTATCTGAGTACTGGAACCAGTTGAAACGTCTGACCTTGTAAGGACAGTTGTTCGCACAATACCGTGTTCCCACACAGCGGTTGTAGGACATGTCGTTTAGACCATCTGAACTGTGAACCGTTGCGAGAACAGGACACACAGTTTCGCAAGGAGCGTTGGCACACTGTTGACACAGCATGGGCTCAAAAGCCGAAACAGGATTTTCAGCATCACCTGAGTGATAAAGATCGAGTCGCATCCATGCTTGGTGTCGTCCCATGATGACTTCATCGCGCCCGACGGTTGAAACGTTGTTTTCCGTATAACACGCCACAACGCAAGCGTTGCAACCCGTACAGGAGTTCAAATCAATCGCCATTCCCCAGCGATGACCGGGATAAACCCACTCTTTCTCGTTGTAGAGATCCGCAGAGGCATGCTTTTTGTGCTCTCCACTCTTTTCAAGGAACTCCTTCAAATTAAACTGTTGGAGAATATCGGTATCTCGCCCCTGAAGATCAAACTGCTTCTGAGTGCTTGCGAGTTCGTAACGACCACTCGCCTTTTTCAAGCTCACCGTCATCCCACGAAACTGAGTTTGCCCAGAATTCGAAGCGGCAAACGCAAAGGCGTTTTTACCGACGCCGGTTCCGATTTGCCCAGCCGAGGTTCGTCCGTAGCCAAGCTGAATTGAAACAACATTTTCATCCAAACCAGTTTGAACGAAAACAGGCAGAGTCATGGATTGGCCATCCACAGTGACTTCAACAAGATCACTTCTAAAATCACTGGGCAGCTGCTTTGTCTTAGCTTCACCGTCGATGAGGTTCTCATTCAAGCCCATTTTGGCCGCAAACTTGGGAGACACTCCGACGTAGTTATCCCAAGTAATCTTGGTGATAGGATCCGGCAACTCTTGAAGATAGGGGTTATTGGCTGAGGTGCCATCGCGCAAATTGATCGATGGGATCAGAGCCAGCTCCAACCCCTCTGGTTTGACGAGTTTTGCTCGAGCGATCACTGCCTGACCTTGTGCCCACTTCATCGCAGGAACAGAGCCCTTTGAAGCACGCGTCACAGCACCCGACTTCAGAACATCATTCCACCAGGCTGTAAAATCACCGCCGGTGAAGAACTCGCGCTTCCAAAGCGCAACAACTTGATCACGATAGTTCGCAGTGGAGCCGGACGACCAGCTTTCAAGAGCCTCAGCAAAACTTCGAGTCGAATACAAAGGCTCAATGACTGGCTGCTGAACAGCATAAACGCCTTGTCGAATTTCAGTGTCACCCCAAGTTTCAAGATAGTGACTCTCAGGAAGCGCAAACTGAGAAGCCGCAGCTGTCTCATTGAGCTCAGAAGACATCGTGAAAACGTTTTTTACTTTCGCCAGTGAATTGGCGAAGTCGCGATCTGTATAGACAGGGTTAACTCCCTGAATGATCAAAACACTGACGGATCCCTTTTCGATATCCGCCTTTAGATCCGCAAAGCTTGCACCCTTTTCCGTTCCCAAAATCATAGGCCGCGAAAAATTCAAAGTTGATCCCGCAGCTCCGAGAATCGAATTCAATCCTGCGGTCAAAATCTGATCAGCAAGAGCGTTTGCCCCACGCCCACCCGCCACAACAAGAGCCTTGCCACGAGCTTGCACAAGAGCTGCAGCAGCCGAACGAATCGAGGTCAGATCAAGGCCATACTGATTCGCCAATTGAGAGGCTGATGGACCTGCGAAGAGAGACTTGGCACCAGCATCAGCGGTTGCCTTCGAAGCCACTTCAGCTCCAAGAGCCATCAACAGCGCAGTTTGCTGTGAGGGACGAATCGAATGCCTCTCATCTGCCGCAACACCAGTCAGAGAGTGTACTGACTCAAACACAACCAGTTTATTCACATTAGAGTCACCGCGGTGAATCTTTCTTCGCTTGGAAAAACTCTTGGTGAATTCAAGCGGACGAATCCAGGTTCCAAGAAAATCCGCGTCAACTGAAACAATCACATCGGCGGCATCAAACTGAAAAGTAGGGACAATCTTTTGTCCCGACAAAATCTCATAAGCCTCAGCAATAGGATCCGTGGGGATATTCTCGGTCACATGGTGACGAGCTCCCGCCCTTGAGACAAAGCGATCCAAACTCGAACGCAGCGAGGGGCTGACAACAGGACCTGTCAAAACGCGAACTGAACCCTCCGGAGCATCCGCGAGGGCTTTTTTCATTTCACCATCAAGATCGGCCCAAGTGATTGCTGTTGTCGTCTTCACATTGAGAGGAGCTTTAAGACGATCAGGATTATAAAGATCAAACAAGCTCGCTTGTGTTTGAGAGTCCAAGCCCCCTTGATTCACAGGGTGATCCGGATTTCCCTCTAACTTAATGGGCTTTCCTTCACGGGTCTTGACCAACAAGCCGAAACCAGAGGCGCTTGTCGATGCGTACCATTGAGGAACGCCATAGGTCAGACCCTCGGGCTTTCTCGTGTAAGGGACCAGATGATCCACCGGTCTTCGTGTACAAGCCGTTGAGGCCAGCAGCGCAGAGGCTGCGGTTGTCCACTGCAAAAATTTTCGACGACCAGGATTTTCGACAACTTCACTCGAAGCCGCTACTGTCTGATTCCATTCCCGCTCAATCGGCAAAATCGAAAACTCTTTTCCACGACGAGCCTTGATCGTTTCCCAATCAGCACTACGATCTTCAATCGATTGCCAAAGTTTTCGAGTTGTTCCGGTCAAGATTTCTTCTTGTTTCATTCGAAGAGCTTCAAGCTCATCTTTGGCCATGCTCATACTTTTTGTTTCCTTTGACCAAATTGATTTTGTGCTCGCACCACAGATCCCTGTGCTGAGCGGAGTTTAGAAACACGTTGCGTAAACCATCCCAAAGTAAGAATTCCAGCCAAAGCAAGCAAACCTGCTCGCCAAAACTTCACTTGAGAGTCGGATTGTTTTTGAACTTCTGGTTCCACGATGAATCTCCTTAGCGATGGCAAGTTGAACAGCTCAAATCAGCATTTTGAATTTCAGGATGCGCGAGCATTTTGAGCATATCCGGCATTCCTGCATCCCCCTGAAGTTTTTCTTTGGCTGCAGCCCAATTCTTTCGATCTTCCGTTAGATAGTTGTCGTTGCGGTGACAGTTCACACACCATCCCATGGTGAACTTTTCAAACTGATAAACCTTCTCCATGGTTTGAACGGGTCCATGGCATGTTTGACACTCAAGGCCCGCGGCCACGTGGCGCGAGTGATTGAAGTAAACAAAATCAGGCAAAACATGAACTTTGACCCATGCAATCGGAGTATTAGTATCGTGGGCCTGCTTGATTTGTTGAATCCAAGGACTGTCTGTTTTGACCTGGGAATGGCAATTCATACAAGTCTCTGTTCCCGGAACAGCGGCGAACTGCGCATACTCTGCTGAGCCGTGGCAATACAAACAAGGAATCTCGTACTGCCCAGCATGCAGTCGGTGACTGAATGGAATGGGTTGATCGGGCGCGTAGTTTTGATAGTAAGCGGGCCAAATCGCTACCGCCGTTCCAACCAGGGACAGAACAACAATCACAATGGTTAAAGTTAGAAGTCTCTTCTTCAAAAGATGCTCATCAGCATCATGATGATCAGTCATTTCCTCAACGTACCTCACGTTTTTGAGGGAGGATTTCGCCTCGCCAATAAAGCCTATAAACGAATTAAATCGTAAAAAGAGGGGGAAGAAGTGTCAATTCACGATGCTATGAATCTGTGGTGGTCGATAGCTGCCGTGAACGTAAAACCTGGATTTATTTCTTCCGAGTAATTCGAACAACGATCTCATCAAAGTGCGGATCCGTCTTGGCCAACTTCAGCAACTCAGGATCCTTTTGAATCAGCTCAAGCAGACTTTCGTCATGAGCCAACATGGCCTCCAGTTTGGGATCGAGATCAATCAAATGCCGAATGTCGCCTTCCAGAACCTCGTCTTGGGTTTGCCGCGAACTAAAAGCCCCCCGAACGCCTGCTTCGATTTTGTCGATGAACCAACGAAGCCCCAGTCGACCCGCCCACTTCTGATTAAATCCATGCAGACGATCTAATCTCTCGACCCAGGGGTCCCAGCTCATCCGCTTTGGATCCACAGAATCCTTTGAAAGCGTTAGCTTTTTCCAATACCAGTTTGGATTAATGGGAACTCCGTAATAGTAGAGAGCTCCAATGGCTCCCATCAACAACTGGAAAAAGTGCCCCTCATTGAGAGTCATCACGGTTTCTCCGAAGACTTTAACGGGGAACCAGCTTTCCGCAACTGTTGCGTAAATAAATGCGGGTGTGGTCAACAAAGTCGTGATGAAGGCGAGCCGATTTCGAGTTCGCCGACCATCTGCAGCCTGACCTCGCTCCTCCATCGTTCTTTCCCAACGATACAAGCTCTGGCCCAAAAAATATCTCCAACCAACCTGGAAAACAACGCCTGGCCACTTGGTTAAGGCAAAGGTTTTCCAACCCGCAACCGTTGCGATTTCATAGAACTTCTCCAATGTCGGTTGAGCGGCCCAGTAAAGATCGGCCGAGAAGAATCCCGAAAGTGCCAGGTTCTTGCCGAGGCGCTCAGTTTCAGAGCGAGAGCGGTTGAACCAGTTTGCCAGCCACTTCTCGTAAACTCCTGTTGCTGCGGAGTTCGCGGTGTTCACCATTCCGGCGCTTAGGGCAATGGACCAAGGTTTCACAAAAAACAAGAAAGCCTGCTGAGAACCGTTGCTGATGAGAAGTTTGTATCCCGCTGTTTTGATCTCACCCTTTGTGGGTTTTTGATAATCAAACTGCGGCAGGGGGAGCTCATAAACGACGTTTTGAGCCGCAAGATCCACCGTTGCGGCAATCTTCTTGCCCGTTCGCTTGAGCCAGTTCCACCAACCCCCCTTACTTTCTCGATCTGAAACATCTTTCAACCGCATCTGGGGCCTTCCCATGGTTCGAAGCGGAACGCTCTCGTCAGGCAGCTGTTCCTTAAGAATCCTCTGAGTCTCCTCCAAAACTTGAGCTCGCTCTGCCCCCCAAAGCGGCATTCCAACAATAAACAGCTGGGGCCGCTCAATCACAGGTCGTACCGATCCCTCTTCGAGACCCTGTCGCAAGCGGCCGGGATCAGTGATCACCTTGCCCGTGTTCTTATCCACATAGATGAGCCGAGGCGCAAAATCAGGCTTCGTAGACAGATAGGCTTCGATCGATTCGATCGTTGCATCAGCCACCTGAACTCCAGTGGAGGAATCCCGGAGAGTCGATAGGTAGAGACCACAAGGAGTCTTTGAAGCAAAAGGAGAGCGGATCACCTTCGCATCCGGATTGGCAAACAGAGCGCTCGAAAGACCGAGACTCAATACCAAAACAATCAGCTGAAATGACCTGAAAGGAATAACCCCTCCCCCCTTTTCTCGACGAATCAAAAACCTGGCCACACCATGTCGGAGGACTCAAGCTGAGGGCAATCATTTTTGTGATTCAGTGAAAAAATTAACGAAGCCTAAACGAGCATGATCTGAAGATGCTCAAAATCGCTTAGAAAGCGGCGGGTAAGTCAGAAGAAATCTTGACGATCATGGAAACAAAAATCATTCTTCCTCTCCCCACTGTGGATCCCTCGTTTTTTGGCGCATCAAATATCGACCTGCCGTATCAACGAGAAACTTTCCAGAAAGAAAAGTCCTACCGAGCAAAACAGGAAATCGCATTTTTTCGCGATTGGTCACACTCAAAACAATCTTGTGAGGCACGCCGCCCAAAAGCACACTCGTCTCAATGAAGGGCCGCTCTTCAATTTTTCCGCCGGAATTTTTGACACTTCGATAGTCAACGACAGGAGCGGTCACCCAGACGAATCGGGGATTGGATTTTGTTCCAACCTTGAGCTTCATCCGCATTTCCTCATTCAATGGTTTGTCTTGGCTTCCCGGCAGCTGTTTGATTTCGTATTCCTCCGCATGAATCGCCGAGGAACGGGCTCCACTATCAACCTTCGCTCGCATTCGAATGTCACCCCAGTCCGGGAAAAAGACATACTCCTGCCAGCCGACAATGGGTCTCAACAACCTCTCCACTCCTCATTGATTATAAGGAATTAAAGAAACAAAAGCCAGAAACCAAAAGCAAAGAGGCACAAAGAAAGTGCGAGATAAACGGAGGGTCGTTTGCGAGTCACAATACTTTCAAGAAGAGCTGCAAACAATGGGGAAGTTCCTGCGATGGCCGTGACTGTTGCGAGCGTTCCCACTTTCACAGCAGAAAGATAAAGACTCAAAGAAACAACGGTACCCAAAAACGCCGCGCCCAAAACAATCCATCGAGACTTCATCGGCATCGATCGAAGATGCGGAACAACTTTCAATGGAAAGAAAAAGCTCATCAAAGCGAATCCAGCGACTGCTCCAAAACAGCGATAAAAGTTTCCCTCAAAAACACTCACACTCGGATCTGAATCAAACGCAAATCGAGTCAAAAGAATTCCCACAGCATCCAACAATACGCCCGCCAAGGCATAAAAGGGACCTCGCCATTCCCACTTTCGTTCTTTTTTGAACTTCTCATAGGTCGTCACAATCACACAGGCGATCATCACAAAAACAGCCGCGAACTTGCTTGAATCAAGCGTCTGAGAAAAGGCCACGAAAGCGAAGAGCGCCAAAATCAACGGCTGAAAGCTAAAAATGATCAGGGTGCGCGCGGTTCCTATCGCAGCAAAAGCACGCATCAAGAAAAAATCTCCAACATTGAGCCCCAAAAAACCACTGATCACAAAGGCCCAAAAACTTTTAGCAACTGGCAGCGATTCGTATTCCCCCGAAACAACAAAAATCACGGCAAAGCTGAGGAAAGCAACGATCGCCTTAAAAGCATTCATCCACAGCGGAGAGATTTTTCGAGCGTAATGAGCAAAGCCCACACTCGCTAAGGCAAAACAAAGGGTCGCACCAAACGCAAAAAGATAGGCAGGGTTCACTTGGATCTCATCCACTCGATGAGCTTAGATTCGAGAAACGGCAACTCTTTGTTCATCTGAAATGAATGAGGCTTATCAAACAGCTCAAACTGAAACGGGATTCCCACGTTTGTCAGCGTCTCATAAGACCTCTCTGCATCAGCGAGACTAATGATCTCATCTCGATCTCCATGAGTGATCAAAATAGACTGATGATGAGCGATCGGAGATTTTTCGCTAGCCACCCTCTCCGTCTGCACCAAGATTCCTGAGATAGCTTGAAGCCCCCCGAGCACTTGAGGGAATCGCACAAAAACATCCAATCCCATGACAGCTCCCTGCGAGAAACCCAGCCAGTAGATGCCTTGGTACGGAAATCCATACTCATGAAGTTCTTCAATCAGTTGAAAAAGCTTTTGTCTGGAACTTTCGATTCCTTGGTAGCCCTTAAGATACCAAGAAAACCCCTGGTCCTTTTGTTCAGGCCTTCGCTCTTCGAAGGGAGCTTGCACAATCAAAAAGTTCAGATCAACAATCTGGAATCTCTTCGTGATGAAGTCCAAGACTCGAAGATTTCCCGTTCGGCCATGAACCAAAATCAGCACGTGCTCTCGCTGACCCGAAAGAGAGGGAACCCACTTATATTGAAATAAACTCGTCTCAAACGCCTGCTTCATGGAATCCTTTTGACCGTCCTCCGTGATATACTTAAAACTGAGATTAATGAAAGAGAGTCCATCATCTTTTAGAGGCATGAAAAGCGTTACGGATCAGTACCGTGATGTGAATGTAGTCGTTACAACGGGTTATGAAGCAGACCTCACGAAGGTTCCTGTTCCGCCCTACACTGCTGAAGAGCATGAGACCTGGGCACTGATGTATCAACGCCAGATGGAGGCTCTCCCCGGAAGAGCGACTCCAGAGTTTCTCGCGGGGCTTAAGCGCCTCAACTTGCCAAGCAATCGAATCCCATCACTCAAGGAAGTAAGCGACTCTCTTGAGCGTTGCACGGGCTGGAGGATTGCACGCACTGAAGGACTTGTTCCCGAGCGGGAGTTCTTTGAATGTCTTTCAAAAAAACTTTTTCCATGCACAGACTTCATTCGAAAGAGAGAGGAATTAGAGTACACGCCAAGCCCTGACATGTTTCACGATCTTTTTGGCCATATCCCCCTGATCACACACCAAGAGTTTGCTGATTTTTATGAGGAGTTTGGAAAGGCCGCGCTCAATGCCAAAGGCGAGATGCTGATGAAACTTCAACGAATCTATTGGTTCTCTGTTGAATTTGGCCTCATTCAGCAAAAAGAGGGAACCCGGATTTACGGATCAGGCATTCTCTCATCTGTTGGAGAAGTTCCCTACTGCCTCAGCGAAAAAGTGAATCGTCGACCATTTGACTTTGATGCTGTTGGCGATCAGTACTTTGAGATTTTTCACATGCAAGACGACATTTTCGTCATCCCAAGTTTTGAGTGGCTTCTGAAAAATTTTAAAACCTATGCGGCAAAGAATCGACTCCTTGCCGCCTAAGCAATCACTTCAACTTTTTTGAAATCTCATTGAGGATTTTTGCTTCCTCGCCGGAGACTTTTGAGCCCAAACCAAACAAGCCGCCGGTGGCGTGCGCCACTCGCTCGGAAGCCCGAAGAATCCATTCACCAGCGGCACTGCCACCTTTTTTGAGATCATCAAGCAATGGAGAGACCAAGGCCTTGCCACGCTGAAAACTTTCATCCGCAGGACCTTTTTCAACCCAAACTTTGACGAGTTTATAGGCACCCGAAGAAGCATCGATTCCTCGAGTTTTGAGCACTGTGAGAATCTGATCCTTTTCTTCAAGCTGAACTTTGCCGTCCGCCCAAGCCACATCGAGCAGAGGGATCAAATAGAGCGCCCGGAGGGTATCCTCGTTAAATCCAGCCTCTTTGAGCTTAAGAGCCAGGCCTTCATCGTGAATGCCAGCCTGAGCCATTGCCGCTCTTGCCTTTAACTTGGCAGCAGCGTCGGCATTTTGCTTTCGGAAGTAGTCCTCCTCATTCGCCTTTCGAACTGGATCTAATGGGTTTCCGGATCGTTCTGAGCTCATTGAATATCTCCTCTGATAATGGAAGGTTTATATCAGGCTTCCTTTCAAATGCAAACCGTGAGAGGTAAGATGTCCAAAAGCCATGAACCTCGAACTTCTCCAAAACTTATCCGATGACGAGCTGCTCTCCTGCCGGATCAAAGACCTGGGACTGAGCCTTGAAAAGAGTGACTATTATCCTCGTGTTCAACGAGTCTTGGCTGGCGTTCGTGAACGACTTCCGAATTTCGAGCCTTTGATCTTTTTGGGCGATGAGTGGTTTTCACCCGAGGGCTATCCGGCAATCTCCATTCCCTTCTTCCTCTCTCATCCGCGGCTCAGAGCTTTGGAGAAAAAGCTCATGCTTGAGTGCGAAGGCGAAGACGATGATGAGTTTGAAAGACTGCTTCTCCATGAGATGGGACATGCCTTTGATCATGCCTTTCGAGTGTCCCGACGAAAGTCTTGGGCTGAAGTATTTGGATCCCCAAAAAAGGAATATCATCCAGAGAACTACCGACCACGCCCTTACTCGAAAAATTTCGTTCAAAATCTTCAGCACTGGTATGCGCAGGCGCATCCGGATGAAGACTTCGCGGAGACAATGGCGGTATGGCTGAATCCCCGCTCTCAATGGAAAGAGAAGTACCGGGGATGGGGCGCCCTCAAAAAGATTCAATACGTCGATTCACTCTCTCGAGAGTTCATTCCGCGGACCATTTCGAAGCCAAAGGGACGAATGATCTCCGAGGCCCGATTTCTTACCTCAACCCTCAAAGTTTATTATCAGAGACGACAGAGAGAGATTCGAGAGGACTATCCGGATTTTTACGATGCCGACTTGAAACGTATTTTTGTGGGCAAACTCGCCGGCACCAATGATGGTGAGCGCGCTTGGAAGTTTTTGCATCGAAACCGAAGAATCATTTTGAACGCGGTTTCACATTGGACGGGCGAAAAAAAAGTTGTTGTGGATGAGCTCATTCAACAATTCATCAACCGATGCAAACAGCTCAAGCTCGTCGTGGGCCGTCCCGAAGCAGAAACCTGTTTTGAAATTTCATCGTTTCTCGCCACCCTGGTGAGCAACTATCTGTTTACCGGGCACTTCAAGCGAGACGTTTAGTCTTTAGACGGGCCATGAAACACCGGAGCATGGAAGAGGGACTCGCCGTCTCGTTTGTATGCCCGCACAAAGGTGTTTAGAAAATCAATCCAGCGAGAAACTTCCTTGCGACGCTCATCTTCAGACATGCCCTCGTGGAGGTCCCCAAAGTGTGATGAGACAGTCAACAAAATGTGCTTCATATCCTCTGACTCTGGCACTGGATGAAAGCTCTCGGCATCTTTTTGCACGTCATAGATCCTAAATCCTGCAACACCCTGTGATAAATCGGGCGCAACCGCTAAAAAGTTTCGATCCACAATCATCCACTGAGTCAACCCCAAGGAGGACAGTCCTGTTTGAAGTCCCGTCATTGTGAAATGGCGGAGAACAGCATCGATCACCGTGTCTGAATCCGACGGGCCGCGATCCCCAAAATACTGAAAACTTAGATTGTTCGTTGATGCCGCTATTGCCCCTGGAGTCTGATCTCCGACGAGTCGAATACCATTGACAACCCAAGGCTCATCCTTGGCACAACTGCCTGTTTTGCTGCCGTAGAGGCAGGAAATGAACACAACACTTTGCTCTTTCTTCGATTGAGGCGATTTGATCGAAACATCCTTCAGAAGGTCCGACAAATCAGAGCTGCCCACTGAGATTTCTCCGGCCAGCCCATGAGCGACCACGTAAATGATGTCAGAGTCCGCAGCGGCATTCAGAGCCTTTTCAAGATCTTTGGCAGTTTCCACAGGAAAGTTTTGCGACTCTTGAGCCTGAACCCTCACGAAATCAAGCTCCTTCCAAACATCCACAACATTGTCATTTTCCGCCCTTGCTTGCAAAACAGGATGGGAGAAAGTCTTTTGAGGAAACGCGGAATCAAAAATGATCGAGATTTTTTTACCATCGGGATCAAACCTCTCATCCGCCTGTTCCAGACGAGCTAGATAGTGAAGCGCATGAAAGGACTCTTTGGAAGTTTCAGGCGTGGTTAGGCCATACATGGCAACCAAGGGATGAATATTTGCAAACCAGAGAAGAGCCGAAAGTGCCACGGGACGCAGACTTCGTGCCCAAGTTGCTCGACTGCGAATAGGCTGAAGCAATTCCTCCATCTCCGGCCCTTGGAAATGTTCGGCCGCCTTAAGCGCTCTCTCAAGAAAATCATCTCGCTCCACGACGAGGCGATTTGTTTGCACTAAAGTGCGAAGCGGAAAACGAATTGATGCTGAAGAAAGCTCTTTTCGTTTGATCAATCTCCATACGGGAAACATGGCGGTTGGCAGAAGAGTTTTCAAAACGTCTTGGCTCAACTGGCGCATCTTTTGCCGTGGATTTGAATAGATTTTTAAGTAGGCATTTCGAACCGGGGAATTGTTTTGATTTGTAAGCGCAAGAATTCTCGCAAGCTCAACTCGAACATCCTTAAAGGCCTCAATATCGTTTTTGTAAGCTGAGTTATTCTTAAGAATCACAGACGCCGCTTGCATCAGCCCAATGGCTCCCATGGCGACGTCATCATTATCGCGAGCAGCCTCATAGACCACCATTGCCAGGTTCAGCGCGATAGAATCCTCTTGAGCTTTTTGCTCATTCCAACGCTTCTTAAAATTTTGAGTGATGGAGGAGAGAAACGAACTGCACGAGCCCGCAGACACTGTACCCAAAGGCAGCAGCGCCAAGAGAAGGAATCCTAAAACTCGTCGAAAAGACACCATCCGGCCCCAATCCAAGTGGTGCAATCTATATACCAAATGAAACCCTATTTAAACCAAGTCTGAGGCTATTTTTGCTGGCTCTCGGGGCCTCCAACTCCCAAAAACATCAATGAATTGAGGCTTTTCTGAACATTTTGAGAAAGTTTTTGTAGGATTAATCAGAGATGCGCTCATCTTCCTCGAAAAAGGCGGTTGTTCTTTTTGATCTCGGCTCTACGCCTCCCGAAAATCACGACTACTCTGATTTATGGAAGGATGATTCGTTTAACTCCGAACGTCTGGCCTTTCGCACTCTGGAAGCTTTGGGCTACGAAGCCCAACACATTGGAGTCTACAACGACTTGCCACGACTCATTACCGAGCTCAAAACCGCGAATCCTCAGATTGTTTTTAATATGGCCGAAGCCTTCAGCAATCGACGCGATCAAAGCGCTCAACTTGCAGCGTGCCTGGATCTGTTGGGAATTCCCTACACGGGAACCAAGTGGCTGGGTCTTGGTATTTGTCAGGACAAAAACCTTAGTAAGAAGATTCTCTCTCATCATCGAATCCGAGTTCCTCGTTGGGTGGCATCGTTGAAAAAAAAGCCACTGAAAGAGCTCCCCAAGTTTAAGTTCCCAGCTTTCGTCAAACCCACCAGTGAAGAGGCCTCAGAGGGAATATCGCTCGACTCATTCGTCGAGAATGAAAAGGATTGTCTCGATCGGATTCACTTTCTGCATCAGAAGTTTGAATCAGATGTTTTGATTGAGGAGTTTATCACTGGGCGAGAGTTTTACGTCAGCGTGATTGGCCGCAAACGACTCCAAGTTCTACCGATTCGCGAACTGACGATGAAGGAGTTTCCTGAGGATCGCCCTAAGTTTGCGACCTACAAGGTGAAGTGGGATGAGGAGTATCGGAAGAAGTACGGCATCAAAAACGAATTCGCCAAAGGCCTTACCGATGAGCAAGTGGAAACCATCAACAGCATCGTCAAAAGAGCCTTTGAAGCCTTGCACCTCGAGGGATATGCCCGATTTGATTTACGCATGACCGAGAAAGGCACGGTCTATCTCCTGGAGGCTAATCCCAATCCCTCTCTGAACACCTGGGATGATTTCATGCTTTCAGCCCAAAAAGCCGGGCTGCTGGCTGAGGATGTGATTCAGAAGATCGTCGATCTTGCCTATTGAAAAAAGGCTGAGAGACGGCAATTCTAGAGGACTGTGGAACAGTTTCGACGAAAAGAAGATAAAGATTACCGACACGCCCTTAGACATTCAGCTGCACATTTGATGGCTCAAGCTGTGATTCGACTCTACCCGAAAGCACAGCTCACCGTGGGCCCAGCCAATGATGAAGGCTTCTTCTACGATATTGATCTCGCGGGCCAAACGCTTGCACCTGAAGATCTTCAA